>CAIUUT010000036.1 GCA_903902445.1 uncultured Candidatus Marinamargulisbacteria bacterium
AACTAATTGAGTAGCCTCTTTTACATTTAGAGGCTCATAGAAGGTTGTAAAATATCCTTGAAATACTGAGCGATCAATCTGAGGGGATATTAGAATCTCTCTTGGGTTAACTCGTTCCACTTCCTCTAGTAAATTACTAAAATTGCTTATTTCCGTTACGAAAAACTCTCCTGTTGAAATGTCGGTATAGGCCAAACCATAAACATTTCTAACCACATCTAACGAAGTCGCCAATAAATAATTATTTTGATTCGCCAGCAGCATATTATCCTCAAGAATTGTCCCAGGAGTGATGATATTTATAACCTCTCGTTTAGTGAGCCCCTTAGACAAACTTGCATCTTCAGTTTGTTCACAAATAGCAATTTTAATATTTTGAGCCAGTAACTTAGGAATATAGTTATTTGCTGCATGATAGGGGATTCCACACATAGGTATTTTCTCGCCCTGATCATCTTGCCCGCGAGAGGTAAGTGTTAATCCCAATATTCTTGAAGCTTTGTATGCATCATCATAAAACATTTCATAAAAGTCACCCAAGCGGAAAAAAACAATAGCATCTTCATGCTGCTGCTTAATTTCAAAATACTGTTTCATCATGGGGGTTAAAGCCATGTTATGCGAAAATTAGAGATAATTTACTTTCTAAGGTTGCTACAATCTTCTTGAAATCGATATTTACTTGTTCTTCAGTTAGTGTAGCCTCATGATTCTGGAAAATAATTGAAAAAGCATAATTTATTTTTTCTTCACCGTACTTGTTGCCGTCATATATATCAGCTAACTTAATGTCTACAAGAAATTGTGGCTTTGCCTGCTCAATAACTTTAATAATTGTTTCGTAGGCAATTTTCTTGTCAATCCAAAAAGAAACATCACGCTTCACCACGGGATATAGAGAAAAAGGTTTAAATTGTTTCTTGTTAGACTGGTATTTAATTATGTTATCGATAAAGATTTCAAAATAATATAATTTTCGTCTAAAATCATACTGTTTCTGAATCACCGGATGAACTTCTCCAAAAATCGCAAGTATAGCTTTGCCGATTCTAATTTCTGCTGATCTAAAATCATGCAAAAAAGGAAAAGAATTATTTTCAAAGTATGTAATCTTCTTGATCCCTGAATTTTGAAGGATATCTTCAACAATTCCTTTTAAATCAGGAAAATCAAATAATCTTTCGGATTTTTCAAAAGATGTTTTCTCCTTCTTTCCAGTAAACAAAGCAGCACAACATAACTCTTCTTTTATCGAACCATCTTGGTTGTAAAAAATATTTCCTATTTCAAAAGTTTTTAAATCCTGTACTAAGTTCTTAGAGTTATATTCACAATTCTTAAGAAGTGAGACTAATAAATTTGGGCGCAACACCGATTCTGTAATACTTAACGGATTTTTTATAGCCAAAGTTTTTTTATTATATAGTTGTTTTGATTCAAGAGGTGAAATCATTGAGTAGGAAACAATTTCATTTGCCCCAAACCCAGTAAGCATTTCTCTTAACTTATTATTAATAGAAAAGTGAGAAATTGGCTTGCAGTTTTTAGAAAAATCATTAATTTCAGGAAGTACGGGCGAAATATTGTTATACCCGTGGAATCTGCCTATTTCCTCAACAAGATCTGCCTCTCTGTAAACGTCAGCGGCCCTATAAGAGGGCACAATAATATTTTCATCTTGTAAAACGAAACCTAGACAGGTTAAAATTGTAAGCATTTCGTTTTTTTCCAAATTTGTGCCTAATAATTCATTAATCCGCTTAGGTCTAAATTTAATTGCTACTTTTTTTGGTTCTTTTTCTTTAACGTCAGAATATTGAGTAACCTCTCCACCCGCTAACTCTAAAATAAGCAATATAGCTCTACGAATAGCAATTTCTACATTATTGAAATCCACACCTTTCTCAAAACGCTGCGAAGACTCCGTCCGCAACCCGAGGCTAAAAGCCGCTCTTCTCACAGACACCGCGTCGAAGCAAGCAGCTTCCAAAACAATATTAGCAGTATCCTCCATAATAGATGAGTACTTACCTCCCATTACTCCGGCTAGAGCAATCGGCTTATGTTTATCCGCTATAATAAGATGTGTAGAATTTAACTTAAGAATTTCATCATTCAATAGCGTCATTTCTTCATCATCTTTAGCCTTACGAATAGTAATCTGAGAATCATCTATTAAAGAATATGTAAATGCATGCAATGGCTGCCCTAATTCCATCATGACATAATTAGTAACATCTACAATATTGTTTATGGGCTTAATATTTACATCTTTTAAACGCTTTTGTAACCATTCTGGAGAGGAACCAATTTTTACATTATTAATAACAACACCAATGTATCTCTGACAGAGTTCAGGCGCCTCATTAACAATTCGAAGCCTTCCATCTTTTACGGGTAGCTCACTAATGTTGATTTTATTAACTGGCTTTCGGTAAACAGCAGACAGCTCTCTAGCAACTCCCTGTATACTCATTAAATCAGCTCGGTTTGGCAGAATATTAAGATTTAATATAACCTCATCCAATTTCAAGTAATCTATTACACTAATACCCAATTCTACATCTCGTGGTAATATAAATATCCCCGCTGATTCTTGCGCTAAATTTAACTCAACTTCCGAGCACAGCATGCCCTGGCTCAAGACACCTCTTAATTTTGAAGTTTTTATTTGTATACCTTTAGGTAATTTTGCTCCATCAACCGCCACAGGCACAACATCTCCAACCTTTACATTGGTGGCCCCAGTGACAATTTGCAGTTTTTCTTTGCCCATATCCAGCTGACAAACCACTAATTTATCTGCATCTGGATGCTTATCAATGGCTAAAATACGCCCTACAAAAACATTTGATATGTCTTTAGACTTGTTGATGATTTCTTCAATTTCGCAACTATGCTCAAGTAATTTTTCCACCAATATATTTGGTGTTTCTTGAATATCAATAAAATCATTAAGCCAGTTAATAGGTACTAACATTAAAATTGCTCCAAAAAAAAGTTATGATTGTCATAAAATAATTTAATATTATTTATTCCATATTTTAAAATAGCAAGCCGCTCAACCCCCACGCCAAAGGCAAAGCCACTATATATATCTGGGTCTATATTAACATTCTTTAAAACATTTGGGTCCACTAATCCAGCGCCTAATATCTCAATCCAACCGGATTGTTTGCACATGCTGCAACCTTTACCTTTACAAATAACACAAGCCACATCTACCTCTACGCTTGGCTCGGTAAAAGGAAAAAAACTAGGTCGCATTCTGATTGAAGCTCCCTTATAAAAGAAACTTTCAAGGAAATACTGCAAAACAGCTTTTAAATGTGAAAAGGAAACATTTTTATCCACATACAAGCCTTCAACTTGGTGAAAAACAGGGGAATGAGATATGTCTGCATCACTGCGGAACACTTTTCCCGGCATAATGACTCTAACTGGAGGCTTAAACTGCTCTAAAACATGAATTTGTGTACCAGAAGTATGAGTACGCAAAAGCCTTGGTTCATGATAATCTAAATAAAAAGTATCATGCATGTCCCTAGCAGGATGGTCAGCAGGAAAATTAAGTGCACTAAAATTATAATAATCATTTTCAACCTCTGGGCCTTCAGCAATAATAAAGCCTAACTCCTGAAAAATCGCTTGGATTTCATTGTTCACTAAAGTTATAGGATGTAGTTTTCCTTTTTTAATTTTATTGGCAGGCAACGTAAAGTCAATTTTCTCGTTGAGTAATTGGGTTTTGAAAGCTTGATCTTCAATATATTTAAATTTTTCTTCTAGTTTGAGTGTAATATCATCTTTTAGCTGATTAATAAGCGCACCTGTTGACTTTTTTTCCTCAATAGATAAACTGGCCAATTGCTTTAAAAGGCTGGTTAAATCACCTTTTTTCCCTAAATATTTAACTCGCAAAGAATCAATTTTATCTGGGGAATTTGATTCTTGCAAAAGAGTCCAAAAATCGTCCTTAATTTTATTTATAATATCAATCATTAATCGTTGCACCCTTAGAAGCAGTTTATCTTTATGGCTTAAAGTAGTAACATTATAAAATAGATGAGAAGTTGAGTAAATGGAAATAATTGGGCAAAAGTATGAAAAAATTTAGCAAAGAACTATTCACCATCAACGACCACGTTTTAGTGGCTCTCTCTGGGGGAGCCGATTCAGTGTCTTGCCTCCACTTTCTCCTTAGCCTATGCAATGTATCAATATCAGCATTTCATTTAAATCATTCTCTTCGAGAGGAGTCGAGTTCTGAACAAAATTTTTGTCATGATTTTTGCCAAAAAAAGAATATAATGTTTTACACTAAAACAGCAGACATTTTAAAGGAATCAAAGCTATTAAAAAAAAGCATAGAGGAAACCGGCAGAATATTTAGATATCGATTACTCGAAGAAACTGCAAAAGAAATTGGCGCAAATATAATAGTTACAGCTCATCATCAAGGAGATCAAACAGAATCCATTCTTATGCAGTTTTTATCCGGAAGCTCAGGAATATTCATGGGGATAAAGAGGGAATGGATAAGAGATAAGGTTAAGATTATTAGACCCATGCTAGAAGTTTCAAAAAGCGAAATATATGCATACTGCGAAGAAAATAAATTACAGTTTTGTGAAGATAGTAGTAATCTTGACGTTAACTTTACTCGTAATAAGCTAAGACAAGTAGTGATTCCCCTGATCAAGAATTCCATTAACCCTGCTTTAGACAATACCCTTTCAAGACATGTCAGGCTAACCAACAACTTAGCCTCCTACCTTGAAAAAACTGTAGATAAAAGCCTCGAAGAAATTTCTAGTCTGTCTAAGTATAGTATTTCGCAATTGCATAAACTTGATATTTTTATTCAATGTGAAGTAATTAAAAGGTTGCTTTTGCCCTGGGAAGATCTACGCATTACCTCTAGCATTATTGAAGAAGTATTAAGCTTTCTTAGTACATCTAGAGCAAACTCTCAAATGAAATTAAGTTCGAACTTATTGTGTCTAAAAGAATACGATATATTTTTCTTCACTGCCTTAAAATCGAAAGCATCCGAAGATAATCTTCTAATTTCATTCGGAGAGAATATATTCCAAGAGTTTTCATTAACTGTTCAGGAAGTAAGTCATCCATTAATTAGCAAAGAAAATAATGAGGTAGCATGTCTAGATTTGGAAAAAATTGACACAAATAGTTTGCATATTAGAGTTAAAAAAGTGGGAGATAAATTTATCCCCTTAGGAATGAGTCATTTTAAAAAATTGAAGGACTATTTTATCGACAAAAAAATCCCTACCACAAAAAGAAAAGAAACACACCTACTCTGTGATAAAGATAAAATTATTTGGATTATTGGCCATGAAATAGATAATAGGGTGAAAATAGACGTCAACTCAAAAAAATATCTATATATAAAATATACTTTCTAAGGGTTTGCTAATTAAAATAAACTATTGTAAACTATTTTTATAACAACAAGTACTGGGGAAATAATATGAAAATAATGGTTGTTGATGATGAATTAATTAGCAGAAAAAAATTAGTCTCAATTTTGTCAGATAAAGGCGCAATAGTAGAATGTGAAGGGGGAGATCAAGCCCTTGAGGAATATGAAAAAGCTTGGAAGGAGAATACTCCTTTTGAACTTATCACCTTAGATATTTACATGCCAGATAAAAGTGGCTTAGACGTGCTCCCAATTATTAGAGAAATTGAAAGTAAATATAGAAGACCAGAACAAAAAAAGTGTGTTATTACTATGATTACTTCTGATCGCGAATACTCAACGATAGTCGGGGCAATTCAAAACGAATGTAATGATTATCTTTCCAAACCGTTTGAAAAAGATTTTGTGCTTTCTAGGTTTGAAGAATGGATGGCTGACTAAAATATTGGAATCATATGTTAAATATTAACGAACTGAAATTTACAAATAATTTAATCCCAGTAGTGACACAAAGCTATTACTCTGGGAAAGTGCTAATGCAAGCCTACGCCAATTTGGAAGCAATAAATCTAACTATTTCCACAGGGTATGCAACCTATTTCTCAAGGTCACGAAAATCGCTTTGGATAAAAGGTGAGAGTTCTGGCAATAAACAGCAAATTATCGACATTAAAGTAGATTGTGATAATGATTCTTTGCTATATCTTGTCAAAGAATTAGGTCCAGCTTGTCATACTAACAACTATAGTTGCTATTTCAGAAGTTTGGTTAGTGCTGAATCAAAACCATCCGCCTTTGAAATTATCACCGATCTTTATGCTAAAATTGTAGGCAGGAAAGAACAAAGCCCTGAAGAATCATATGTCGCCAGACTGTTTAACAAAGGCTCTGATAAGATTATTCAGAAAGTTGGAGAAGAAGCCATAGAGACTGTTATCGGGTTAAAGAATAAGAACAGTTCCGAAATAATTTATGAATCCTCCGACTTAATTTTTCATCTATTAGTTGCCCTTGTTGATGCAGGAGTCACAATAGACCAGATTGAAGACGAGCTTCTTAAGCGATATAAGTAATACTTGAAGTTGTAGGAATCATAAAAATAACATAAAATTAAGGTCTATGAAATTAATAGCCGATTTACACATTCATACTGTTGCTAGCCAACACGCATATTCTACAATCACTGAGATAGCGAGTCAAGCTAACTCCATTGGGCTTAAATATGTTGGTATTTCTGACCATGCCCCAGCAATGACAGATGCTCCAAAGGAATACTATTTTATGAATTTACGCATTCTACCGCGTGAAATTAATGGAGTTATAGTATTAAGAGGAGCTGAACTCAATATATTAGATGAACAAGGCACTGTAGATTTAAAAAGCCACATACTGTCAGAACTGGATTATACAATAGCCAGCTACCATACTGGAGTTATCCCTTACTATTATACAAAAGAACAATTTACTAACGGATATCTTAATGTATTAGATAACAAAAAAGTAAAAATATTAGGCCATATTGATAATCCAAAAATACCTTTTAACTTTGGTCCTGTATTAGAAAAAGCCTTAATCAATGATGTTCTTATTGAAGTAAACAATTCATCCTATGGTTACATTAGACCGGGTTCCTACGAAGTAGGACTAAATCTATTGAAGCTAGCTAAGCAAATTGGTAATAAAATAATTATTAATTCTGACGCACACACGTTTCAAGATGTTGGGATTTGTAAAACGGCGCTGCAACTTGTTAAAGAAGCCGATTTCCCGCAAAGCAATATTGTTAATTTATCGCAAAGTATGTTCCTTAAGTATTTTAATTATGTTTGATATATTTATTACTACTAACGGACCGGGAGAAATATCGACTTGGGTAAAACCCTTTGTCCAAGAAGTAAAAAAAAACCACCCTCAAGCTAGAGTCAGCTTATTTATTCTCCCTTGTCGCTTTTCCACAGGAAATGAAGAAGAGGTAGCCTTAGGTATTCGTGAAATCGACTACGTCTTTAGAGCCAAGGATTTTGACAAACGACTTCGCTCGCTTCCCTTTAAACACAGCAAAAATGGCGTAATAGTATTTTTAGGTGGAGACCTCTTTGAGGCGGTACTCCTTAAATTGCGCTATAAATACAAAGCCATTGCCTATACTGAAGGACAGAAAAGCTGGAAATTGTTTTTTAATGCATTTTTTTTAAGAGATAAAGACGGTGACTTGATGTTTTCGTCATTACAAAATGAAGACCTAGACAAAACGGTAGTTAAAGACCTGAGCAGAAAACGCAATATTGTTTTCTTCCCAGGTAGCAGACCAGAACAATTTAAGCATCTATTCCCCTTGTTCCAGAATGTTTCTAAGCATGTATCTGCCCAATACCGATGTGTATTCAGTATTTCCTCCTACATTCCTGATAAATTATTAGAGCAGTATGTGGAAGAGGGAACCATCTACTACAAAGATAAAAGCTTGGAGTTAATGAAAAGCGCTTACTTAGCCATTACTATTCCTGGCACCAACAATATTGAATTGGCC
The DNA here is from genome assembly GCA_903902445.1 of uncultured Candidatus Marinamargulisbacteria bacterium. Lineage (GTDB taxonomy): Bacteria > Margulisbacteria > Riflemargulisbacteria > GWF2-35-9 > GWF2-35-9 > CAIUUT01. The sequence goes on from CAIUUT010000036.1 coordinate 7,977, forward strand.
TATTTATCGGTGCCCTCCCTGATTGTCTTTCCCTTTAACTACCCGGAAGTAGTTAATTTCAAAGGACTAATCGGCGCCATTCTTAATTTCCCGATATTAAAAACACATGGAAAAAGTTGGCTCTTAAGATATTTAAACAAAAAGGTTAAATATACTTCTCTGGTAAACACCAAGGAAAATAAGCTTATCTTCCCTGAGCTTAGAGGTAATTTACAAGAGAAAAACATTATTGATGCTATTAATAAAATACTAGAAAAATCGATGCTTGATTCTATTAAAGAAAATTTAAAAGAAATAAATCGAGAGTCTAACGTACTTAACGCCATGTTAAATAAAGTTAAGGAATATGCAGAAAAATAAAGTAATATTTGATATTGATGGAGTGTTAATAGACACAAGTAAGTCTTTTAGATGTGCTATTAAAAAAACAGTTGAATATTTTTGTGGCCATATTATTTCCTTAAGCTCCATTGATTACCTTAAACACATGCCAGGCTTCAATAATGACTGGTATTGCGCCTATATTCTCACCAATGTCATGCTAAATGACCTAGACCTTTACAACTATGAATTAGTTAGTCCTGATAACGAAAAAATCTCCTACAATAAAGTAAAAGATGTTTTTCAAACTTACTACCTCGGTTCTAGTCGCTTTGATCAAGCTGAGTTTAAGTTTGAGCCAGGGCTCTGGGAAACTGAGTCTTGTATTTTCAATATAGATGAATTACAAAATTTAAAGTTTAAACACGGACACTTATCAATAATTACAGGTAGAACCCATGAAGAAGCTGATTTTGTATTAAACTACTTCCATATACGAAAGTTTTTTTCAGAAGTTATTTCCATTGAAAGCACAGAAAACTTAAGATTTGATTTATACCCACAATATAAAATGTTTGGTCAAGATAAAAGTAATCCCATATATTTATTTTCCATTCCAAACATAAAGGAATGTGAAACTATTTATTATATCGGAGATAATATTAGTGACGTGAAACTGGTTTCAAATTCTCGTGAAATATTTTCTATAAAAAGTATATTTTTGCTACAAACGTATGGAAAAAGAGAGCAAGCACAGTTAAAAAAAATTGCAAAAAATTACAAACCAGATTATATTGCCTATACAAAAGATGAAGTGATTG
>CAIUUT010000037.1 GCA_903902445.1 uncultured Candidatus Marinamargulisbacteria bacterium
ATCAGGACGCGCCATTTCCACTGCACAGGCTGCTAGCATCCGGTGTGCGTCCATGCCAAGACCAGTTAATGAATTGACAATTTTCAAGCGCACAAAAGAGTCACTAATCTGTGCCTTGGCATCATCCAAGGCATCCAATAAGGCTCTGTGCAGTTCTCCCTCAGCCTTTTGTGCGTCGTAACCACTTATCAGCCATCTTTTGAAAGGCTCCAGCCCTTTTTCAAGAGTCGGGTCTATTACAGCCTTCTCCGCGAGCTTTTTACCTACTTCATACAGCGCAACAACGAATAATGCGGTGTCAATGACCATTTGTCCACTCCTGTAAGAATGTCTGTTGCATACTTCCGACATGTTTCTTTCCTGCATAGCCCCCATTCATACGCGGAAATATGACAACAACACTACTCGCACGCATCCGGGGCACATCAATCACCCAGAGACCACGATCGTCGCTACGCGATGGCACTCTTTCTACAGACAGTGTTTGCGCTATTACTGTCCATGCCGAAGATATAAGTATGAATAAATAATGGCAAGTTTACATAACCAAGCCTTTTATTTGTGACCTGTGTCTTGTAAATTGCCGTCAAATGGTATAAGCAGCTTACTAAATTGACGCGGAATATCCAAAAATCTTCAGAAAAGGTAAACGACACCTTTCGGATGTAAGAGACAATATCTCGACAAAATAATGCGTTCAGTTTTAGGATATCGTATAAGATGAATCGGTATATGCTTTCAGTAATCGATCAGTCATTTCCACAGCGTCCTGATAATCCCGAATCTGCTCATCTAACTCTATTGCGTCATTTACACCTAAAACATCTCTCCAAGATTCCGGATACGTGTTACTACCAAAGGCCTCAGGCTCGATATTCTGGTTTAAACCAACTTCAATTTCTTTTTGTGCCCTTCCTATGATCTGTTTTATTTCTTTAAGTAAGAAGGATTGATCTTTACGCGCTAATTCATAAACATGCGTCAAAGTAGATTCCCATTCACGCAAACTTGAATCTCGCTGCCGCGAATTCTTACGAAGATTCGCTAGAACTTTCTCTTTACTTGCCTGTAATAATTCCCACCAAGAACGTTCTCGTGCTGCTTCGTCTTTTAGCCTAGGGATAGCAACAACCTTCAATATTGCATAACAATATTTTTCCATGTATGCGTCAGATCGAAGTTCGGCATTATGAATCTCTAATAATTGTGGCTCAATTGAAGTGTCACGCGCGCCATAAATTACCCAATAACCGGACTTTAAATCTGACACGTTAATATCTTGAACAAGCTCGAAAATAGTATCTTCTTTTCCTTCTTTGATCAAATAACTCAATAGAGTTGCAACTATCTCACTTACTTTGACAGCCGTTCCCCACTCTAAACTGGCAGCAGAAATTTTAGAAACGAGGTTAACCTCCTTCATTTTCCCGGCCAACTGTTGAAAAGGATTATCTCGAGTAACTATGTAGCGGAGGGTTAATCGAATAGTATCATTTGACCGGGCGGGTAAAAAAGTTGATAAGTTAACGCTAATTGGCAGCCGAAAAGGTACGTTTTTTTGGAAAGTAGTTACTTGGTATAGACTTTTTAAAGGCTGACCCGGTTGATATGGGCTTTCAACAGTAGAGCTTAGCGTGAGGAAGGCAGGTCTAACCAAAAACGAAGCGGGGAAGTAGGCCTGCGCTTGGCTTAGACTAAGCATATAGTAACTATTATCCGGAATTATTTGGTATAGCGGCTCCGGTTGTTTCGGATAAATAAGTTTACTGAATCCTGCTAACATAATTACGACCTCCAGTTATTTTGTGAATCTACTATTTCTTTATACAAGTTGGGTTTATACATCTTTAGATCGTCCAAAATTGAGCTGATCAGGCGCCCCTGGCGCAATTTTTGACCCTTATTTTCACCTTGGTGAATACCAATAACATTAAGGGTCCTTTTATTTACTATAGGTGCCCCAGATGATCCTTGATCTGTAGGCGTGTCGTGATAAAAAATATTGGTTAGGGATTCCTGTTGAACAAAATTGCCTATTGCATATTGACTATTTTGGCCGCGTGGGTGTTGAAAAATAATTAGGGAAGTTTGCGTTGTCGTCGGTTCATCGTTTAGTGCAAGCTTAAGAAACCTCAGTG
>CAIUUT010000038.1 GCA_903902445.1 uncultured Candidatus Marinamargulisbacteria bacterium
CCCAAATACTTCTTTCTTGGCCAAAGTCACGTATATATTTCCCGGACCCACTATTTTATCTACTGGGTCAAAATCCTCAGTGCCATAGGCTAAAGCGGCTATAGACTGGGCCCCCCCCATACGATATATTTCGGTAACACCCAGTTCTCTGGCAGCTGCCAAAACAGCATCACTTATTTTACCCTCTTTATTGGACGGAGAAACCATCACAATTTGCTCCACACCAGCTAATTGAGCAGGAATTACATTCATTAAAACAGACGAAGGATAGGCAGCAGTTCCACCAGGCACATAGACGCCAACCCTTCGGATAGGAGTTACCTTCATGCCATAGTTGGAATTGGTTAAAATAGGTTTTGACCAAGACCGAAGTAAGGTCGCCTCGTGGTATCGTCTAATATTCTCAATGGCTCGTTGCATAACACGAATAAACTCATGGTCAACTCGGCTGTAGGCTAAATCAATTTCGGTTTCTGTAACTTTTAAATTAAAAAAAATGTTGGCGGGGAACTCGAACTCTGAAACATATTTCAAGAGTGCTCTGTTGCCGTTGTGGCGAACATCACGCACAATTTGTCTTACCTTTTCTTCTTCGGGTCTATCTGAGATAGACGTTCGTTTGCGTATATTTTTAATACAATCTTCGTAATCTGCGGTTACTATTTTTATCACAATACTTTAACCCCCTTGGATATTAGTTGTAATGTATTTAAGAAATCTGGATACGATGTTTTAATGCAACCGACATCTATTATACTACTTTCACCTTGGATCGCTAAGGACATAATAGCAGCACTCATGGCGATACGATGGTCTTTAGAGGAATGTATCTGCGCAGGATGCAGACTGCATTGCCCCTCTATAATTAGGCCATCTTCCAGCTCTTCCACGTTTGCTCCAAACTCTCGTAATAAGTTGCAGGTAGTTTTAATACGGTCACTTTCTTTTACTCTTAATTCCTTGGCTTCCTTAATGATGGTTTTCCCTTGGGCAAAAGCAGCAGCTACGGCAATTATTGGAATTTCATCAATGAGCGTAGGAATTATGTCTCCGTGTATGGTAATCGCTTTCAGATTACTGCTAGACACTGTTATATCTGCCACTGGCTCGCCTTTTATCTGAGATTCGTTGGTGAGCATTATATTAGCTCCCATTTCTCTTAAGACAGTGATTATCCCAATGCGAGTTGGATTGATGCCCACACCTGGAATGGTGATTTTAGCTTCTGGCAAAATAGTACCTAAGACAAGCCAAAAAGCAGCCGAAGAGATGTCGACGGGAACTTGTAGTTTTCCAGGGGAAACCAGTTCTTGTCCTGGACTTAATGTTATTGTATTATCTTCAGTCACTACGCTTACCCCAAAATGTTGCAGCATCCGTTCCGTATGATCTCTGGACATTCCTGGATCGCTAATGGTGGTTACACCTTTTGCATACAGACCCGCTAACAATATGGCACTTTTAACCTGTGCCGAGGACACTGGCATACAGTAATTAATAGCCTGCAAGTTATCAGAACCCTTAACTTGCAAAGGAGCTGTAATTTGCTCACGGGAAGCGGCATTAACCCACATTCCTTGCTCATCCATCACCTTAAAACTTGCTCCCATTTGTAGCAAAGGATTGACTACTCTTTTCATGGGTCGCGTTTGTATCGACTCATCACCGGTAATTTCGGACTCAAATAACTGTCCGGCTAAAACACCCAGGATTAAGCGGATACCTGTACCAGAATTACCGACGTCCAGTACCTTTGAGGCTTGTTTTAAGCCCTTAAGTCCTACACCAGTAACTTCTATTAATTCCCCTTTTTGCTCAATCTTTACTCCAAGGTCTTTAAAGATTTGTATGGTATGCAACGTATCCTCGGCTTGAAGAAAATTGCTAATAATCGTTTTACCTAAGGCTAAAGAAGAAAAAATAATAGCTCTGTGAGAGATAGACTTATCGGAAGGGACCGTAATCCTGTGTACGAAAGATTCTTTAGGGCGTCCGTGTACAAAAAGATATTTCATAGACTTAGAGTTTCCATAATTCTTTAATTAAGGGAAAATTCATACTATAAAAGACTTTATTTACTACTAAATGTGCCGTCGAGGAGAAAATAGGAGCAACCTCTTTTAGCTTATTTTCCTTAAGCGTTTGGCCAGAAGCCACTAAATCTACAATAAAATCACTTAAACCTGTTATTGCTGCTAATTCAACTGAGCCATATAATTTTATTAAATCAACCTTTATCCCTAAATTGTTAAAATATTCTTTGGTACACTCTACAAACTTGGTAGCCACCTTTAGTCCACTAAAAAACTCGTCATTTTTGCTTAGCTCGGAGTTGCAAACCACAAGCCTACATTGACCAAATCCCAAATCTTTTAGGACAATAACATCTGGTTTATTTTCTTTTATTATGTCCATACCCGTAATACCAATATCAACGACTCCGTGCTCCACATAAACGGGAACGTCGGTAGGCCGAAGAAGCATGAAACGATACTTTTTGGTTTTATCAAAGAAAATCAATTGTCTGTCGGAAAATTCCGAAGGCTCTATGCCTAATTTATTAAAGAACGCCAGACTTTCCTTTAAGAGATAGCCTTTAGCCACACCAATAGTCACTACTTTATCGTTCATCATTTGCCTCTATTTTTAATATCATAATCGTTGCAATATATCTACAACTCTTAAGAACGTTCAATCTGCTCCGTCTTTAAGCGCCATAGCCAGCTTATCAAATTCAAGAGCAAAACCAACGGCGGGAATATCCCAACCAAACTTGTTTAATAAATTATCGTAGCGACCACCGCTACCGACAATATACCCTACACCTTCTATAATAAGCTTAAACATTATTCCCGTATAGTAACTAATGTCCTCCACCATGCCTAAGTTGTAACTAAGATAGTCTTCATATTGGGGATATTGCTTATTAAAGCTATTGGCAAAATCTTGAAGTTGAGATTTTTCCAGTAAAATTGAGCTATCGCCAATTAAGGGTATTTGCGCCAAGTCCTGATATTTCCCCTCTTTAAGAGCGTTAATTTCAGCTTCTGACTTATTTTGTATATTCTCCACATGACCTATTTCAACTTTAAAATTTTTTATATTAACGCTCAGCAGTAAATCGATAAGTGTTTTAACGGTTTCTCTGTCGGCGTCCAAACTGCTGTTACCCAAGTACTCCAACCCAATTTGCATAAACTCATTTTTGCGTAAAATATGATTTTTGCGAAAAACATTTTCCATGTAATATAACTTAAGTGGCGTACTAAGTTGCTCTTTACGCGAGCAAACTAAACGAGCGATTGGGGTAGTCATTTCTGGTCTAAGCACCATATGTAGCCCCTGATCGTTAAAGAACTGAATTGAGTTTTCTTTAAGATAGGATTCCCAACCTTTTGCTAAGTTGTCATAGGGCTCAAAAGTTGGCGTAGTGATCTTACTAAAACCTTGATCTTCAAAGCAATCCGCTAACCTCTTCATGATGGTTCGCCTGTACTTCAATTCGTCAGGCAATATTTCATTAATACCCTGCATCTTCTACATGCTCCTTCTTTTTTCCAATGGCAATTTGCATATTAATAAATGCTTGCTTCTTTGTGTTTAGCATTTCATTTAACAGCTAATTACTAATCACTTTTCACTAATAAGGGTGATCCCCTGGGTAGACAATGATACCCTGCTCTGCAATGCGCATGCGATGGACATCGGTACTATGGCTTGTTCCACGCATTTTCCTTATTTCTAATCCTCTATAGGTATGGCTGGCATATAGCATTATTAAGCCTTGAGACAAGAAGTCTTCAATCCCAAATCGAGTCAAGCCAATGTCTCCTGATGGTTTTTCAGTCACGATTATTGTGGTACAACCCATTTTTCTTATTTCATGTAACATTAGATACAAATCTTTTCTTAATTTGTTTTGATCTTTATAAACCATACCAAGCGCAGGCAAGGAATCTATTACCAAGCGTTGGAATTTGTTGGCTTTAACTTCATTAACAATGGTGGTCAACATACTATAAATATTTTCTTCATAGTCCATTTTTAACATGGGTAAGTAGATATACTTCAAACTATCATCCGTTAAATAGGGCTCTATCTTCCAGTCAAATCTACCTAAATCTTGCAGGATATCTTCGATCGGCTCCTCGAAGGAAACATATAAACCTTTTTCAGAAAACTTATGGATCCCGTTGTAAAGAAACTGTGATGATAAAATGGTTTTTCCGCTACCTGCTGAGCCTGAAACAAAATAATTTCTACCTTTAGGTAACCCACCCTCAATTAAAGCATCTAAACCACTAATCCCTGAAGCCGCTCTCTCAATCATTGTATTTTCACCTTTATCCAATCACGATTATAATCGATCCATTTCATACTGGAGACACGCAAATAAAACTCACCATCTACTTGCTTTGTTTCTACCACACCGTCCATTACATATTTAATATTATTTAATACATGCTCGGAAACCGTACCATCCTCTAACACGAAAATGGTGTTAACCATGCCAAAAGCCAAGGAAGTGCGACAAAGTTGAGACAAAAATCTCTGAGCCAAAGATAGGTCAAAGTTAATAAGTAAAGAGGATATGGAGTCTATGATGCGTCTTCCTCCTAATTTGCTTTGTATCGACTGCCCCAAACTCATACCTGCGTCAGAAATCACCATTGATAGTTGATTAAGATCTAATATGCCATCTATAGAATATTTCTCTTTTTTCAGGGTAGCGCCAGACGACCAAGAGTAACCGTCCACAACACTAAATAAATTTAGCTCTTCAAACTCATCTATTCGTTTAGTGAGTATATTATTCATGCTTTTTCTTATCATTTGCGGTGAGTCATCTAGGGTAATAAACATACAACGTTCTTTGTTATTTAGCCCATTACTCATAAATCGCCTGCCAATAGTTGATTTTCCCGTTCCTATTGGTCCCTGCAATAAAATGTTAGACCCCTTCGGGAATCCACCATTTAATAGCTGATTTAGCTCCGGAATTCCTGTATCGGTCTTCTCAATATCTACTTTTGTTTTAATGGATTCATTAACATTGTTGTCCGCAACTGTTTTCTGATCTTTGCTTCTCAGCAGCAAGGTTTGCACTCTGGTTCTGAGCTCCTCCAAATTGAATGGCTTGGTAATATAATCATCTGCGCCACCTTCGAAACCGGTGATTTTATTAAACTCATCACCAATAGCAGAAAGAATAATGATCGGAACATTGTTAAATCCCTTGTTGGCTCTAATCGTTTTACAAACTTCAAAGCCATCTTTTTCTGGCATAACAATATCGGTAATAATAAGGTCGGGGCAATCTTTCAAGGCTCTTTCAATGGCCTGAGCTCCATTTTTAGTTAGAATGGTCTCATAGCCAGCATCTTCCAGCATGATACTGGTCAGCATTAATATATTTGGTTCGTCATCCGCAATAAGAATTTTTTGTGCCATACTAATCTATTTTAACCAAGCCTTCTTTATATATTATATCAAAAAAAAGTTCTTTTGGTTTATAATAAGTGTTCTGCATTTTTTGAATAAACATCGTTCTTTTGTAGCTCTCCGGTGTTCGACTGAAGAACATTCGAATAACATTGGTCGCTAAGTTTTCCAAAGAGGTCTTTTGTTCAAGATTATCGGAAGTAATGAGTAAGGAGGTTACCTGCAGTTCTGAGCTTTCCAGAAATTGAATTAACTTATCCAGATAGCGAAAATAAAAATTATTAACATTTTTTAGTGACTGAGGCACAACAGGGTCAAAAACAAGGCGTTTTATTTTATGGACTTTAATGATATTGGTTATTTCCTGGAAAAAATTTGTCAAAAAAGTAGTTTCCAAATCGCCCTCTGAAACATTGCTTAAATAATCACGCACATCAACAATTTTAAATCGATCCTGCTCGTAGGCCCAGGTAAAATCCCAGCCAAGATTATCAATAATTTCTTTAATTAACTGAGGGGAATCTTTGGCCGTAAAAAAAGCCGCATGTTCATTATTATAGAGACCCGCTTTAATAAAATGTAATCCAAAGTTTGTTTTACCGGTTCCAGACAAGCCTTTTACTAATGTTACTTTATTTTTTGGCAAACCGTTTTCTATCTCTGAGTCAAACCAAGAAATACCTGCTGCCATTCTTTCGATCATTTTTTCACCTTATACATAGAATCATAAAATAAACGCTGACCAATATTTAAGAATACAAAATCAAAAAAACAAATTATTGGCTATCCCTCTTGATACCGTTTCATTCTACAATAATTGCCTGTATTCATCAATGCAAAAGCATTACAATATTTACATAAGAGTCAAGCAGTGTATAATAAATTTAGCAGGATCATTACTAAATATGCCAAATAAAATTAAAACTATCATTGAAGATGAAATCGAGATTACCCTTTGGGAAACTAATAATATTTCCATAACTACTTCTAAAGCAGTTGTTTCGAACAAAATTGAAAGCTTACTGTTATCCAATAAGTATCCCATACCCCATAACTTTAAGAACTTCATATACGCCGTAAATAAGAAAGTTGAGCAAAATGAGAGGAAAAGCTTCCTCTTCATCAATAAAGAATCTTCTCATGGCTACTTAGAATATCTGTGCAACTATGCTTACATCCGTATTTACAATAATGAACTGAAAGTAGAAATTGCCCTTGGGTTAGAGGCTACCTTTGAAAATATTATTCAAACCCTACAGCAACTCCACATAAATTATGGAATTCAAGAAGAGGCTATTCGGGAATCTATTAAAGGCAATATTAAAGGGTTTTTCGTGGCTGCCATAGGCAAAGAAACCAAACCCATTACCCCAAGACAGTATACCTACCATTACTTAACTCAAAGACCGATACCTATTAGCATTAGACAAAATGACAAAGTGTCTTTTCTAGACTTCACCACCCAAAATACGGTAATAAAAAATGACGAAATTCTTAGCTACATAGAAGCTATCCCCGGAGAAAACGGACACTCTGTTACAGGATTTATTATCCCAGAAAATTCGGAAGCAGCACCGACCGTATTTTTAGGCGATAACGTTGAGGAAAAAGACGGGGTAATCGTTTCAACTATTTCAGGCATGGTTGCTTTTGATAAAAACCTAATTTCAGTGGCACCCGTATTAACCTATTCCAAGAAGCCAGCCAGTAATATCGTTGAATTTGACGGTACTGTAGTTTTTTTTGGTAACGTTAACAACCTGCGTATTAAAGCCTCTAAGGATGTTATTATTCATGGTTCCTGCCAAAACTGTGTCGTGGAAGCAGCTGGTTTTGCCTATTTTTTCAGCGGAATAACTGGTAAATCAAAAATCGAAGCCGTTTATGACATTTTTACTCGTAACGTTTACACCTCGAACTTAATTTCTATATCGGGAAACATCTACATCGCCCATGAAGCATTTCACTCTAACCTTAAGGCCAAAGGCCCTATTATTATTGAAAATAAAATCTCTGGGGGCAGCGCTGAATCTTCCTGTAGCATTAAAGTTCAAATCGCTGGCGCAGAAAAAACGAAAATAAAAACTATTCTAAGCTTATCTTTAGACCCTTCCGAAAAAAATAAGATTGAACAAGCGAATATTGAGTTAAAAAAATTGGCGAAACAATATATTGAAATCACTTCCGCTAAGAAAAATATTGAAACTATAGCAGCCTCCAAGCAAACAAATTTACTTGAAAATGTTGAGTATCAAAAGTTATTAAGAAAAGAGAACCTGATGAAAGAAGGAATGAGTGCTAAAAAAGACTTAATATTCAGCGCCAAAAGCTTTTTGGATGATCGTAACACCAATATGATTACTGTATGTGAAAGTATTTGCCAAGGCACCGTTATCTACATAAATGACGATATTTTAGAGATTAACTATGACAACTTCGCCTCCACCTTTAGTCAGGGCAGTTATGGTATATTAAGAAGTAAATATGAGCCAAGTTAGTTGTTTTAGAAAATTTTCCCTTTCCTTGATTCTGGCGTTTTTTTTCTGTTTTGCTTTCTGGGGCTGCAATCCCAACCAACTTCATCCAGTCACTTCCAATAAAGCAACTTGTGAGGGATTAATTTTTGAAGTCTACCCCTACACGCCAGCTATGCACCAGCAATATAATTATGATCCCTTATTCTATGAACTGAATTTCAATACAGCTTTCATTATTAAAATTACTAATCTCAATGATAACCCCTATAAGACGTCCTTTGCCGACTCCTTTGTTTTAGTCGATGCCCTGCATGAACAGTACAAGGCACTTAAAGACCCACTGTTTTTCTGGAGAAATGAAATTGAGAAAAATGAAAACGATGCAGCTAATTTTAACAAATATAAAGACCCTGATATTGAGATCCAATATATGCTAAACCAAGAGTTTTCTACAGGGAATATTGAGTATTATAAAGCCCAACTCACTGATCTAAAGAAAAAAGTATATTATTTGGAAAAACAACAAATTGCAAAAGATGAACTAACTAGGCGGGAAAATTATCTAAGTAGTAAAATCGAGCAGTTTCGGTTTAAAGATCAGATTATTTATCCACAAAGCACATACCAAGGATTAGTAATATTCCCTCCCCTGCCGCGGGAAAGACTACTTAATTGTTCATTTTTATTCATGATTCCTCGAGACAAGGTTATATCCTTTTCCTATTCGATACAAGCTAGCTCAAATTAGTTTAAGCTAACATTAATCATTACAGCAACACTTCCAAAGTCCATCATATACTCTACCTTTTGTGTCTTTTCTGAACCCTCTGGAGTTAGCTGATTAACCTTCTCAATCAAAGTTCTTAGCTCTCTTTCATCCATGATTTATTCTCCCCTCTCTATGTTATTTAATATTATTCCCTGATTTATTTCTTTTAAACATTCTATTTTCTAACTTCGTTACTTCATTTTCAGGGATTGACGTCAACTTCTCGACATCAACTTTATGTTTATATTCTTCCCAACTTTTTTTGGTCTTAAACATTTTTTTTTAATATTATTGATATTTTTTTTATATAGAGGATTAATTGCACCATTTTCATGGAGAATAGACGGGAAACGCAGCACAGAACTGACTGCGCGACTAAATACGGTTAACAGTTATAGCTCTTCGAGGAGGTTCTTTATTTGGTCTATTTTGTCTTTTGCTGGGGGATTTACTTTAGGCTTTTCCGTTTTCAAACTATTGGTCGAAGGTGTCAAAGGCTGAATATTGACCGTTATTTGTTTGGTTTTTTCTAAAGGATTTTGAATGAGCTGCTTGTTGGCCGTTGGCATTCTGTCAATTTGAGAACTAATGAGATTGTCTTGAATAATGGTACCCAAAAAAAGGCTATCCTTTTGTTTAGTAATTAAATGCTTGATATTATAGTCTTCGAAATCCCACTCGGCATAAAGTTTATAGTCCTTGGTAGGCTTGCCGTATAGCCCCGTTAACATCTTTTTTATTTTACTAAATTTGTCTAAGAACGCATTATTGTCTTTGGAATTAATTTTATAAACAACTTCCCCATGATAGAGAAGGCCTTTTTTAAAGTAATAAAACAAAGTGGCTGGCTCGGAAGCGTAGGTATCGTCTAAGTACAAGACTCCTTCTTCGGGCCACTCCTTTACTAAGTTTTTCTTACTATTATAAAGCTCATAGAAATCACTAGTAGGTGACCCAAATTTTAATTGAGCAAACCCTAAACTGGTTCGCTTCACGGAAGGAGTAACAACGTATTCCCAAGTATAATCACTTTTCAATAATACTCTGGTGCCATTCTTAAGATTGAGGGTGAGTGGCATTTCCTCCACGGAAAAGGAAAGTGAGAGGAGCAATGAACAGCTAATTAGGCAAGTCGCTAGGCGTCTACTTTTGCATTCCATTCTTCCAGTTCCTTTTTGTAATGTCTGCCAAATTGATTCCAAATAGCAATGAATAAGGCGGCTATAATTGGCCCGACTAAAAAGCCGATAATTCCGAACCAAGCTAATCCACCTAACATGGACAGGAGAATAAAAGCTGGATGCACGCCACCCTTCTTGCCGATTAGGTAGGGTTTCATATAATGTTGGGTTAGTGTTGTGCCTAAATGCGGTAAAGTAAGTAGTAAAATACCTTTTATTGGACTTCCTAAAGCAATTAAGATTATGCCTGCGGGAAAGACAATAGAATGAATTCCAAGGATGGGGATGATGGATGCGACCATCATAGCTAACCCCCAAAAAACGGGTGAAGGAATCCCAAATATAGCAAACAACGTTCCACCGAATATGCCCTCAACCACACCTACAACTAGAATCCCAATAATAGTGGCATCAATAATTTTCACCACTTCATCAAATAATTCCTGTTTATCCTTCTTATACAGAGGCGCCAGATAGAATATACGTCTAATGAGCCTTTTGCCATCTAATAACAAAAAAAACATTAAAAAAAGTGTAACGATAATATGGATTAAGACTAAGGAGATTTCAATTACTGATTTCTGTAGCACAACGAGCATTATATCTGCGCCTTTAGAAAGGAAAACATTCATTTGCTTTTGAAACTCTAATTTTTTTATTATGTCTAATACATCTGTTACCAGAGGATAACGATCTTGTAATTTACTTAAATGCTCTAAGGAAAAAAATGTTTGCACTTGCGGCCACTGCTGCTTAACCAACCAATAGACATTGGCCGCCTCTTTAGAAATGAGAAAGCCAGCGCCTATGATGGGAATAATTACCAGAAAAATGGCTAATATTATAGAAGCAATTGAGGCGGCTGGAGGGGAAAATTTAAATCTTTTTTGCAAAAAGTCAAAAAAACCATAAAACAGTTGCGCTAATAAAGCAGCTAAGAAAACATCAATAATAAAATTGAAGGTAAGTTTAAAAAAAGTGATGGTTAAAAATATTAAGAGAAAAAAGAAAAACCAGTCAGGTAATTTGAATTTGTTTAACATCTTAATATTATCTCACTAGAATAGCCTTATTGTCATCTTTAAGCTAAATCATTTTTGAAGTGTCTATCGAATTGATTCCAAATGGCGATAAACAAAGCAGCAATCACCGGCCCAATAACAAAGCCTGGTAATCCCAACCAAATTATCCCACCGATTGATGATAATAGGACAATCGCTGGATGCAGCCCACTCTTCAGGCCAACTAAGTAAGGCTTGATGTACATTTGAGTTATTGTCGTACCGATATACGCTAATAAAACTAAACTTATCCCCACGAGCCAGCGACCGCTAAATATCAGAACTACTGACATCGGAAAGACCACCGAATTGATCCCAATCATAGGCAATATAGAAAAGATGGTCATAACCACACCCCATAAAGCGGCATTGGGTATTCCAAATAAAGCAAAAAGCAGTCCACCGAAAACACCCTCGATTAAGCCAACAACAATTACTCCCACTAACGTTGCATCCGTAATATTTAAAATTTCTCTATATAACTCAAGTTTCTCTTCTTTTTCCAAAGGAACAAGGCTGTAAACTTTTTTGGCTAGTTTTCCAGAATCCTGCAATAAAAAATACATTAATATTAAAATAATAGCCAAGTGGAAAATTACTAAAGAAACATTTACAAACGTTTTTTCAATGATGGTGTAAGATATCTTAGCCACAGTGGAGAAAGTCTGATAAATCTGTGACTGCATTTCTGGCTGGTTTATGGCATCAATATAATTTTTTAGAAATGGAAATTTATTAAAAAGTGACAGAAAAATATGGGAAGAAACTAATTCCTGCAATAAAGGCAATTTTCTTTTGATGGTTTCATAAACGGCCATCATATCATTGGAAACGGACATGCCTGTTAAAAAGAGTGGACTAACAATGAGTATAAAAGCAATTAAAACACAGATAAAAGAGGAAAGGGATTTGTTAAGATTAAATTTATAAGTCATTTTTTGAAAAGACCCCCAAAACAATCGGGTTAAGATAAGTGCCAAGAAAATATCAGCGATAAAAAAATGAATAACTTTGTAAAAGCCAATGGAAATAAGAATTAATAAGATTATTAAAGACCAGTCTGTCAATTTCAGTTTACTGAGCATAAACATATTATAACATAAATATTTCAGGATACTATTTTTAGGTAATGAGAATAAATAATCATAATTTTTGTATTGAATTACTGGTCGGAAATATGCAAAAAATATCCTACATAAAATAAATTCTAAAATCATTTTATATAAAAAACTTTGATGCTAGAATAAAATTAGTTTCTGGGAGGAAATTAATTGATAGCTACTAAAATAAAACAATTAGTAATTGAAAATCCAGCTATTAAAGTGAGGATGGGAACACCTACCTCTCCTATAGAAAATACTGAAAAAGATATAAGTAAAAAGAAAAATCAACTCAAGGAATTAAACGCCGACATTGACATTTTAATCCTCACTAAAAACCGCCTCAAAGAGGACATTCAAAAGATACTCATAGAGAAAGACTCTATTAAAGAAGCTCTCAATGAGCTAAATAAAAACAAAACAGAAATCCTTAATAAATTAAATGTAAATGAAAACACTAATGAATTAGCTTTAAATTTAGGTAAAGTTATTAAAGGATTCACTACCCCCTTTTTAAATAGTCTAAAAAATGGACAAGACTTAACGCAGCAACGCCGACAAGTTGAGGATGAACGGGAAGGGCTAATGCTCAAAACTCAAATGGAGGTCGAGCTTATGAAAAAAGCAGCCCAAGCTGAAATTAATAAAAAAAAGGCCGATGCAGAAAATGAGCTGCAAATGATTACCAGACAAAAACAATACATTTCCAATGAGGTAAATACTCTTTTGCAAAAATATGTAGACATTCGCAAGGGCACCATAGAGAAGGCAAAGACACCGGTTGGTGCCTCAGTAGGGTCTAGAAAAAAGTAACTAATTTAGTCTCTTGAATAGTATCTCTTAATAGTTTGAATCACATATTCCACATCAGCTTTCTCTAAGTGCTCACCCATGGGCAAGCTTACTAGCGCTTCATCTGTTTGACAGGCAAAGAAGTCAATGGTCATCTCTTTATGTTGAGCGAAGGCTGGTTGTTTGGGCACCGCAACAGGGTAATGTACACCTGTTTGAATGTCGTTATTTTGCAGATATTCCCTGAAATCAACTCTGGACTTAACTCGAATAACAAACAAATGCCAAGCGTGATAAATGTTGTTGTTTACTATCGGCAGAATGAGTGGTAAACCCTGAAGCCCAGAAATGTATTCTTGCGCTCTGGCGTTGCGTATTTCCAACCATTTATCTAAATGTGGCAACTTTACGCTCAGAATTGCCGCCTGTATACCATCCAGTCTGGAATTTCTGCCAACCAAAGTATGTCCAGCAGCTCCTGCTCGCCCATGATTACTAATTAAGGTACACTGGTCTAGCAAATCCTTACTATTTGTAACTATTGCCCCGCCATCACCATAAGCCCCTAAGTTTTTTCCTGGATAAAAACTAAAACAGGCAATATCACCAAAGGTTCCGACCTTTTGGCCGTTTAAAGCCGCCCCGTGAGCCTGAGCACAATCTTCTACAACCCTTAGATGATGTTCGTTAGCTATTTCCATAAGCGCTTCCATATTGGCAGGTTGTCCATAAAGGTGTACACAAATTATAGCACTCGTTCGTGGTGTAATCTTTTGTATAAGGCTTTCAATGGAAATATTGTAATCGGAGGTACAATCTGCAAAAACCACACTATACCCCATGTTTACCACCGCCTCAGCTGTAGCCATAAAAGTATTGGCAGGAACAATGACCTCTGAGTCAGGCGGCAAATCTAGAGCCTTAATAGCAATCTCTAGCGCGTCAGTACCATTTGCTACCCCTAGGCAATAGGACCCGCCTAAGTAGCTAGCAAAGGATTCTTCAAATATTTTTGCATATTTCCCCCCAATAAACGCGGACTCTTCCATAACCAACTGTACCGCAGCATCAATTTCTGGTTTTAAAGAATGATATTGTTTTTGTAAATCCAAAAATTTAATCATATGCTTCTAGAAATAATCTCCAAGGCTTTTATGACTGGAATTATAGAGTTTTTACCCGCCAAGGGTTCTTGCTTGTTTATTACACAATCCATGAAATGTTTAATCGATTGAGTTAAGCACATGGTGCTGGGCAGATAGGGTATATGAATATCTCCATAATTGTAGCTGATGAGTTGGTCAAACAAGGAGTTGTCATCGAACTTATCTTCCAAGACAACGCCTCGATCGTAAACTACCAATTTATCGTTAGTTTTTATATCGTCATAAATGGCCATTTTCTTAGTACCCCCAATTATCATTTCACGCACCTTTACGGGGCTTAACCAAGAAACCATGATATTGGCCACCACACCACTTTGAAGTTCTAAATTAATATTTGCAATGGCGTCGTGAGGAAAATTGCCAAATTTCTTTTTAAAAACAGACACTCTTTTAATATCCAAGCCAACCAAATAGTCAATTATGGAAAGATCATGTACCGCTAAGTCCCACATTACGTCTACCGTATGCTGAAATAAGCCCAGATTTATTCTCCTAGCATTAATATAGACAATGTCTCCAAATTCTTTACTGTCGATCATTTCCTTTAGCTTTTTAACAGGGTCTGCAAAAATGAACAAATGGTCTGCGCAAGCCACTAGCCCTCGATCTTTAGCCATTAATATTAGTTCATAAGCGTCTTCAATATTGGTCGTGAAAGGTTTTTCCACAAAAATATGCTTGTTATGCAGTAATGCTTGTTTTGCAATTTCGTAATGACTTTTGGGTGGAGTAGCTACAAAAACTGCTTCCACATCGGAATTCATAATGGCATCTAGGTTGTCTACCATCAGTGTATTATAAATATTAGAGGCTTCCTGCATCCTCGCCCTATTTTCA
>CAIUUT010000039.1 GCA_903902445.1 uncultured Candidatus Marinamargulisbacteria bacterium
CTTTTTCCTTGTTACTCAATGTCACTCCTCCTGTCATCTGTATTACTCCTTTTTACTTTTTTAAAAGAAGTCTATTTTATACCATAGAGTGACATTTCTACTTTGCTCAGGGGTGACATTATCACTTTGGGCTAACAAAGTTAGCATATAGGGTTTGCTTCTTTTCAAAAGAACCATATAATCTATAGGTATATGCAAACTATTCCACAACTTGTAGAAAGTTTTAAAGACAACCAGCATTTAGCTTTTAACTATACTATCACCTATGCGCAACTCTATTGCTTAGTGCTAAACAAAGCCTGTCATCTGCAAAATAATGGAGTAGTCCAAAGCGATATTGTGGGCCTTGTGGCCGACAACGGCCCAGACTGGTGCATTTCGCACCTCGCTATTGGCTACCTTGGAGCCATAGTGTTGCCACTCGACACAAATTTACCCCCCGAAAACCACCAAGCCATGCTGCAAAAAGTTCAGGCCAAGCTTGTGCTTATTTCTGGCAATTTTGACTATTTGAAAAATGATTTCATAACGCTTCTGGTTAGTGATTATCCTGCAAACAAACAGCACCTAACTCCAATTAAAGTAAAAGCATCAGATACCGCCAGCCTACTCTTTACCTCTGGCACTACCGCAAGTCCCAAAATCGTGCAACTTACACACGGCAACATTGTTGAAACTGGAGTCAATGCCAAGATATTCATAGAAGTAGGGCAGGAAGATGTAATGCTGGCGCTACTTCCGCTCTATCATGTGTACGCACTCATCGCCAATATGTATGCCCCCTTAGCCACGGGCTGCCAGATTGTATTTTGTCCCTCCTTAAAGGGGAGCGACATTTTAGAAACACTTAAAAACAATCGCATCACCATTGTTGCGGGCATCCCTCAATTATGGGAGCTATTTTTTGATGGGATACTCCAAAAAGTTAAAAACAGCTCTAAACTCAAATATACACTCTTTCGTACGACATTGAAGTATAGTCCTACTTTAAAAAAACTCGGACTGGGCTTCATTTGTAATATAATTTTCCAACCCGTACATAAAGCCTTTGGTGGACAGATAAATTTTCTACTAAGCGGAGGAGCCGCTCTTAAAACCGAATACTACCGCTACTACACCAATATGGGCTTTAAATTTATCGAAGGCTACGGACTTACAGAAACAACTGGCCCCATTACCTTAAATAAAAAAAATACCGCTGCTCCGGGAAGCGCCGGACAACCGCTATCTGGAAACTTTGTGCAAATCAGAAACCTTAATGAAGACAACCTAGGGCAGATTTGGGTAAAAGGAACCTCTGTTATGAAAGGCTACCTCCTTTACGACAGCGCCAATCAAGAGATATTTGATGCAGAAGGTTGGATGAATACAGGTGACTTAGGCTATATCGACACCATTGGCAATTTGCACATTACGGGACGAGAGAAAAATATTATCGTCCTCGACTCTGGCAAAAATGTTTATCCTGATGAACTGGAAGAGTATTATTCAAAATCGCAGAAAATAGCCGAAATAGCTGTTTTTGCATACCAAATAGAGAGGGCTGAAGTTGCCTTTGCCGTCATTGTCCCCAAACCAGCCCACACCTTTAACGATATTAAACAAGAACTTCAAAAACTAAATAAAAACTTACCCACCTATAAAACCATCCAACATTTTGCCCTTTCCCAAGAACCGCTCCCACGCACGTCCACCAAAAAATATATTGTTCGCCAGCTCATCGCTAATCTACAAAACTCTAAATATCAAAAAGAAGATAGTGGCGTTGTAAAACAGATAGTGACAACTCAAGAGGAAGCCCAGATTATAAATTTTCTGAAAAAAACTCTAAACAAAAAACAACTCTCCCCGCAGCAAACCCTCGAAGATCTGGGGATTGACTCCATGAGTAAAATTTACCTTATTGGATGTTTAGAAAATCATTTTAAATTTGCCATCGATGGAGATGATTTTTTCAAACTGCTAACCATCAAAGACGTGGTTAATTATTTACAAAAACGACCCTATCAAGAACCTAGCGATAACATAATCAGCTCACAAATAAAAACCAAGGTTAGTAACGTTAGCAACCCAGTCGTAGATTTTCTGCTTTTTCTATTTCTTAACATCGCAAAGAAATTTTGGAAACTAGAAATTAACAATATTCATCATTTAATTATAGATAACTCTATCGTTATTGCAAATCACCAGTCAAATCTGGATATTGCGCTTGTTTTAGCCTGTCTTCCCCGCAAATTTCGTAAAGATATTTGCATTATCGGGAAAAAACAAATTATTTTTCTCAAATATCTGTTCCCAGGAATGAACATCATTTGTGTAGACCGCCAAGGCAACATACTTCCTGCCTTACAAGCTGGCGCCGACATTTTACGACAGGGCAAATCGTTACTTATTTTCCCTGAAGGCACCCGCTCTACCGATGGGACGCTGCGCAAGTTTAAGTCTGGAGCCGCATATCTTGCGAAAAATCTCGACAAAAACATTGTGCCTCTTACCCTAAATGGCTCTGGCAATGGGGTAGGGTCCGTGCTTCCTAAAGGTGCATTTTTTCCCAAACTATTTCCCAAAAATAAACTTAGTCTTACGGTGAACAAACTCATAATTTCAAAAGATTATGCGTCGGTAGAAGAATTAAGCGCAAAATGTTTTCAAGTTATTAATAGTTCCTTGTTTGCATAAACATCTTTTACCTTTGGTTACCTGTTGTTTAAGTTTGTTTATCTGGCTTATATAGGAATGGCTACAACCCAGTGTGTCTATTTCAGCAAAGTAATTGTCTGTAGAATACCACCGTTCACTTTTGATATTCAGGGCAATTA
Source organism: uncultured Candidatus Marinamargulisbacteria bacterium (assembly GCA_903902445.1). Taxonomy (GTDB): domain Bacteria; phylum Margulisbacteria; class Riflemargulisbacteria; order GWF2-35-9; family GWF2-35-9; genus CAIUUT01. The sequence continues at coordinate 2,820 of CAIUUT010000039.1, forward strand.
AGCCAAGGAGCGTTTCAACTAAATTTTTTACTGTCATATTGCGCTGGATTTTAATATGTTCAATTAATCCATATTCATTCATTGTAGGCAATGCTTCCTCCACCCGCAATGTTGATGTGTGCCGATGATGTTTCCTATGGGTTCTATGAATTAGGAGTTTCTTTGGCAATAAATCAAATAGTTTGAGGGCTAGGGTTAAGAAGCCTCTAGCTTCTTCTAAATCCAGAGAGCCTGTTGCATTAGCCAGATATTTTTTTGCCTGGCGTAAATATTCTTGAATCTGAGACATTGCCCAAGAATGTTGATCCAATAGTTCCATATTGAAACGCTGGGATGCTCCAAACGCTGCTCCTCCCGCTTGAATCGGTTCGGAGTGATTTAAACGAACCCATGTAACTATAATTTTTGGTTTATCCATTGGAAGCCTCCCTAAAACTAATATTGATACAAGAATAGTAAGCACATTTTCCTCAACGTCAAGTTTGATAAAATTTATTCGCACAGCGAGAATTATCGTGGACATTATATTATTCCAGTATAAAATAGGCATTATCATAAACTAGGAGCGAGGACATGTTAAATAATACTTTCTGTCACATAACCGGCATCAGCGAGCAATTAGAAATAAAACTATGGGACAACTTAGTCATCAGTTGGGAACACTTAGCAGACGCTATAGATTTACCGCTATCCAGTAATAAACTCAAGACCCTAAAACAAGCCGTTTTACAGTCTAAAGAACACTTAGAGAAAGGCAACCCTCTGCACTTTAGCCAAGGTCTACCCAGCAACCAAACGTGGCGCCTATTTCCACACTTTAAAGAAAAGGTAGCTTACCTAGACATTGAAACCACAGGGTTAAACGGACGTTATGATGAAATAACCACCATTGCCATATATACTGGTAAAGACATTAAATGTTACGTTAATGGCCAAAATCTCAACGATTTCCCCAAAGACATAAAGCAATATAATTTACTGATTACCTACAATGGAAAATGCTTTGACCTTCCCTTTATAGGAAGCTTCTTCGACATAAAACTACCTCACTCGCACATCGATTTAAGGTATGTCCTGCACAGTTTGGGTATTAAGGGTGGTCTAAAAGGCTGCGAAAGATATTTTGGTATCTCTAGGCACGAGTTAGACGGCATGGACGGGAACTTTGCCGTGAACCTTTGGCGAGACTATTGTCGCAGTAAAAACCCTCGAACCTTAGAAACATTACTCGCTTATAATGTAGAAGATGTCGTAAATCTGGAGTACCTGATGCACAAAGCCTATAACCTCAAACTTAGGGATATTCCCTTCGACGTTGCACAGCTTGCCATTCCATCTAGGCCATCCATCCCCTACAAGCCAGATATGACCGTAGTTAAAAGACTATTATCGTTTATGGATTTGGGTAGATATCAATCTCAATATTAGATTTTCCCTCTTCGGTAATTTAACAAGAAATTCCTAATATATTGCTAATGTTTGTCCTTGCTTTTGCAGTTTATGGTAGTACAATTAAATACAGACAACGCCTGTTTTTCTTAGTGGTGAAAGGTTAGAAAGGTAATGCAAATGGATCCCTATAAAACCCTAGGTGTTAGTAAAACGTCCACTGATGAAGAAATAAAAAAAGCTTACCGCAAGCTTACCAAAAAATATCACCCCGACCTTAACGCTGGCAGCAAAGAAGCAGAGAAAAACTTTAAAGAGGTGGGACAAGCCTTCGAGCTCATTGGCAACAAGGAAGCTCGTGAAAAACATGAGCAAGCTTCAGACTTTAACTCTAGTAGTCAGCAACCCAGAGGCACTTCAGAGCGTCCCTTTTACTATGAAACCCAAGGTCAACAGGGGAGATATAACAATATTTTCGAAGGAAATTATGAGGACATTTTTTCCTCCATGTTCCGTGGCGGACAAAAACAAGCCGCTAGTAGCGACAATCACTACACCATGGAGATAAGCATTGAAGAAGCCTTAGAAGGCTCTACCAAGGAGATAATACTCCCCAATGGCAAGCAACTAAGCGTAAAAATACCCAAAGGAATCACACAAGGAACCAAACTACGATTCAAGGGACACGGTGAAAAAGGTCATAAAAGTACAGGAGATGCTTATGTGGAAATTCACTTTAAATCATCAAAGCGCTTTAAACTTGAAGGCCTTGATTTAGTTTCTGAGCTCCCCATTAGCCTTGACGAAGCGATTAATGGCGGGAAAATAGAGTTTATTACTATAGACGGCCCCATCATTCTAACCGTAAAACCTCCGGTATCCAGTGGCACAAAGCTTAAGATAAAAGGAAAGGGACTAGGCACTGGACAGTCACGTGGCGACCAATATGTACTCATTAATATAATGCTGCCCAAACATATAGATCCGCAACTAAGTCACTTTATTAAACAGTGGTCTAAGGAGCATCCCTATAATCCAAGAGCGGAGGTGAGATAAGATGTCGCAATATGCCATTGGTGAAATAGTAAAAATCTATAAATTAGAAGAAGATTTTATCCACATTTGCATTCAAAATCAGTGGATAATTCCGCTGAAAAATGAGGTTCTTGACCAGGAAGACTTAGCTCGTTTGCTTCTCATTAAAGATTTACAGTATGCTATGGGGGTTAACGATGAGGCAATTCCTGTCATTATGCACCTACTTGACCAAATCTACTGGCTAAAAAACAAGCTAAACAGTTAAAATTAAAATAATTTATTAATGAATAATGGATGAGAAAACAGCATAAAGCACAATGAGTCCACCATCATCAGAAACCCCATTCCCGAAAACAGCAGTATATTCACAACTTTGTTCCATTTAATAGCATGCAGATGTAAGGTTTTCTCAATATCCTCCACATGATATTGGAAAAATAAGTAAACAGCTAAGATCAGTAACATCGGTAGGGTATAGACAAAATTATACCAACCGATCAAACCAATAGCGGCAGCATGGTTTAGCCCCGACAATGAGATTTTTTCCAGCACTGCCAAATAGGGTAACGCAAAAGGAAACCCACTAATAGAAATAAAACCTCCCATCAAGAAAGATACGATCGGATTAATATTCTTTAAACGCTTTAGTAGGGCATGGTGCTGTAAATTTTTCTGGGACTTAGCTTGTTTGAAGTAATAAATGATTCCCCCCACAAATAGCATGATACCAAGCATGAGTTGAGCGGGATAAAATTGTCCATCAGGTGCCGCATTCATGTTAGGAAAAAAGCGCTGCAAAAAATCATTTAATTGATGGATAGCTAAGTATCCAAAACAGCCACACAGTAAATACACAACTACCAAACCAACTAAAAACCAAGAAGAATTTCTAACCGGCTTACCAGTCGACAATAACCAAATAAAAACTAGGATTTGTTGCATAGTAGAAATGCTGTCAAACAAAGCAGCTGTAAAGATAATTATGATTAGTGCTAGCATTTAATTGCGAATATTATTACGTTTACTGACTTTAGGCTACAACAAAACAATGCCCAGTCCATGTGGCAGCAAAGGGTAATGTTTTACAACTTTAAGTAAGAGAAAAACTAATGAGCCCTTTTATTATACACATCTTCAACAAGTAACAAGCTTTTCTTTACGGCTCTATTTACAGCCCAACTCGAAGTAGTTGCTCTGGTTACACCCTTAATATCCTCATTAATTAACAGAGGATCCTTAAGTGATTTTCCAATATATTGGTCACGAAATTCTTTTCTTATTATTCCACGTCCACGGCTTTCCTGAGTAGAAATAATTAAAACTTTAAGAACCTTTACTGGATTAACTTCCATCGACACCATTACTTCGATGAGCCCCATTTTACCATTTTCGGTAAGAGATAAAAGAACACCTTTAACTTGGTCTCCATCAGTACCCACTGTAAAAACGATCTCCTCCCCCTCTTCAAAAGCAACCACACCTAAAGTTTTATTAATCTCGCCTACCTCTGATTTTAACAACTTATAACTTTGCTTATCATATTTCTCCACACCAGGCAAAGCCAATTTGTACCCGTCAGCCTCATCCATAGGGCTTTCGGCAAAAGCATTCCCACATAGAAACATTAATGAAACAGTTAATAAAACAATCGTATTTTTTAATCTCATAACATTCTCCTTTATTCCACTAATAGATAGTATATCAATTCAATCAAATAAATCCATACCCATAATGAAAATTTACCAAATTTCTTTCTGTAACTTCTCGACAATGGAAAGATCTGCCGGTAGCAACCGATAATGTAGCAAATCCTCCACCTTAACCCACACTGCCTGATCATGCACAGTCAAAAAAAAGTTAAGGTCTTCCAATTGGGCATTAATGGCCAATATTTTAAAGTAACCATGCTCATACGCATAATCACTTTCGGCTACAATTTCTCCAGCATGAGACACAACACCCAGCTCTTCCAATAACTCACGCTCTAAACACTGCTGCGGCGTTTCATTAGGTTCTACCTTGCCTCCAGGAAACTCCCAATAGCCTGCTAATTTTAAACCAACCCTTCGACGCGCTATCAAGATTTCACCATCACGTCTAATGATGGCGGCTGCTACTACTTTTGGATTCATCTTCAATATATTAAATTACTTAATAATTTTATAGTAACTTTCGTACTTACGAGCGGGTGCATTGGGTTTAAGCTTTTCTGGAGCATATCCCAGCGACACAGCGTAATGGACTTCGTAACCTTCAGGGATTCCAACCAAGGCATTTCGCTCTGGTGCATTAAAGAAAAACCGAGCAAAACCAATCCAACAAGAACCAATATTCAAACTAGTTGCCGCCAACATTATATTTTGTATGGCCGCACTAACATCGGGCAGGGGCGTAATAGCATCTTCTCGGGCAGCTACGATAATAATAGTCGGCGCCGAGTAATAGATATTTAGCTTCTCATTTTTACCCATATCTGCCATCCAAGGGTCTGGCATCTTTTGCATTTCCAGTTTACTACCGTCACTAAGTTCCTTTATCAGTTTTGGATCTTGAATAACACTAAAGAACCAAGACTGATCATTATGTCCACTAGGTGCCTGCAGTCCAGACTTAATAATGGCTTGTAAATCCGCATCGGGAATTTGTGTTGGTTCAAACTTTCTAATACTTCTTCGCTTGGCAATGGTTTCTAGGACTTCATTCATAATTAACTCCTTTATACTGACTGTTCCACATCATTAAAACTTCTTCGTAGACTTATGAATAATATATCTTCACGTAAGATAGTACAACCCATCTATTCAAGGGAGAGGCATTTCCTCTTTGGGTTGACTCGTGAATTTTCATTGAAATAATCGCAGGCCTAACATACAATTTCGTTTAATGAATATTGCTATAATAAATACTTTTTCAAATAATTACTTATGACACTTTCTATCCCCGAACAAAATAGGTTCAAGCAAATTATTTCCTTACGCCATCGAGGCTCTAGAGAGGTTAGTGGTCAATTTTTAGTGGAAGGAACACGCGAAATATCGGCAATGTGCCAATCGGGTTATGACTGCCTAGAACTCTGGGTTGCGCAGTCTCGTCATGACGCTCTGGAAAAACAAATTGGCCAAGTTACGCAACGTTTCCCATTGGCCAAAAGTCATGTTATCCCCGACGAACTCTACGAAAAAGCAGGGTACCGACTAAAAACCGAGGGACTTCTGGCCGTATGCAATACAGTAAATTTGCCGCTGCCCCAAACCGTAGGAAACAACGCTCTTTTTCTGGTTGCCGATCAGCTGGAAAAACCAGGCAACATTGGCACACTGTTTCGCATTGCCGACGCTTTCCGACTTGCGGGCATCATAATTTTGGGTGATTACGACGTACATCATCTCAACGTCATCCGCAACAGCCGAGGTGCTTTTTTTTACGTCCCGTTCTATCTGACGACCGACGAGTTCTTGTTTTCATGGATCCAAAACCACGGTCTTGCCTTATATCTTTCCAGCCCAGAAGGCAATAATAGTTTAGCAGAAATGACACTATCCTCCCCAGCTGTAATGGTCTTTGGCTCGGAACATGGCGGCCTGTCGTCCATCTGGGACAAATACCCCTCACAATATCTAACCATTCCCATGCAAGGCCAGCACGATTCGCTAAATGTGGCCGTCAGTGCTGGGATTTGCGCCTACGCATGGCGCCAGCAACATGCTTAGCTTAACACAAAAAATGTAGAAAATTTAATCAGAAAGAAAAAACACAACCAAATCTAAAAGCCACACCAAAATTCTTTAGTATCATATCTTCATATCCCGTGACAACTATTCTACCGGCGTCAGGTGAGTAGGCCGTTGTCTGTATTGCATCTATTTCCCGAGCCTGCAACAAACTGTACTCTATTTCCGTAAAGAAAACACCCTTTTGCAGACCAATACCATACTGATACCCTATTTCATCTTCTAACTTTGTAATGGTAAAACTATTCTGCACCGCCCAATGGGAATAGTTAGCACCAGCAAATAAATACAGAAAAAAACTACCCATTATTTCTTGCTTCCACCTGAGGTTAATTAACCAGCTAGAAAGCTCAAATGTTTCCATAAAAAAAGTTGAAGAAGCTTGATTAAACTTATAGTAATTAAGGTCACAACTAAGATTTTTATTGATTTCCAGTCCCAATCCAGCACCATAACCAGACGCATCGTGCATATTACCCTGCACAGTAGTACTCATGATAGTATAACTAAAATCGCTATTATTTTTTAAATATTTAAAATCAACCGATAACGGATATACCACTGAAAAGAGCGTGAATAAAAGGACAATAGAGATTCTAAGTCGTAGCATGAATCAATTATAACTGATATTAATACTATGCACAAATATCACTAAAACGTAACAACCTCGGCGAAACGCGCAAAGCTAAAACCACGTTGCAACAGACTGGGAATAGCCATCTTTAAACCAGCCGCCGTTCCACTTTCTGGATGGTTCATATGGCAGATAATAATATCACCTGGTTTGGCTTGTAAAACCGCAGTTTCAACTTGGTTGGCAGAATAGGTAGCACCAGCATCCCCTAAAATTGAAAATCCCACAACATTGCATCCCAACTGCTGTGAGATATTTATAGCAATTTCATCATAATACGCAGTGCCGCAGCGGTAGAAGAGGGGACGTCTACCCGTTAAAGCCTCAATTTTATCGGCATTAAGCTCTATTTCCTCCACAACTTCTTGTCCACTTTTTGTACCTTGTATTCCATAAGCAACTTTGCCACTTACAGAACAGGGCAAGTGCTTCATGCCATGGTTCTCAATTTCAAATAGTGGATTGGTGGCCAAGGCCTCAAATTCTAAAGGAAATTTATCAATCCATCGTGCATTAATAAAGAGCGTAGCAGGGATTTTTTTTTCAATTAGATAATCAATTAAGCTTTTGTCATAGCCATCCTTTTTGCCACCACATGCATCCAAAGTTAGCGCCACTACTTTGTGTTCCGTATTAAATGTTGTTATAACACCAGCAACTCGCTCTCCCCAGTATTTTGGCGTTTCACCTGCATGCATATCCACCGCCTTTCGCATATCAGTAGCAAAAAGCGTGGCAGTTAGCAAAAGAACATATACGAAACTGGGTCTATTTCCTAACAAGCCTTACCGCCGTTCCATAGCACCTCATAGGCATTCTGTTTCTTCAAGGGATTCTCTCCAAGCTAATACGCTTTAAATTCATGTCCACGCTGAGCACTTTTACTTTTACCTTATTACCTACAGCCACAACCTCTGAGGGATTGCGAATAAATTTATCACTTAGCTTGGAAATATGAATAAGTCCATCCTGATGCACGCCTATGTCTACAAAGGCACCAAAGTTTGCTACATTGGTTACAACTCCCTCGATTACCATATCTATTTTAAGGTCTGATATTTCATTAATCTCGGAACTAAAATCAGCATAACTAAACTCCGCACGAGGGTCTATTCCGGGTTTATTTAGTTCCTTGATTACATCTTGCAAAGTCAATTCACCACAAGTATCAGACTTATACTTAGCTATATCAATACGCTTAATTTGTGCTTCATAACCGATTATATCTTTTACGCAAACAGCCAAGTCCTTAGCCATAGTTTCCACAATCGCATAGGATTCGGGATGGATAGCTGAATTATCTAGTGGGTTATTGCTATTACGCACACGTAAAAACCCTGCACATTGCAAGAAAGCCTTGGCTCCCAACTTTGGAACTTTCATTAAAGCTTTGCGGTTGGGAAAAGCACCGTTCACGGCACGATACTGCACAATATTTTTGGCTAGGGCAGGGCCTATTCCCGAAACATACCCCAAGATAGAACTAGTAGCCGTATTTAGCTCCACGCCCACTTTATTTACACAATACTCCACTTCAAATTGCAGGCTTTCACTAAGGTCTTTCTGGTTAACGTCATGTTGATATTGCCCAACCCCGATAGATTTGGGGTCAACTTTTACTAGCTCAGATAAAGGATCTTGCAATCTTCTGGCAATAGCAATGGCTCCTCTTACCGTTAAATCCAATTCTGGAAACTCAGCCCTAGCAATATCAGAGGCAGAATAAACAGAAGCGCCTGCTTCACTGACAATAACTGGAATTACCTTCAACTCAACTTCTGTTAAAGTTTTCTTAATAAACTGCATGGTTTCCTTCGAGGCTGTTCCATTGCCAATAGCAATCAATTCTGGTTTATATTGACTAATCAGTTCACAAATAATCTTTTCAGACTTTTCAATTTCTTTTACTGGCTCATGGGGAAATATGCTGGTATATTTGAGTAATTTGCTATTTTCATCAATTACTACTATTTTACAACCGGTCCTAAACCCAGGATCTATTCCTATAATACATTTTTGGCCAGCAGGAGCTGTTAACAACAAATTGCGAAGATTTGTAGCAAAAACCGCGATAGCTTCTTTTTCAGCATTTGCGCCTTGTATTGTAAAGGCTTCTGTTTCAAGAGCAGGGAACAATAAGCGCTTAAAACTGTCAGCAATTGTCAGTCTTAAATCGGAAAAAAATATAAAGTTTTTATTTTTTATAATCTTGGCTTCCAGATAAGTGAAAATGTCTTGTTCTTGTATTTCTATTTTCCAGCCGATAACCGCTTCTTGCTCAGCTCTTCGGATTGCCAAAATGCGGTGCGAAGCTGCTCTATTCAAGGGTTCTGAGAAGTTATAGTACATTTCATACTTAGAACTCTTATCCACCCAATCTTTTTTTACTTTAGTAAGTAAGATTCCTTTACTGCTGATATACTGCCGAATGTATTTTCTATAGTCCGCATTATCAGAAATAGTTTCCGCGATAATATCTAGGGCTCCTTGCAAGGCCTCTTGCGGAGTAGAAACTCCTTTGTCTAAATTTACATATTTGACTAGCAAGTCGTCTTTATTTTTTAACAGGAGAGTTTGCTCAATTATTATCTTTGCCAATGGCCCCAAGCCTTTTTCGATAGCCATACTGGCTCTGGTTTTTCTTTTTTGCTTATAGGGTAGATATAGATCTTCTAATAACTGTTTATCTTTACAATCGGAGATTAGTTTAGATAATTCCGGGGTTAACTTACCTTGTTCCTCTATACTCTTAAGAATGGTAATTTTACGCTCTTCAAGCTCTTTATAATAAATCCATTGTTTATAGATCTGCAAAATCTGCACTTCATCCAAACCACCAGTCATTTCCTTGCGATATCGGGCAATAAAAGGAATAGTTGCATCCTGTTTAAAAAGATCAATACAGTTATTAACGCTTTTGGCATTTAATTCTGTATCGATAGCAATTTGCATCTCAAGCGTATTTATCATATGTAAATATCTTTTCATCTAAACCCATATTTGTAAATGTCTGCCTTTTAAATAAGTGAAGTTTCCTTGACATTGAAATTTTTATAGATATTATAGTTCTTAGCACACGGATTTTGTGTCACAGACCAGCGCGTCTAAATATTTCAAGGAAGATTTTATAATGTGAGAAGGGCAGAGTTGATAGCAAATTTGCTTGTATTTTTTCTATTCACTCTTCACTTCTCACTATTCACCATTTAAGGGGGAAATATTATGTCTAGCGTTATAAGCAGTTTTTTGCCAGCCAGCCCTGTACAAGGCTCGGACTCCAGTCATCATTCCAAAAAATTCACCTTGGTTCCTTCCTCAGAGGAAGATAACTCGATTATCATACCACCTAATCTAGACCAAGCCAGTAGTATCCTAACCTATGATGCATCAGGCTCAATTGGAAACGCATCCACTAACCTGGATATATCAGTAGGAGCTTCGGCACTTTCTTCTGGTGATGCCGGCGGAGGAGATTGGTCAGCTTAAGAAATATCAGATATAATACCTTCCATGAGCAGCGAAAAAAGCCAAGTTGAGTTTATTGTCGATCAAATAGTCTGCAACGCCGTAATTTCTTTTAGGAAGATGTTTGGGGAATACGCCATTTATTATAACAACAAGGTAGTCGCCCTAGTGTGCGACAATCAACTTTTTGTCAAACCAACCACAGCAGGGCAAGCGTTTATTGGCGCTATTAATGAGGCTCCTCCTTATCCAGGAGCAAAAATGTACTTTCTTATCGAGGATAAAATAGACAATAGTGCTTGGCTAAGTGAACTTATTAACCTTACCGCTAACGAGTTACCAGAACCCAAAATCAAGAAACCTAAGAAAAAGTGATATAATTCACTTATGGCGCTTAGTTCCACTATTTACAAAGTAGATTTACAAATTTCCAACATGGACAGCCATTACTACCAGCAGCATAAACTAACCATCGCCAAACACCCTTCTGAAACCGATGAACGCCTCATGGTTCGGCTCTTGGCTTTTGCTCTTTATGCACATGAGCAGCTATGTTTTGGAAAGGGCATCAGTAACGAGTATGAGCCTGCCTTATGGCTTAAGGACCTTACAGGAGCCATTGACCTTTGGATCGATGTCGGACTTCCCGACGAGCGCAGAGTTCGCAAGGCTTGCGGACGCAGCAAACAAGTAGTGGTAATTAGTTACGGTGCCCACAATGCCCAGAGATGGTGGACACAAAATCAAGAAAACTTTTCTAATGTTACAAATTTGACGATTATTCAACTTGCCCCCAACAGTACAAAAGAACTGGCCACTCTGGCTGACAGAAATATGAATTTAATCTGCAACATTGAAGATGAGCAGCTCTATTTTGTAGGAGCTAGTTCCCTCAGTATAGAGCCTGTATATTTGCTAAAAGCAAAGTAGGGTAACTTGAATTAATCTTTGGCAAAGCAGCAATTTAGACTTAAGGGGCTTCTTGACAAGCCCCTTAAGAACCCTGTCAAGACTGCACAAAACTCACGTCGCAAAAACTAACATTCAATTCCTCGTCTTTCTCAGCCTCAGCCTAAACTCTTGACCCTGCGGGTACGTGCCTCCTCGGAATGTGAACGTAACGTTTTTTAGCTCATATCAAACATTGTGCAGTCACAAAGTGTATATTAAGTACTAATAATTTATTTGGTTCTATCATAGATTATACAACACAGAACTTGTGTTATAAAGTTTCTTGTTTAAACCCGCGCCATCGCGTAAGCAGCGTAGACATGGTCCATGAACGTAGCGTAGAAAAAACAGGATGTTTTTTCAGGGCAACCGTCAGGAAGACGGATTTGCCCGTTAGCGAAGAGAATGGCAGCCATTCAAGCTGCGTGAGCGCGGCGCAAAGAGCGTTTTTGGGACTTTTTGCGCTTTTCAAAAAGTCCAATTAATTTAACTTAGGCTTTTCCCAAAAGCCACCCTAATTATATTTATAAAAAACATGCTTCGCCACTTCAGCGACAAAAATATAAGAAACAATAATCCCAGTTAATATGAAGTAGAAATTTAGTGGAATAGCTTCAAAGCCAAACAGTTGAGCAAATACCGTCCAAGGCAAAATCAAAGTAACACCTACAATCAACAGGGTAGTAAAAAGCAAATACTTGCCTGGCAAGCTTTTGTAAAATGGTTTTCGAGTACGGATCACTAGCACAATAAGCGACGCTGAGATAACCGATTCCATAAACCATCCCGTACGAAATTGCCCAGGACTGGCGTGCAAAAGAAATAGTAATACCCCAAAAGTAGTAAAATCAAAAATAGAACTTACCAGTCCAAACGTAAACATAAACTTACGAATAAACTTAATATCCCAACGCCTAGGTTTTTCTACCATTTCCAAATCCACTGCATCACTGGCTATCGTCATTTCGGGAAAGTCTGTAAGCAGGTTAGTCAGTAACACTTGTTTGGGTAATAGCGGTAAAAAGGGTAAAAACAAACTGGCTCCTGCCATGCTAAACATATTACCAAAATTGGCACTGGTGGCCATAAACACATACTTCAAAGTGTTCGCAAACGTCTCTCGCCCTAGCTGTATGCCCTGCAACAAAATTTGCAAATCATTTTCCAACAGGACAATATCTGCTGACTCCTTGGCAATATCTACTGCGCTATTCACCGAGATACCTACGTCTGCAGCATGTAGAGCCGATACATCATTGATTCCATCCCCCATGTAGCCAACCACAAGTCCGCCTTTACGCAAAGCGATAACAATACTTTCTTTTTGATTGGGTTCTACCTCAGCAAACACATCGACACTTTTTGCCAAATGAATTAGGGCTCGACTTCCAATATGCTTTAATTGAGCTCCCGTCATTATCTTAGGGTGGTCAATTCCCAAACTTCTGGCTACAGAAGTAGCCACCAACTGGTTATCTCCGGTAATCACTTTAAAATCTACGCCCACTTTTTTTAGATTTTGTATTGTAAGCTTAATATCTTTTTTTATCGGATCACTTAGCACCAAAAAACCCAAAAAGATTAAATCCTTCTCCTGCGCTTTTTCAATTTTTGTTGTCGTGCCCAAGTTTTTATAGCCCAAACCCAGAACTCTGAAGCCTTCAGCACTATATTTAGTAAAAAGATCAGTTATTTGCGCTGTGAACTTGGAGATGCTTTCTTGTTTTCCGCTACTTAGCTCAACCAGAGTACAAATATCTAAGATGTTTTGCAGCGCACCTTTTGTCACCATAATATTTAGGTCATCTTCTCTGAAAGCGATACTCAGCCTTTTGCGGGAAAAGTCATAGGGAATTTCATCTAACTTAGCAACTTTTTCTAAGGAGTATTCTGTACGCTTACGAATAGCCTCATCGATAGGGTTAATAAAACCACTCTCCAAAGAAGCGTTGTAGTAAGCATATTTTCCAAGTATTTCATTGGATATTCCATCGACTCCTAAAGTTTCAACTAATACAATTTTCCCTTCCGTAATGGTTCCTGTCTTGTCGGAACATAACACACTCATACTTCCAAAATTCTCTATTGAGGATAGTTTTTTTACGATAACCTTATTCTGAGCCATTTTTTTAGCACCGTGCGCTAGGTTAATACTGATAATCGCAGGTAATAATTGGGGTGTAAGTCCGACCGCCAAAGCTAAAGAAAATAGGAACGCTTCTAGCACAGGCAATTTTAGTGTTACATTGATGGCAAAAATAGCAAAAACCAATACAAAAGTTACTTCCATCAGAAAATATCCAAAAGTCTGAATTCCATGTTCGAACTCTGTCTGTACTGGTTTCAAGCTTAAGTGTTTGGCAATTTTACCAAACTCAGTATTGCCGCCTGTACTAACCACGACCACTTTCGCACTACCGCTTACGACATGTGTCCCCATCCACAATGCACATTTTCTTGCCGCTAGGGGAGTATCGACTGGTAATGTGTCCACTTCTTTTTCAGAAGGAAAAGTTTCCCCGGTAAGGGTGGCTTCATCGACGAATAAGTCATTGGATTCAATTATTCTACAATCTCCAGGAATAATATCTCCAGCGCGCAGTTGCACAATATCACCAGGAACAACATCTTCGAGCGGGATTAGGACATCTGTGTCCCTTTGTACATTAACTTTAACTTGCACTAAGGAAAGTAATCCACGTAAGGCATTTGCGGCACCTCGTTCATGCCAAAACCCGAGCATTCCTGAAATAAAAACAATAAGCAGAATAATGGCCCCATCGGTCTTATCATGCAGACCAAAAGAAAGACTAGCTGCAAATAACAGGATAACAATTATTGGGCTTTTAAACTGATTTAAAAAAATAGTTACTTGTGAATTATGTTTTTCTTTTTTGAAAGTATTTGGCCCATATTTCTTAAGCCTCTTTTTAGCCTCTTCTTCAGGAAGTCCACTAATTTTACTTTCTAAACGTTGCAGTACAGAGTTTGCAGAAATGCTCCAAAAAGAGTTTTGCACTTCATCTTCATTCATACCATTCATTATAGCAGACTAAGCAAGGCATACATCAAAAGTTAACTTTTCAGACAGGGTTGGCTTTCGCTCACTTTAAATAATCTTTGTATGCTGAGTATTGGCGGTTTCTTTTGGCAAAGCAGCAAATTCTAATTAATGAAACTTTATCTTGATAAAAAGTTTCGCAAAAATAAAGATCCAAGCAAAACTTATAGCGCGAATTGTAACAAGTTCAAACATTGCTCGTCTCAATAAGTATTACTTAAGCGCTATTACATGTTAACGTAGCTTTAGAGGAAACCACTACAAAGCAACCCTCGCCCAATTTTGGGAGAGGGTGACACGCTTAAGCGTGGTGTCGGGTGAGGGAACCGCAAAAGCCTAAAGTTGGCTAAATCTACACTATGAAATGAAAACACTTAACTTACTTTTCAGCTCTTCGAAGCAAGCTACAAATCGTTACGTCTGAGTCTAAAAGGACGAACTAACGTATAACATTTATTAGTACAGTGCCAAGCTGTTTAATAATTAAACTTTTCGGAAAAAACAAAAGTTTATTAAGGGGTTCCAAGGGGGAGCTAAACCCCTTGGAGAATCTCGGAGTAGGTATTTGGAGGTGTTTTGAAAAGTCTTGATTTTCTTTTGTTACCTTTTCTTGTATCAAGACAAGAAAAGTAAATCAACATTTACTTTGGCTTTTATTAAAAAAGCCCCCACTCAAAAGACAACCCAAGGGTATAATTTCTCAAAGACATGTCCTCATCAAAGCCAACATTGGCTAAAGCACCTTCCACTTCGGAGTTGATATCCTGAGAGTACAAGTATGAAGCCAGTGCCCTAA
The DNA here is from genome assembly GCA_903902445.1 of uncultured Candidatus Marinamargulisbacteria bacterium. Classification (GTDB taxonomy): domain Bacteria; phylum Margulisbacteria; class Riflemargulisbacteria; order GWF2-35-9; family GWF2-35-9; genus CAIUUT01. The sequence goes on from CAIUUT010000039.1 coordinate 17,885, forward strand.
TTGCAAAAAACTTTGTAACGTTGATCTGTAACCCAGCTTTTGGTTCTAATAACCAAAATGTTTTTCTATATTTAGCCGTTCCTTTGCTGTCCATTTCAAGACCACCAGCGCCAACCAAACAGCCTAAGACTACATTAAAATCTTCTCCTCCAAAAGGAATAAGCACCAAGAAATCCATACCACCGTACCCTATAGAATATTTCAGCCGATTACTACCAGTACCAACGGTCATTACACCTCCAGCACCTCTACAACCTAAATAAAAGTTCTTGTTTGCATGCCAGTAGCCCCCCCCACCAAAAAGAGGAAAAGATTCAGCCATATTACCAGTAATACCACCAGAAAAAGCAATTTGAGCTAGTAAATCATTTTTCTGCGAACTATTTAGACCTAGAGATTCAATAAAAAACCCGCCACTCCCACCCATGTCAAGTCTCTTCCTCTTGGCTCCAAAATAAAAATATTGTCCATGCTCGTCTTTGTATATTTTTTCAGCAGGGGGTAAATAAATTTTTTGCCCCGTTCCTTGATGAGGGTAATTAGGCTCTAAATTACCCTCATCTTCGTTTGGCTCAAAATTTTGTCCAGCATAATTGAAGTCAAAAAGAGGAAACGCAAAAGTACACAAAATCAAAAATATAAAAGCTAAATAAATTCTTCTCATATCATTCTCCTTCTATTCACTATTCACTATTCACTATTCA
>CAIUUT010000040.1 GCA_903902445.1 uncultured Candidatus Marinamargulisbacteria bacterium
AAGCCTGCATTTCTCTTGCTTTGCAGCCAAGAGAAGTTTTCATATCTAAGATTGTCCAGTATGGGCTTTTTAAAAGAATCGTTATCCACTACAATGACTTCAAAATTTATATCTTGAGTATACTTGTAAATGGAGTCCAAACAACCTATTAATAGTTCTGGGGTATTGTAGTGCACAATTATTATTGAAACCTCAATATTACTCATAATAACCTTTCGATGTAACTTTCCAACCTGATCTTCGTGCGCATATCAAGGGCTCCAGGAGCGTCGCCTTCTAAAATAAGAACTGGTGCTTTCACTAACTTCTGTATAAGAAAACTGTCAATTTGTCGATGGCAAAAGGCCTGTGCGTAATAGATGATGCCATCCAGTTTTCTTTCCAGAATTTGTTCATTGATGTAATGTATTCTACTATATATATCATAAGGATAGCGAAATGCCAAATATTGCTCTAAAACAGTTGACTCAATCGTCGGCATAGAAAAATCTTTTTCTACCTCAAAGAAGATAACTTTAGCAGGAAATGATTCGAGGTACGTAAAAAGATCGCTAATAATAGTGGGTACACCACAGTATCCAAGTCTAAGACTGGGGTGCCCCGTCGGGGTATTCTCCAGCAGGTTGATATTTGCCACGACATTCTCTTCAAATTTCTCATAATTGCCGTCAAAATCGGAAGTGCTTACCAGTATGTTTTGAGTAACCTTGGCAGCGGCATTTAATTTTGTATATTGTAAGTAATCATAACGGTTCACTTTCTGGCGCACCTGATCTAATCTAGACTTTGTAACCACTAGCTTTTCATCACTTACACCAAAATAAGATTGCAACTTACTCAACTCTAATTTTAACCTTTCTGGATTTTTGTCAGCAGGATAGGAAAAATGAATAATTTCTAAGTGTGGCAAATAATATTTAAAAAGGCTTATTAGTCCGTGATTGTTACTGCAATCGCCTTCTGTTACAGCAATAATAGCCTGTAATTTACTCGTGAGTGCTTCTTCTTGCATGGCACCTAAGATACCTTTAATCCAACTACACGTACTTCTGGGCATTCCCATCTGCTCCCCATTTCCTATAAAGTGCCGGCTATCACCTGTGATAAAATAATTATTTAGGTCGAGTGGCGTTAAGCCTGCGGCCCAAATATATTCTTGAGGAATCGTCGTAGTAAACGCAATGGTCACAAATATTGCTTAATAGAGTTGTATTTATTCAGAACCTGATAGACATAGCCAGCCGTCTTGGTGGAGAACGGATTACCTTTGTTGCGCTTAATGGCGTTCTCGCCCTCGAAATAGGACGCCAAGGCATAGCTAGTATCACCTTTCCACATATCCATTAACTCTTTGACCATTCTTACCGTGCCCCTTATGTTTTGCTGAGCATCAAAAGGATCTGAAACTTTGTAGATTTTTAAATTAAAAGGCATCAATTGTCCCAAGCCTTTAGCACCAGAAGGAGAAATTGCATAGCGATTAAACTCCGACTCTACTGCCAATAACGCCGTAATAAATAAGGGATCTATATTGTATTCACTGCATATACTCACCGTGTTCTCCGCAATGGTAAGTACATCTGCTAGATAAACTTGTTTATAATTGTCCATGATGTAACTAATAATAACCTGATAAGTATTTATATTGGCGACATTATAGCTTGGCACATCAGAGCTGCTTGTCTCATATTGAGCATCTGCGTTGACATGTTTGGAATTAATCGCCGCTTTGGGGGTACTCTTGTAGACAGGGTTGGGTGGACTTTGCACAGAGTTGGAGAAAATCGATAAAGTTACTACAAAAAAAACAAATATACTCGCCCAATTCATAGAAAACTCCTCATTTAATAGTGAAGCGTGATGATTCTAACCTTCATCACCTAAGATTCACTATTCACACTTTTGAGTTCCTTAACAATATTGCACAAATAAGTCGTCAATCCAGCAATTTTCACGTCTTCTTTTTGGCCATTTCTATAGTTTAGCTCGGCCAACCCTTCTGCCAATTTTTTCCCTAAAACGACTCTAATCGGAGCTCCAATAAGATCGGCATCATTAAACTTAACACCAATTCTTTCCTTACGATCATCAAAAAGAACATCAATATTATTGGCCAACAAATCTGAATATAATTGTTCACAAATACTTCTTTGCTCTTCCACTTCCAAGTTGGCGGGAATAATAATAACTTCAAAAGGAGCAATTTGAATTGGCCATATGGGGCCTCTCTCGTCGTGAGACTGCTCAATCGCTGACATCGCCGTGCGCCCGATACCAATCCCGTAGCACCCCATGATAAAAACTTGTTCTTTACCATCGGTGTCTAAATACGTAGCCTGCATGGCCGCAGAGTATTTTTTACCCAGTTTAAATATATGCCCAACCTCGATGCCTCTTTCTTTGGATAAATTTCCTTTTTGACATTCAGGGCAAATATCTCCGTGTTTGGCGGTCTTTAAATCAGTAATTTCACTAAATTGAAAATCGCGGGGATGATTAAAATTCTTAATATGATAATCGGTCATATTGGCACCAATTACAGCATTCTTTAGCCCAACGATTGAGTCATCAGCTAAAACCCTAACATTCTTAATATCAAGGCCAACTGGACCAATATAGCCAACTGGAGCCTTTGTAACCCTGGCAATCTCATCATCTTGCGCCAACATTAACACCTTGGCACTAAGGGCATTGCCTAATTTTACTTCGTTTAATTCATAGTCACCACGAATAAAGACCACGGCATATAGCCAATCCGCATCAGTTTGATCTTTAATATCGAGATATTTGTAAACGAGAGCTTTGATGGTTTTAGCGCTATCTACCTGCAAAAACTGGGCAACTTCTTCGATGCTTTTTTTCTCGGGAGTATGAACTTCCAAGAGTGCGAGTTCCTCTTCCGACTCGTTGAGTACCAGAGTAGTTGCCTTTTCGCTATTAGCTGCATAATCACAATCATTGCAGAAAAGTATGGCATCTTCGCCCGTATCGGCGGTAATCATAAACTCTTGAGACGCATTCCCCCCGATATTCCCCGAGTCAGCTTTTACGACTCTAAAGTCTAAACCACAGCGATTAAAAATTCGACTATAGGCTTCATGCATTTCCAGATAGGTTTGATCTAAGGATAATTGGCTATCATGAAAACTGTAGGCATCCTTCATAGTAAATTCTCGGGCACGCATCAACCCAAAACGAGGACGAATTTCATCACGAAACTTGGTTTGAATTTGATATAAATTTAAGGGTAACTGTTTGTAGCTCTTAACACTATTGGTGACCATATCCACAATCACTTCTTCATGCGTTGGACCGAGACAATATTCGCGTTCCGCTCTGTCTTTAAAACGTAGAAGTTCTTTGCCATACATATACCAACGCCCACTCTTTTGCCAAAGCTCCGCAGGCACAACCGTGGGCATAGAAACTTCTAGGGCTCCTGCCCTGTTCATTTCCTGGCGGACAATGTTTTCTACTTTACGGATAACCTTCAACCCCAAAGGCAAACAATCGTAGATACCAGTAGCAATTTTTTTTATGTAACCACCACGAACGGCAAATTGCTGACTTGGCACTTCCGCATCGGAAGGAGCCTCTCTTAAGGTTGGAATATAATATTTAGAATATCTCATATTATTTTAGTACGTTCAGTTTACCACCTGAGAGCAAATATTCCAATTCCCTTGTTGAAAAATCTGTTTGAGCATAAATAGTGTCATTGCTAGTTCGACGGTGAATGGCGATTTTCTGGTTAAGTTTTAGCTGTTCCCGTATATCTTCAATAATCCACTCATCACCTTGGAAAATGGCTTCATAATCAGCCGGTGAATTAAAAATAAGCGGAATAATTCCAAAGTTAATTAAGTTGGCACGATGAATTCTTTCTATACTTTTTACTAACACTACTTTTACTCCTAAAAACATGGGGCAAATAGCAGCATGCTCTCTACTGGATCCTTGGCCATAACTTAGTCCACCCACGATCAGATTTCCAAATCCCTCCTGTATATTAGCAAGACATCGAGAAGAAAAATCGGGATCAACATTTTTGAAAACAACTTGGGAATATTTGTCGATGTTTGAACGATATTTCAAATAAGCACCCGCTGGCATGATATGATCTGTCGTAATCTTATCGCCAACCTTTAAGCCAGTTCGTAGCAATAAACTCTTTGGCAAGGCCTCATTACGCGGGGGGCTCCCAATGTTCGGACCTTTGAAGATTGGCACATTTTCACGTTCTCTCGGTTCTAAGGGTGCCAAAAGCAAATTTTCGTTTATCATATATTTCTTGGGCTGGCTGAAATTTAGCTTTTCATTGGCAAAATAGGCCGCTGGGTTTGTAATCATACCCGTAAGGGCACAAGCTACAGCTGTTTCAGGGCTAACCAAATATATCCCCGCACTTTCGGTTCCACTTCGTCCATAAAAATTACGATTGTTGGTGCGCAGACTAACGGCTTCAGAGTTTGGCGACTGCCCCATACCGATGCAGAAGCCACACGTAGACTCTAACAATCGACCACCAGCCTCAATAATATTGAGCATCAAGCCGTCTTTGGTTATCATTTCTAAGACTTGCTTAGAGCCAGGAGCCACTCCAAAGGAAACACTGGGATCTATCTTTCTGCCTTTGAGCAAAGTAGCAATGGTATACAGGTCTTTATAGGAGCTATTGGTACAACTCCCGATCAGCACTTGATTAACAGGCATGCCTTCTATTTCCGCTATTTCCTTAACATTGTCAGGAGAATGCGGGCAAGCCACCATTGGACGAAGTTCTAGCAAATTAATAGTAAGTTCTTTCGCATAAGTGGCATTTTTATCGGGACATAGTTCAACCCAGTCATTCGCTCGTTGCTGAGCCTTTAAGAAGTCATAGGTCACATCATCGGAGGGGAAAATACTAGACGTCACCCCTAACTCAGCACCCATGTTGGTAATGGTGGCTCTTTCAGGCACCGACAAATAGCGAATGCCCTCACCACCGTACTCAACAATATATCCAACATTTCCTTTGGTAGATAATAGTTGCAAAACCTTCAAAATAATATCCTTAGCCGTCACAAAAGGCTGTAACTTTCCCACTAAGTTTATTTTTAGCACTTTTGGGGCGGGTAGGAAGAAAGGGCCACCAGCCACGGCCACCGCTACATCAAGCCCTCCTGCCCCAATCGCCAACATACCCATACCACCGGCTGTTGGCGTATGAGAATCGGAGCCCAGCAAGGTTTTACCAGGGGCAGCAAATCGCTCCAAATGTACCTGATGGCAAATTCCGTTTCCAGCTTTAGAAAAATACAGCCCGTATTTTTTGGCGATACTTTGCAAATAAAGGTGGTCATCAGCATTTTCATAGCCATCTTGCAGTGTATTATGATCTACATAACTTACAGATATTTCTGTTTTAATGGAGTTCAGACCTATAGCTTCAAATTCCAAATAGGCCATTGTACCTGTGGCATCTTGAGTGAGCGTTTGATCGATTTTTATGCCAATTTCCTGCTCTTGACCAAGTTGACCTTCCAGTAAATGGGACGATAATATTTTCTCTACAACATTCATAATGGAAACTACCTAAGCTTATATTTATAACGTAACTTTTTTAATATTTTCAAAGCCAAACTGCTGGGCATTGGAGATAATGGTTTCATCTTTTTTGGTGTAGCAAAATGTATAATTTCTACTGTCCTTATTGGCACCAATCCTGCGGATTAGCTCCTTAGTCCTTATCGCCACGTAATAGGCGGGGTCTACCACTTTGACGTTGGGCAAACAAAAGGTAACATAACTTGTAATATACGGATAATGAGAGCACCCCATGATGATAAGATCAAAATCCTTAAAAGATTTGGTGTATTCTTTAACAGCTATTTCAATATCTGTGTCCCATTTCTTTTCTTTTTCCTTTAGGCTTTGGTCAAAAACATGTTCCTCAATCAGTGGCACAAGCGCGGGACAGGCCTGCTGTTCCACAGTTAGCAATGGATTATTTTGCTTAAGAATCTTAAAATACATTTGTGAACGAACCGTAGCCTGAGTGGCAATTACCGCTACTTTACTGTTTTGATTTTCGGTTTTCGCAAACCATAAACCATCTCGCAGCATATCAATAAAGGGAATCGGATACTTCTTTCGGTCGTACTCTAAGGCGAGAGCTGACGAGGTATTGCAGGCAATAACAATAGCCTTCACATCTTGTTTTAATAAATACGCAATAATATGGTCATTGATATTTAGTATTTCTTTTTCACTCTTGTCCCCAAAAGGTCGATTGGCGTTGTCGGCCACATAAATAAAACTTTCTCGGGGCAATAGTTGCTTTAATTGGTGTAGAACCGTAAAACCACCAATCCCTGAATCAAAAATACCTATAGGCCGATTATTAAATTCCGCTTCCACCAGCAAATCCTTTTAATTAGTTGTTGTTTTAGGCATCTTTTTTGTGCCGCCTGAGACACTTTCAAAATAGTCCATTATTCCTTCTACCACAGCCTGTGCTATTTTCTCTCTGAACCCATCCAATAATAGCATATTATATTCTTCGGGATTAGACAAATAGGCGGGTTCAATAAGCACCGCTGGCATATCTGTGTGGAAAAGAACAAAGAAGTGGGCTTTTCGTATTCCCTCGTTGCTACGTCCCAATTTTTTCAAGACGGCTTGGTGAATGAACTTGGCTGGCTCTGAGTCTACACTTTTATAAAAATAAGTTTCAGAGCCGTTACGAATTTGATTGGTATAACTATTTAGGTGCACACTTAGAAAAAAATCAGCTTTATTGCGGTTCGCAAATTGTGTTCTGGCGGCTAAAGACATATATTGATCGGTCTGCAAAGGCATAAGTACAGCAGCACCAACATCCATCAACTTACTTTGAATCTTTTTACTAATATCTAGAGTAAACCACTTTTCAAAAACATTGCCATAGCCAATGGCCCCAACATCCACGCCCCCATGCCCTGCTTCAACAACAATAGTCTTGCCACTTAACGGTAATTTAGGCGTAACAACAAGCGCTTCCACCTTTTTTTCCTTGGTAGGAAATTTTCTTCTAAGGGTTAAGACAATATTTTCTTTGTCTTTAGAAATTTCCACGCCTATATCCTTTTTTAAATAAAAAATCATTCTAGAGGTAAGAGGATCCCAGGAATGTTGCATACCGACAATTTTCTCTAAGTAGCCTCCCGTAAAAGCGTAAGACCTTTTCGCTTCATAATTTATGTTGGGAAAATCAAGGACTAACTGTTGATTTTGTAGCGTCCAATTATAGGTGGTAAAATTACTGCCATAAATAACAAGTTTAGCTATACCGTCCAACTGAGCTAAGCCAATTTTGCTAATTTTTCCAGCACTTCCAATATAAGCCGAGGAGCTATCGTCGGAGAGCGAAAGTGCATAATTTTTTTCTTTCTTCAAATCCACAACAACTCTTACCGTCTCTTCATCCAACTGCCCTGCCCTCACGGACTCAAAATTGCTACCACTTACATTTTTTATATTTATCGTCACATCCAACACGGCATGAGGTATATCTAAAACTAAACGGGGAGGATTCGGTAAGGTGAAAATTTCTTTGGGTGCCATTTCGCTATAGGACTTAATAATTACACCACTTTTGTCTTTACTTAACAGTACATCATAAATTATTGGATTAATGATTAGGGTGTGAATACGCCAATCCCAACGAAGTCCAAGGCCTAGTCGAGCCGCAATTTTCTGTACCGGAACATAGAGGTTTTCCCCTTCTTTATAAACCTTAATTTTAGTATTTATTTCCTCTTTATCACCATAACGCACAAAAAGAACCTGCTTATCATCGGTGTAGAAATCGTAGCCAAAGGGCGTCAAAATTTCTTCCACGGGTAAAACATAGTCATCTTTAACATATTTGGCTGTCCCAGGAATGGTCTTCGTCTTACCCTTTACTTTAATAATAATATCGCTGGTTTTCCTAAAGGAAGGAATCCAAATGGCCTTGTCGGTAGAGCGTACTTTTTCAATCACTTCTTTTTTAATTTCTGCTGGTTTGGGAAGAGTAGCAGAAACTTTAATATCGGTATTCTTAGGTTTAATAATAACGATATTCATACTGACGGATAACTCGAGCTCCTTCTCTGAGCTTATAAAGAGCCTTGCACTATCGGGGTTAACATTTATTTGGCTAAGAACAATGCTCTTAAAAACATCATTTTGCTGAGTTAATCGAGGGAAATTTAGCACCGTGTCTTTTAGTGAGACAGTATACTCATTTTTTCCGTCTTTGCTTAACTCAAAATCATCACTACTAACTTGGCAGGAAAAAATAAGTTGCACCGCCTGCTCATTTACCTTTACGTTATTTAATATTTTAGAAATGTAATATATTCTATCTTTGCGATGGGTTGTATAGCCAAAATACCAAGCAAAATACTTCAAAGAAGCGTACCACTCATTTTGATAAGAAAATAAATTCTGGGGCATAAAGTACTTTGAACCATTAACTAAAACGGCATCTAATTTCTTCTGGTAAACAATCTTCTTTAAGCCATCCTGTAAAACAATATTATTCCCCTGCTCAGCATAGGAAATGTTTAATAGTTTCGATGTTTGCGCTAAAGGAATGGAGATCATTTCTTTACTCATAAGGGGGGTATTAAGTTTATAGTCTAACCGCTTTCCATTATAGATAATTATTCCGTCGCTATTGTAATAAGCCGCTTGAGAAAAGCTAATAAATACTAATAAAAATGTGAGGAAGGCCTTAATCCTAATTTTCTGTTGGAATAGCCACATACCTACTTATCCTTGTACGTTTTCTTTAAATATCTTCCAGAAAAATTAATTAGAAAACAAATGGCAATAAACACAATTACCGCTGAATTATTGTTTATCAGCATAATGGAGCTTGATGCAACGGCTAAGAACAAACTTTCCATATAAATAACAATCACGGTTTGCTTATGTGTAAAGCCAATATTCATGATTCGGTGATGAATATGATTCCCATCAGGGGAAAATATGGGTTGCTTATTTTTTAAACGGCGTAAAATAGAGGTAATCACATCGTAAAAGGGGATACCTAAAACCAAGAAAGGAATAGTGAAAGCAATGACTCGTGGAGAATTCCAAATACAAACAATCGATAATACTGCGATATTATAGCCTAAAAATAAACTACCCGAATCTCCCATGAAGAGCCGAGCCGGATTGAAATTATAGCGTAGAAACCCGAGAATAACGCCTAGTAGTATAAAAAATAATAAAGCCGCCTCTCTTTGCCCGAAAAACAAGGCCGCTAACCCCATGGTAAAGGCCGCAATAGCACAAATACCACCAGCTAAGCCATCTAACCCGTCAATGAGGTTAATGGCATTCATAACCCCCACTATCCACACTATGGTAAATGGCACTGACAGCAAACCTAGATGAATAGAAACATCCGATAACAACTTCAATTCTTCAATGCGTATTCCAAATCCAAAGAAACTACTCGCAGTAAGATAGGCTACCAAAACTTGAAAAAGTAATTTTCCTGAGGCTCTGATATTGAGTAGATCATCTAAAAAACCAAAAAATGTTATTAAGATTGATCCAATAATAATGACCTTATTAAGATTGTTGGATAAATCTAGCGTAAGCAATAATAGTAAATAAATACTAAACATGGCCAGTCCGCCCACTCTAGGTTTGGAATACTTGTGAACTTTTCTCCCATTGGGTTCGTCTAAAATACGTAATCGAAAAGCTATCTTAATGGCAAAAGGTGTAATAAGCCCCGTGAAGATAACAGCCGCAAGAAAATATAATATAAAATGTAGTAAGGTTAGAGACTGCATTGCAATTATTATATAGGTAATAATTGAATCAATCTAGACGGTAATATAAGGATTTTATGAAATATAGATTATCGTGCTATCGTAATAAGCGTTTTGGCTACATTCTTTGAACTACCAGTATCTGCCTTTACCACAGCGATGTAAGTGTCGTTTGGGAGATACATCCCCGATTTAGCGCGACAATCAAACGCCACCTTATTATAGCCTGCTTTACCGCCCGTAGAACCGCTACTAATGGTATTTACCCAAATTTGTTTACCTGAAATATCATAAACATAGATAGAAACATTGCTGTCACTGTTCAAGTAGTAGCCAAGTTGTGTACCATTGGTGTCGATTATGGGGTTGGGATAATTGAGTAAGGACGAGATGCGTATCTCTGAATTGGTAGCGGCTACTTTGTAAGGGGCTATGGAACTTGCGTCAAGCTTTCCAAAACCTGTATACTTGTCCCAGCCTTTTAAGGAAAGCCCATTACCCAGAGGATCTACAATATCATTAATATTGGCAGAGATAATCTTGGAAGAATCATATACATTCTTTGTTTTCATCAAATAGGGAATTAGTCCTGAAATATAGCCTGCTGAGATGCTTGTGCCACTAACGCTGGCTAACTGATTATTTAAATAAGTGCTTGAAACATCAACACCAATACAGGACACAGCCAGATACTTACCATAATTACTAAAATTGGCAATATGATCTGCTCCATCTAAGGAAGATACTGCAATTACTCCCGGTAAGGCGGCAGGATAAATTTCCTTCTCTTGTCCCTGATTTCCAGCACTGGCAACTACCATTACCCCATTGTCTATAGCATATTGTACGGCTAAACGCATAACCTCCGCTAAAAACTCATAACCAAAACTACAATTAATCACTTTCGCCCCTCTTTGTACCGCATAATATATTGCATCAGCAATGAGAAACTGCGAGCTTCTACCCTGATCATCAAACACCTTAAGTGGTAGTATTTTCACGCTCCCTTGGCTATTTTTGGCTATTATGCCTGAAATGAGTGTTCCATGACCAAAGCCATCCTGAACAAGATTAGTATCGCTATAAAAATTATAGCCAATTCTATCATCGATATACCCATTATTATCGTCATCTATCCCGTTAATTGTTTCGTAGTTATTCACAAGTATATAGGGAGCCAAAGAAGTATTGTGTAAATCTATTCCGGTATCTAGAACCGCCACGATAATAGGATTAGCTGTAACAGCACTGGCAATAACAAAGGAATTTACATCTTGAATCGTACTTAAGGTTTTGAAGTTGTGTAGCTCTACTGGTTGATCATCTTCAATAATTGTTTCTGGAGTTACTAGGCTTTCACTTATCGACTGCAAGCTAAACCCAGACTTATTGAATTCTAATCTCTGCCTATGCGTGTCACTGTATATTTCAACCCTATTTCCATATTTAATAATCGTATTTTTGCCTATGCCAGCCCAAAGAAACGAAGTTGTAAGTGTAAAAACAAACAAGGTCAGCAAACAAGTTTTAATCATAGGATATCTCCCAAAGTCATAGATAGGCTGAGCTGAGAGTTCTGTCCATATAACTCATTAAAATCAACCTGATAGCCGATATTTAAACCATTTAGCTTTACATTGAGAGCCGCTTTCGATTCAAAAATATTGTTTAGTGGCACGGTTAAAGAGGTGGTAATAAAATTATAAATAACCAAAGAGGATTTAATGTAACTTTGATTATCCAATCCAGAGTAGATGTAATTTATGTTAAAGTTATCATTGGCATAAGCTAAGTTGTAGAGGTAGTTTGCGGGAATAGTATCCTTAACTTGGTCACCCCAAACGATAGAACTTCCGCCAATATCGTTATAAGAGAAACCTGCAAACAGTTCCGGATTTATCTTATAAACCAAACCAAAATCAAAACCATAACCTACCGCCGTTTTATCTATTATTTTTTGATAGTAGAATTTACTATTTACGCCACAATAAAGTTCCGAAGAAAAAAGGTTATCACCAACAGTAAGAATTGCACCGCTCTTAATATGATTGAACTGAGAGTCAACTTTAAATGTTCCATCACTATCATTATTAACTGAGGTTTTATTTAAATTATCAAAGACATCATAATTAACATTTAGTGCGGTTCTGAAGGGAAATAGTGGAAGTGAAATCCCAAATTGATTGCTTTGCCAGTTAAAACCAGGCTTTTCGCAACGAAAAATATCTAAAGAAAAACGATCCCAATTTACAGCAGCTGGATTTTCTAATCTGGATAAGCCAATTCCACTGGGGATTGTTGTTTCTTTTAAATAGTCGTATTGAATTTCGCTTGCTAAGGAAAGTCCACAGCACAAACTAATTATCGACAAGGCAAACGTCCATTTCCGCCAAAAAATCAAATTTCCCCCCCCAATTAACTCCCCCGAGTTTCTATTGCTTTATATCTTGGTTATGCCCTACTGCTTCTCATTTTAAACCCCGAATAAACATCGATATTTTTCGTTATTTAAATTCAGATACATCTTAATTCTAAGGTTTAAAGTAACTATTCTGGGGGAATATACATTTTATATAGGGAGTAAATAGTATGGTAATAATCGGACAAAATAATACTAGCACGAAGTCAATATCAGCAGATACAACAAATGTATTTGCATCCAGTCAGACTAAGAATAAGCCACAAAACACCGCCGACCACTTAAGTATAATTGAAGGCAACATTGTAAATCACCAATATTTAGAGTCATTACAAGCTTATCTTCTTGAGGGTAAACCCAATTCAGGCCTTAGTAATATAGAAATTAAGGACTATTTTGGTTTTGATAAACTTATTAATAAAATGAAATACATCAACGAAAGTCCAATAGCAAATAATATAAGTAGGGATATTGATGTTTCTCCTCAAGACGTGAAGCAAGGAAATGTAGGTGACTGTTTTTTACTAGCATCCCTAGCCTCACTAGCTGCAGTAAATCCAGAAGCCCTAAATAATATCATTTCTCACAATAGCGATGGCACTTATACTATTGAATTTTATAGTGATGATCCCAGTTGTAAAAAAACAATAACAATTAATGATGACTTTGTTAATTTTAAGGGAGCAAAAATCAGTACCAATGATGATAAAGGAAAATGGGTAGCCTTAATGGAAAAAGCCTACGCCACTCTTTTCGCGTCAGGATCACTCGATAATTTGAACGGAGGTTCCCCCGATAAACCTCTGCAACACTTGACTGGACTTAAGTATGCTACCTACAGACAAGAACTTGTTTCTTTTGATTTTATAAAAAAATGCTTAGAAGATAAACAGCCAATGGTTTGTAGCACGTATCCAACTACAAAGATCCAATATTTCAATAACTCAATGGCTGAAAAATTGCTAGACAATCACTCGTATGCTATCTTAGCCACCAGAGTTCAAGAAAATGGCAAGCAACAGATATGTTTATATAATCCATGGGGCCATGCTGAACCTGAAAATGATGGAAAAGATGACGGTATGTTTTGGATGGACTATAAGGATTTCAAGAGTAGTTTTGCACATATATCTGCGCAACCAGTTGAAGATTTCTTAGTTATTTTATCATTTATCGGGTTCTTTATTTTTTTAACCACCAAAAATACTCCACAGCAATAACGTCATATTCAGGCTACAATACATATTCTACTTTGGTTGGCCACTTTAAGTAATTGGCTCGAGCTTAGTAGGTAGATTACTTATCCGTACTTATAGAAAGCCGCGCATGCACCTTCATTGGAAACCATGCACGCTCCTACCGGATTTGAAGGATTGCAAACTTTCTTAAAAAGAGTACACTCTATAGGGGTTCTCAAACCTTTTAAGATTTCACCACATATGCAACCTTTTTGAACTTTTAGGGGCTCCACTTGAACTTCTATCATTTTTTGAGCATCATAATTTTCATATTTAGTTGAGAGCGCTAAGCCACTTGCTGGTAATATTCCTAAGCCTCTCCATAAATCATCGCGGGGTGTAAAAACCTCTTTCAGTACAGCCTGAGCCTCAAGATTGCCTTGTGGCTGCACCACTCTCGTATATTGTATTTCTACCTTTGGCATATTTTCTGCCAGCTGCACAACAGACATCAAGATAGACTGCAATAAATCTACTGGCTCAAAGCCAGAAATCACCGCACTCACACCGTATTTTTCAGGAAAATCATTATAAATAGACGAGCCAGTAATCACCGAAACATGTCCTGGGCAAATGTAACCGTCTATTTTAATCCCTTCAGTTATTAACGCTGTCATCGCTGGGGGCATTAGCTTGTGAGCACTGTACACAAAATAGTTTGTAAGGTTTTCGGCTTTGGCTCGTTTCACAGAAGCTGCAATCGCTGGAGAGGTCGTTTCAAAACCAATACCCAGAAAGATAAAACGTTTATGGGGCTCCTGCTTGGCCATCCTAAGCACATCATTGGGCGAGTAGACCATCCGCACATCAGCTCCCCTAGCCTTTTCTTTGGCTAAGGTACTCGTAGATCCTGGAACTCTAACTAAGTCGCCAAACGTGGCAACAACCACATCTTGTAGCTTACTGTAGGCCACTGCTCTATCGATATAACTCTGGTCAGTGACGCAAACCGGACAGCCTGGACCAGAAAGCAAAGTAACCGTTTCTGGCAGTAAAGAGGGAATCCCAAAGCGATGAATGGACATGGTGTGGCCACCACATACTTCCATTAACCTTATATTTTTTTGGGAATATTTTCTTATTTGCGCCAGTAACGTATCTACGATTTGCTTATCTCGGAACTCATCTACGTATTTCACGGCAGTTGGCTCTGAGCAAACTCCCTTAAGAGAGTTAGTGTTTCTTGCGCTTCTTTTTCATCAATGATGGCAATAGCGTATCCAGAGTGAATCATCACAAAGTCGCCTATTTTAAGCTCAGGCACAAAATCGATGCCTATCTCGCACTGGTTTCCAGCTGCATCTACTATGGCATTATTTCCTTCTAAACTGATGACTTTGGCAGGAATACTTAGACACATGAAACGTCCTTCTCTTTATTCTATATTAATGAACGCAGAAATTATCAATTTTACACTTCATCAATTCTTCCAATCATCGAATCAGCTACCCTTACTATCATCCAAAGACGCAAGATTTTACGCCGCTACAATTCACTTCTCACCATTCACTTTTCACTATTTAATTACTCAGGCTTAGTAACATCAATTTCGATAATTTTATCGCCTAAAACCTGAAACAATAACCCATCTTTGGACTTCCAATATTCTCCTGGCCCTTCACCATAGCCCAGTGACTTAAGTTTGGGATATTTTTCCTTCAACTCCGTTAGGCTAGAACCAATGTGCAAACCACCAAGTGTTTTTAAATCTTGAGCCTCGGGACTGATATAAATAGTATAGACATTTTGCTTACTAACACCATCGTTTAACTTAATTAAATATCTACTCCGGTAGCTTAAACTTCCTGAGTCTTTGCTATCGGTTGGCGGGCAGTAAGTGTCTGGCACGCCAATAACTTTTATTAAATCCTTGGGCAAAGGTTTGCCAATTTCTATAAACCCTACTCTCTTGCCAGGCACAATAATATTATCTAAATTTGTGGCAGGACTTTCGGAAAGTAGTCCGTTTAAGCTTTCTAAATCAATGGTGGGGTTTTCTTCACTACTTGCATTCATCGCTATGTTCTCTGAAGCCAGATTGGCATCATTAGGATTATCTTGCACATTTTCCATACTTTTAGCTATGTGTTTATTACCATTAGAGCGCAAATGGCTGCAGCTTTCCAGGCTCAATAATATGAAAAGTAAAATAAATAATACGAGTAGTGATTTTTTCATGTCTCGGGAAGTTATTTAAACATATATTTGCTGGTTTTGTCACTGGTTAGGTGGTTTTTTTCTTTTGGGAGGTGAAAGTAAAAGATATTCTTATAAATTAAGACTAATAACGTAGGCACAAAATGTTTCGTTACGATTTTATATACTTATTGATAACTGTTTAGGATATAATCTTTGTAATGAAAACTAATGTATTCCGTTATAAAATGATATCTTTAATTTATGATTCTATGGAATTACTATATTTTAATAACAAGAAAACTAACCCGCGATACAACCTAGCCCGAATCATTCCTAATACTAATCTAAAAATACTGGATGTCTGTGTTGGCACGGCAACTTCATCAATTATTTTGGCAAAAAAGAATCAGCTAAATGATATAACTGGGATTGATACATCTCTTGAAATGATGAATTTGGCAAA
>CAIUUT010000041.1 GCA_903902445.1 uncultured Candidatus Marinamargulisbacteria bacterium
ATCAGGACATTGAAGCCATGAATCGAAAGCTGGTTTTGTAGCACCTGAATGTTAATGAACTCGTCATCCACAACGAGGATGTTGCCAGCGCTGCCAGCGGCAGGTGAAACTGGTGAAGGGTGAAGGGTGAGAGGTGAAGGGGAATCGCCTTCGGCGGGGGAATTATTCGTCATTCCCAGCGTAGTCGAGGAATCTTTGGGTACAGAGCCGCTAGATCCCTCCACTGTAGTCGGGATGACGGATAATCCTCCTGTAATTTTCTCCCTTTCTCCGCCAGCGGAGAGAGGGTCGGGTACAGAGGCGGAATTATTCCCCATATTAATATTTGCTATTGGTAACGTAAAGTAAAACGTAGACCCCTTTCCCAATTCTGACTCTACCCAAACCTTACCTCCATGCAGTTCTACCAGTTTCTTCGTTACAGAAAGCCCTAATCCGGTACCACCAAACTCTCTGGAAATACTGGCATCTACTTGTTCAAAGGACTGAAAAATAGTTTCAAACTTATTGGCCGGAATACCAATGCCGGTGTCGGACACAGAAATTTGCAGGAAACCTGCAACTGGTGAAGGGTGAATAGTGAATGGTGAATGGGGGTGGGCTGTATTTTCGTCTCTCGTCTCTCGGCAAACAGAGGCGCCTACCGTTACGCTACCTTCGTGTGTAAACTTGATGGCATTGCCCACCAAGTTATGCAAAATTTGTTGCAATCTATTCTCATCAGCAAAAACAGGAGGTACAGCGCGCTCTATATTATTTAGTAGCAAAACATTCTTCCCAGCCAACAGTGGCTTAGAAAGAGCCAGCACAATGTCTGTCATTTCTTTAAGTCCTACCAATTTACGCTGTAACGTAAGCTCGTTATTTTTTAGCTTGGAAAAATCTAAAATATCATTTACTAAAGATGACAAACGCTTACCAGATGAGGTAACCAGTAGTAGATTGTTACGCAGTTTCTCGGAAATGGGGCCAACTGCTCCATCTATTATGGACTCTGTAATACCAATAATCCCATTCAGTGGTGTTCGTAATTCGTGAGAGGTGTTCGCCAGAAAGTCATCTTTGAGCTTGTCAGATTCCATTAATTTAGCATTTTTCAAGGTTAATTCTCTGGTCTGTTCCTTTACTTGTTCCTCCAAATTATTTTTTATTTCCGTTAATTCGCCATTAATGCATTCATTTTCAATAATGAGTTCATAGCCTTTTTTTATTGCACGATAACTTATAAAATTTCCAAAAAAACAGATTATGGCAATGGTTAGGTAAAAATAGATACTAGTGAAAATTTGAGGGCCAGCGTTTCTTTGAAAAAAGGAGTTGCTATTAAGTATGAAGGGTATTAAGTATACGATATTGCCCACAAATGTGTGGCGTGGTCGCCAGTTAAAAACTAGGAACGCTGCAAAAAATATAGTTGTAGAGGCTAGGAGGTATTCAATGAGATGATTGGCGGTGCTAACCATGATGGCAACACTTAGAACAAAATAGAGGTATTGAATATACATAAGAACCGTAATCCTAGATTTAAACCAAGCAAAACGATACAAAATAAGAGTAATTATGGTCATGGGTAAACAGGATAGGCGAATGGCTATGTAGAGTTTTTGGTGGGGTTCGCCAAGGAAAATGTCAAACATAAACCATGATACATTTACAAGGGGAGCAATTAGGGCAAAGAGTATAAAGGCGTGTTGTTGCCGTGCTAATACAAGGTTAGCTAATCGTTCTTCTTTTGTTAAGTCAGACATACTTAAAATAATGCAATATATAGTAACTATAGTCAATAAATTTTGGAATTGGGGTTAGGAATATTCGCCCAAGTTCTAACAGAAAATCATGTATTTTGGATAATTGACAACAATATAATATTAATTCATAATGCACAAATGAGCGAAACTATTTTAGAAAACAGAGAAGAAATTAAGACGGTCTCCACGACACTTTCAATTTCCGATAGAGTCGGTGGCTTCTTGGTGCGTTGGGCCTTTATGCGCAACAACTACAAGGTAGAACCGGGAATTTACAAGGTAGGGGTGCCTAACGAGCAGAGCAGTGTGTTTGTTACGGCAAACTATAAGTTGACCTTCGACTTTCTTCGCGCTGCATTGCATGGTTTTTCGGCCTGGATACTGGTTTTAGACACCAAAGGGGTTAATGTTTGGTGTGCTGCTGGGAAAGGAACATTTGGCACAAAAGAATTGGTATCAAAAATAGAGACCACGAAGTTGTCGGAAATTGTGGCACATCGCCAGCTTATTTTACCGCAATTGTCGGCCACGGGTATTGCCGCGCATGAAGTGCAAAAGAATACAGGGTTTAAGGTGCTGTATGGCCCTGTAAGCACGTCTGATATTCCAGCTTTTATCAAGAATAATTTTGCGGTATCCGCCAGCATGCGAATTGTAAAGTTTACGTTATGGGATAGACTGGTTCTGGTTCCCATTGAACTGGTACACGCTTTCTTACCCATTTTACTTATTGCGGGTATTTTAATTTTAATAGCGGGTATCCACCCTACAGGATATAGTCTTGCCTTGGCAGAATCGTTGCAGATTTTATTTGGTGTTTTTATGGCCTATCTTGCTGGTGCCCTTTTTACGCCGCTGCTTCTTCCGTGGGTTCCTTATAGAAGTTTCTCGATGAAGGGGTTCGTGGTAGGACTGGTAGTGGCCATAGTTTATGTTAGTAGTTACAAATTATCTATATTTAACGCTTTAGTTTGGACGCTCTTAATTACGTCTGTTTCTTCCTTTCTAGCCATGAATTTTACGGGTTCAAGCACCTATACGTCCTTATCGGGCGTAAAAAAAGAAATGAAAGTGGCTATTCCTTTACAGCTAGTGGCTTTTATTTTAGGGCTTATTATTTTTATTGTTTCGAGCTGGATATAGAGGAAGCGGCCCAAAGGGCGAAGGAGAGCATTAAATGCAATATTTAAAAAATGTAGTTACCTTAACGCTAGATTCAGAAAAATGCGTGGGATGTGGCATGTGTGTGCAAGTTTGCCCGCATCAAGTCTTTGCACTTTCTGAGAAAAAAGCTCAAATCATCAACAAGGACTCCTGCATGGAGTGTGGAGCATGTGCCACAAACTGCGCCTTTTCCGCTATAGACGTACAGTCTGGGGTGGGGTGTTCCGCAGGGATTATCAACGGTATTTTAAAAGGCACTGGGCCTTCGTGCGACTGCTCTGGCGGGAGTTGCTGCTAGCCATGCGACCCAAGAAAACTCGCTGGATATGCTGCGCCGATGATGTGCGCCTTTTTCGACCCGAATGTAAAAGCGGCAAAGAACTAGAGTTTGTGCATCTGACCCTCGACGAATTCGAAGCGGTGCGTATGTGTGATTACGAAAATATCAAGCAAGAAGAGGTCGCCGAGCAAATGAAGGTACATCGTACCACCGTTTCTAGAATACTTAGCTCGGCACACAAGAAAATCGCCGATGCCTTACTAAACCTTAAGGAAATTCGAATCGCTGGCGGTTGTTGTTCCTATATTAAAAGCGAATAAATATAAAGGAGAGAAATATGAAAAAAGTACTTTTTGTTTGTATCCATAATTCGGCCAGGAGCCAAATGGCAGAAGCTTTTGTGAATAAATATGGCCAGGGGGAAATTGTAGCTGAAAGCGCGGGTCTAGAGCCTGGTAAACTGAACCCAATCGTTGTAGAAGCCATGAAAGAAATGGGGATTGATATATCTAATAATCCTACAAAAAGTGTCTTTGATTTCTATAAAAAGGGAAACCTTTACAGTTACGTAATAACGGTATGTGATGAGGCTAGCGGTGAGCAATGCCCCATATTTCCAGGACTCACTGCGAGACTGCATTGGGGATTTCCGGACCCATCCAGTTTTCAGGGGACAGCTGAAGAGAAGCTAGCCAAAACTAGGCTGGTCAGAGATGAAATCGACGCCAAGATTAAGACTTGGGTAAAGGGATTACTCGAAGCATGAGTATCTTTGAGCGCTATTTAAGCCTTTGGGTAGGACTATGTATGGTGCTGGGTGTTTTGGTAGGTAAGCTTTTTCCCCAAATAGTGCAGGTGGTTAGAGGTTTAGAGTTTGGTGCCTCCAGCCAAATAAACTTGGTGATTGCCGTGCTCATTTGGTTGATGATTTACCCCATGATGCTAAAAATAGATTTTACCTCGATTTTGGGGGTTAGAAAGAAGCCCAAGGGGTTACTGATTACGATATTTGTAAACTGGCTGGTTAAGCCTTTTAGTATGGCCTTGCTCGGCTATATTTTTTTCAAAGGCTTATATTTGCCAATTATGGGTAAGGAGTTAGCCAATCAATATTTAGCGGGAACCATCATTTTAGCAGCGGCTCCCTGTACCGCCATGGTCTTTGTGTGGAGTTATTTGACCGATGGAGACCCTGCCTACACGCTCGTGCAAGTAGCCATTAACGACCTTATTATGCTTTTTGCTTTTGCGCCCATTGTGGCCTTGCTGGTTAGTGGTGCTTCGAACTTACTGGTGCCTATGAATGTTTTGTTCGGAGCTGTTTTCGTTTTTATTGTTATCCCTTTGTTTGCTGGCTCAATGAGTAGATGGGTGTTGCTAAAGGCTAAGGGAGAAGCGTGGTTTGCTAAGTATGTTAGCTTTTTTCACCCCCTTACTATTGTTGCTTTATTGGCTACCCTAGTAGTAATCTTTGCCTTTCAAGCAGAAAATATCACCATTCGTTGGTTTCATGTGCTGCTGATTGCCATTCCTTTAACCATACAGGTATATTTCAACTCCTCGATTACTTATTTACTAATGAAGCGCTTTAAAGTGGAGCATAATATTGCAGCTCCAGGAGCCTTGATTGGTGCTAGTAACTTTTTTGAGCTGGCGGTGGCAACGGCTATTACCCTCTATGGAGCCGATTCTGGAGCAGCTTTAGCTACAGTTGTAGGCGTGCTTGTGGAAGTCCCAGTAATGCTTTCTGTGTGTAAGATATGTAACCAAAGTAAGCAATGGTACGAGGGAAAGCAGGGTTTATTTAATACAAGTAGGTAGCAACTCCCCCTCTTTGTCATCCTCCTTAATTCATAATATAATGATGGGGTTATGCAAAATTATCTTTCTAACTCAGAAGTAAAAGCACTTCTAAAAGGCTTAACCTCAAATCGAGACAACGCCATTGCTGTTTTACTTATTACAACTGGCATATCACGCAGTGAACTCTGCGAACTTACCCTTAGCGACATAGATTTAGCTAAAAAGACGCTAACTGTAACGGGGCACAAAGGCAGAATGATTTCCTTGAATGTGCAAGCTAAAGAGGCTGTATCTAAGTTCCTACAAGAAAGACCAGTGGTCCAAATAGAAACGCTGTTCCTAACCAATAAAGGAACGCTTCAAGGTTTATCTTCACGTTCTGTGGACCATTTGCTGCGCAAGGGTGGCGAAGCCGCTGGCATTGAAGCTCCTGTTACGCCGCAGTTGCTGCGCAACACTTATGCCGTAAAGTTGTTTCAAGCAGGTGCCACACACAAACAAGTCTCAAAACTATTAGGAATTACCGACTACAACACCCTATGTAAGTATCAAAAAATGGCGCAAGTGTCATCCGATACTGTTTTAGGAGAAGAGCTGGTAGCCCCAGACATCAGTTTAAATATGCAAAAACGCAAAGAAGTCCGTCCCCTGAAGCAATCTAGCGACACATCGCTTGAAGTCAGTGAAGATGTTCGCTCAAGCTCTATTGAGGACCCCGCCTCACAACCAGAGAGGGGAGTCGTCTATCGCGATTGGACTTACACCGTAATCTTTCTTTGGGCTTTGCTGGTGTTATTCCGCTTCATTGCTCTTGGAGTCCATAGCTTTGAAGGCTATATTTTAGCTGGGGTTGGCGTAACGATGATTGTGGCAATGCGTTTTTTTATATTTACAGGACGTTAGAAATATTTTGGAAATACTAAATAATAGAATTGATTTGTTTGTTGATCATTGCGATAAAACTCTTCCATTAAATAATGCAAAATTAAGCCCATCATTCTTTTATTCTAGTCTTATTTTTTGTGTGACAGATGCAATATTCTCAATTGGTATAAGATACTCTATAACAAAGAATGTTGTTCAGCACTTATGTGATTTTCTAAAGACTCCACAATATCGTCCTTATGGGGAAAATTTCCCTGAAATCAATAAGCAAATATCTATTTTAGATACTATTAAGCATTTTGCTGATAGCAATTATTATGATTTAGCGACCAAAGTATTTAAAAGCACACATAGAACTTCTTCTGGAAATGGTATATTGAAAGCTGAAGCCGTTTGCTTGGTATTGCAATTATTACAAAGATATCAGGTCAATTATTTTCAAGACATTAAAAATTTAATAATAAATGAAGAGTTTATTAATGATTATAAAGCAATTACCGGCCAACGGAGTGGTATTAGTATATATTATTTATTTATGCTGGCAGGGAATGATGATCTAATTAAGCCAGATAGAATGGTTTTCAGATTTTGTGAAAATGTTTTTGGCAAAGGTTTAATCCAATCAGAAGTTGTTGATTTAATTCAAAAATCTGCATCGATATTAAAGACAAAATATCCCCAAATTACAGCAAGACTTCTTGATCATGAAATATGGAAATATCAAAAAGAAAAAAAGGATAAATAATATGCAATCACCAAATTTACCATTCACTCTTCACTTCTCACTTTTCACTAAAACTCCCGAAGGGAGTTTTACATGCTAGCTCCAACCCACAGCGTCTTTGGCCTTTTTCTAACACTTACAATCCTTGCGGTATTTGGTGTAAAAGTTAGCTTACATTGGTCCATTTTGGGGTTTGCTATTATGGGTGCCATCATCCCCGATATCGACTACCCTAAGTCGATGATTGGGAAACTTTTCCCATTTATTTCGAGTAACTTAGAGCGTAAATTTGGTCACCGAACCTTCACCCATTCCTTGCTTGGAGCACTGGTGTTTACGGGTATCTTTGCCATGTTAATTGTCTTCTGCAACTTATCATTCTTGATGTTACATTTTGTTTTTGGGTTCAAATATTTGGGACTACGTATTTTCGATTTTGGACAGTGGACTTCGGACATCGGACTAGTTATACGTTGGATAGCTGCCTTTGGGCTTAGCTTTTTATCTCATCTGATGCTCGATATGTTTAACAAACAAGGCACACAATTACTTTGGCCAAATACGGGTCGTGATGTTATGCCCAAAAATGATAAGCTACGATTAGAGTCTGGCTCAAGGGCAGAGGTATATGTTTTCCTTGGGTTACTAGGCATATTGTTTTTAGCTCTACCTATTTCGAAGTACGGTATTGGCAGTTCTCTGCACTGGATCCTAGCTACTCCCCAATCGGAAATTACCGAATATATGAATTTAAAAAATCATACTACGATTGAGTTTAAGGGTGAATTTCAAGCCAATCGTGAGAGAGTAGAAGGGATCGCTGAGATTTTAGATGTAGTAAACAATCAACTGATTATTAGACTTATACAAATATCTGCGACTAACGCTAAGCCCTCCAATCAAAATAAATCTTCCACAGACTTTGGCCGTCGGACGTCTGACATTGGACGGATCTATACGCTAGGAACAAAATATGGTGCCGATATACTGGCGACTAAGGTGCAGGTGCATTATAGGGGAACCTCCCTAAAGTTTAGGCAAGTAGTTTTCAAGGAAAAAACTCGTGAAGAACTCCTAGCGCAGATTTCAGCTGTCTCGTTGTTTAGTGGCTATCTGGAACTTCCAACGGATATGCTGCTAAAATTTCCTGCGGATATTAAGCAACCAAGTTTTCAAACAATGAGCCAGAAAGGCAATAATTTGCTTCTCAATTTTGCCAGTCTTGCACAGCTGGAAAAACTGGGTCTGAATGAACAGTTCCAACTATTAAGGCAGCAGGATAAGCGCCTACTAATTGACTTAAGGGTAAAAAAGAAAAAGCTATTACAAGCGCTTAAGACCTTGAAAATACAAGAGTCAGTGTCAAAAGGGCTTGGAGGAAAAGCAGCCAGAAATACAGGTAAAAATTCAGAACTGGAAAGAAAGATAGCTGTGTTCAGAAGCCAGCTAAGTGAAATTGATATGAAGCTTCAGGCCATTAATTTGCGTAAAGGTGTTCATGAGTTTCTTTATACAGGCGAAGTTAAGGTGAGGGAGTAGCGGCGGGGCACTCGAACTCGTTCCCTGAGGCTCTCGAAGGGAACTTGAAGGAGGAACAAGATGTTTATTGAGGATGTTAAAAATTTTTGTGAGTCGATTTCTAAGTTCTTTGGGAAAATAATGTCCTTGATCGTAAATATTTTCAAAAAAGTAATAGGAGTCCTTTCAGGTAAATAAGGCATATTTCACGAAAAATTAGTCTTTTTCACCAAATATTCCATGAAAATACGTAAACTATAGTAGTGAAAAAAAGTATGTGTTAAGAGACCAAATGGTGCCGCGGACTGGACTCGAACCAGCACATCAATTAAGACACCAACACCTCAAGCTGGCGTGTCTACCAATTCCACCACCGCGGCAGTAACGTGTATTATAGCTAAGACTTTGTTGGTTTACAACCGCTTTTAGCTCTTTCCAATCTTTATTCTGGAAGTAGAAACAAAGTTAACTATAGATAAAAAGCTGCCCAGCAGAAAAACAAACTGATAACCAAACTTCATCCAGATTAATCCCCCTAAAATAGCTACGAGAATGGAAAAAACGTGATCGATAGTGCTGGCCATGGTAAGGGTTGGTGTAATGTGGTCAGCATGGGTGGCTATTTTCTTTAGATAGGTGGCTCGAGCCATATTTACTGACATTAGCAATTGGTCAGTAATAAAGCAAAAAGCAACGACCAAATAAGCAATATTGGTAGGGAGAAAGTTTGGTGCAAAGCCGTAGAGAAAGCAAACAAAAATCAGCAGAAAGGCCTCCATGAGCAGGATCGTTTTTTCACCAAGATGGTCGATGGCTTTTCCGAGTAGGGGTTGGAACACGATGCCGGCAATAGCTCCCACAGTTAGCAAAATAGCTATTGCGGACGCTGACTTATGGTAAATGGTTACAATGACCCAAGGCGCGAAGGTCAAAAAAATCTGTTTACGGGTGCCAAAGAGTATGGCTAGCCAGTAATATAGTTTATACTCCTTATGAAGTTTTAAGCGCAGTTTAGCAGGATGTGCCTTTCCTGGGTCCATCATGTAAAAGAAAATAGCGGAAAGAAAATATACGGCAGCAGCAATAATAAACGAAGCTTTATAGCTAAGGTGTAAATATTTAAAGCCCAAGAAAATAAATAATCCGCCACTCACAATGCCAATATTGCGAACACTATTCATTTGCCCAAGACGCCGGCCATCTCTTCCCTTGCTGGCTAACTCCATGCCAATGCTCGTGCTTAAGGGAATGAGCATGTGTTGACCCGAGCTAAAAATAAAGATCCATAAGAGGAAGATGGAGAAATTGAGCGGAAAAAAGGCAATCAGCAGAAGTCCAAGGCTGCCTAAAATGCTGGCAAATAGAGCTAGTCTGCGGCTGCGCAAAAAGAATAGGACTACGGAGATAATAACCAACAGCACACCAGGTAATTCCCGCGGTAATTCCAGTAGCGTTCTCTGAAAACTGGAAATAGTGAAGGTTTCATGCATAAAGTTATTTAAGACAGTATTAACAACACTTTCTCCCACAGCGACAAACAGGGTGGCGCAAATAAATAAAAGTAACTGTTTTTGGTATTTTCTTAGAAAAGACAACATAAAGTATTCCTTAATTTTATTGCATATTAGGCAGTAAGTTGTGCCCATTATATGATTATAAGTAAAAACAATGAAGCGATGTTCTTGTAAATATTTGCTTTTTTTGAAGTTTTGCTATATTAATATTCTATGTGATGCCAAAATATTTCAGGGGGGAGAACTATTAATGACATATATGACGTGGACTGAAGATTTAAGTGTAAAGGTACGAGCCTTCGATAATCAGCATAAGAAACTAGTTTTTCTTATTAACGCCTTACACGATGCCATGAAGGCCAGAAAAGGAAAAGAAATTTTAAGCTCTGTGCTGGATGAACTCTTAGAGTACACTCAAACTCATTTTGTTTCCGAAGAAAAGATGATGCTCAACTATGACTATCCAGACTATCTTGAGCATAAATTAGAGCATGATAGTTTTATTACCAGAACAATTGAATTAAAGAAAGACTACTATTTAGGTAAAGCAGCTATTTCAAATGAAGTTATGAAATTTGTGCAAGATTGGGTGGCAAATCACATTTTGGTGACCGACAAGAATTATGGAGCTTTCTTCAACAGAAATGGCGTGAGTTAGTAATTTAGTTAGTTTTAAAGGATTAATGTTCATCCCTCACTAAATCAAAGCTTATTCCAAGTAATATTTGCTTTCTTACAATAAAATTTGTTATATTAAATTTTATATTAATCAGGAGAAGGGAGAAGAAATATGGCATTTATGACATGGGCAGATAATTTAAGTGTAGGGGTAGCAGAATTCGATTCTCAGCACAAAAAGTTAATTGATCTCATTAACTCACTGCACGATGCAATGAAGACGGGTAAAGGTAAGGACGTAATGGGAAGCGTTTTGGATGAGTTAGTAAAATACACACAAACCCATTTTACAGCAGAAGAAAAACTGATGATTAAATATAATTATTCTGACTTAAACACTCAGAAGACAGAGCATGCAAATTTCGTTAAGAAAGCCAGTGATTTAAGAAATGATTTTTCTTCTGGGAAAGTCTCTATATCGTTGGAAGTTATGAAGTTTTTGCAAGATTGGCTATCCAATCACATTTTAAAAACCGACAAGAATTATGGAGCTTTTTTCAACAAAAACGGTGTTTCCTAAAAGTTAATAATTCTGCCTGTTCTCTCTTGCGGGAGGATAGGCAGAATGTGTCTACGTAGTTCTGGCGCGTCCGATTTAGTGTGATGTCGTTAACGAACTCAAAGCCCAATTAAATCTCCGAAAAGTATGAAATAAGAAAAGGCCAGCGTTAAGCTGGCCTTTTCTTATTTCATAACGATACCCTGCAATCGCTGTGTTTCGCGATTACTAAACTATAGAGCTAGACCGAGTCCCACGGCTAACAGTAACCCACCAGGTTTTATTTCACTAGTTTGTGTTCCATAAGTAATAGATAGTTTCTCAGATATAGCAAAGCCATACCCTATCTCTAAGTTGGCGCGGAAAATACCGAATTTACCGTCAATTCCTACGCTCAGACCTGCTAAAGTAACATCATAAGAGTACTTAATTTTTTTTGAGTAAGCATAACTCCCGTATTGATAATCATAGTTGTAGGTGTAAGGCATAATCACAAAAGACACATAGGCACCAGTGCCAGGAATCCAAGCAGGACTGGTTGTATCATAGTAGTAACGAATGCCGTAGGCAGAAATTTTATAGTCATAAGTATAGGTGGAATATACATATGTAGAATAATGATAATTATAAGGGTCGGTATAACCCGGTACAGAGGTAAAGGCTGCAAAAATTTCCAGTTGGTCACTAAGCACTACACCAATTTGATTTCCAATAATCGCATAAGGAGCACCGATGCCAATACCCCACTTTACTACGGGGCGTTGATTGTTGTTCTTGGCTGCTGCTTTTTCTTGATGCCTTGAGTTATCATAGTTGTCACTGTTATTGTTATTCAGATTGTTATTATTATTGTTGTTGTTATTAACGTTAACTTGGACAGGTTTGCTATTATCTTGGCTACTCGGAGCATTGTTGGAAAAGTTAACATTAAGAATATTAAACTTCTCGATGGTAAGAACTCCGAAACTGGATTGAACTTTCATGGAGGTAGCATCTTGAGATAAAACGGTTCCATTTATGATGGTTCCATCCTTTAAGGTTATGGTTTCTGCCAGTAGGGGCACTCCGATACATAGGCACAGCGTAGCGATTAATAAATACTTTCTCATAAAATCTCTCCTAATTATAATTATTTTGCTAAAAAGCTATTTTATAGTATATATGAATAAACCTTTTCTTGTCTATTGCCATCAGGATTGCCGTGTTATTGAGCCTTAGCAGATAGCGTCATCACAGACATCCTCTGCTTCGGAATCAATTTTCTAGTTGCATCTTGCCTTCCATTAAATTAAGATAGTCAATTATGAATAAGATTACCTATTTAGATAATAATGCTACTACTCCTCTCCACCCCGAGGTCAAAAAGTCTTTTATTGACGCCTTAGACATATTTGGGAATGCCTCCAGCTTACACCAAATGGGACGGATTGCCCGTGCCCATATTGAAGACGCTAGAGCTAAAGTGGCTGATTTCTTAGATGCCAGCCCCGAGGAAATTATTTTCACATCAGGTGCTTCAGAATCCAATAACGCCATTCTAAATAATGTTGTTTGTGATAATTCAAGCTGTGGTACAAAAGTTTGTAGTTCCACATGCTGTAGTCATGTTATTACCTCGGTAATAGAACATCCTTCTGTTTACGAAACCTGTAAAGAGTTGGCAAAAGATGGTGTAAAAGTAACCTTTGTAGGTGTAGACAACAAAGGTGTTATAAAGATGGATCAAATAAAAGAAGCCCTGAAAACCAGAGCGGCGTTAGTTTCTATTATGCTTGCCAATAATGAAATTGGTTCCATCCAACCCATAAAAGAAGTTGTCGCGATAGCTAAAGCCACGGGTACTTTGGTGCATACCGATGCGGTACAAGCCATTGGTAAGATGAAAGTTAGTGTTAAAGATTTAGGCGTCGATTATCTATCCTTATCTGGCCATAAATTATATGGCCCAAAAGGGATTGGTGTTTTATATGTAAAAAAAGGTATTAAGTTTTGTCCCTTAATTAAAGGGGGGCATCACGAGTTCAATCTCCGTGCCGGTACTGAAAATATCCCTGCTATTGTGGCGTTGGGTAAAGCCGTAGAGGTGTTAAAAACAGGACAAGAAGCCGAAGTAGCGCAAATAAAAAAACTGCGAGATAGCCTAAAAGATGGTATCGTACGCAGCATTCCCGATATTATTATCAATGGCGATGTGGAAAACGGTTTGGTAAATACGCTTAATATTTCTTTTAAATATGTAGAAGGGGAAGCCATTATGCTTTACTTAGACTTAGAAGGCATCGAGGTATCGACGGGTTCAGCCTGTGCGTCTGGCTCCTTAGAACCGTCGCAAGTCCTTTTATCGACAGGGATACCCATCGAGTTTGCCCATGGGTCGATACGTTTTAGTTTCGGCAGAGAGAACACGCAAGCTGATGTAGATAAAGTTTTGGAAGTGTTGCCTCCGATAATTGCGCAATTAAGAAAAATGTCACCATTATACAAAAAACAAAAATAGTTTTTGTTTTGTAGCGGCGCAAAACCTTGCGCCATTTGGCAGACAGTATATAATTATGAGCAGCCATGAAACTGGCAATGAAAATAGGATAGCGTAACTTAAGAAACGAAACTTGATAATATTTAAATAGTTGCCAAGCAGTAATAGGGAACTTAGCTTAGACAAAAGTCCCACTGTACACAACTAAAAAAGTACAGGATACAGTTTGAAGAAGAATTGAACTGCCGACAACTTGGCAATGAAAATAGGATAGTGTAACTTAAGAAACGAAACTTGATAATATTTAAATAGTTGCCAAGTAGTAATAGGGAACTTAGCTTAGACAAAAGTCCCACTGTACACAACTAAAAAAGCACAGGATACAGTTTGAAGAAAAATTGAACAACCGACAACTTGGCAATGAAAATAGGATAGCGTAACTTAAGAAACGCAACTTGATAATAGTTGTGGAGACTCTTAAGGGTTTCCAAAGGGAAGGAAACCCTTTGGTTGCACTGAAGGTGCAAAGGGGTTTAGCGAGCGTAAACGAGCGAAACGAAGGGGAGAATCCCCTTGTAGAATCTAGGAAACAGAGTAAGAAGGGGTTCAGTGAGCTTGCGAACGCCGAAGGGGTGAGCCCGTAGGGCGCAACCGAACGAACGCCGACCCTAGGGAGGAAAAGCCAGCAGGAGCTGGCGTCAGTGAGTGAGTGGGGCCCGATGGAGCAAAACTGGATGTTTTGCGAGAGTGGGTGTCCCCTTATAAAATAAAGGAGAAAGAAAATGGAGTGGGCATATAGCGATAAAGTATTAAAACATTTTAAGAATCCTATAAACATATTAGAGGATGAAGAAACCTACAAAGAAGATGGTAAGGGCTTCGTGGGAAACCCCCAATGCGGCGACATGATGATGTTTGTAATCAAGGTAGACCCAGCTACCGAGCGCATTATTGACTGTAAGTGGAAAACTTATGGTTGTGCGAGTGCCATTGGTTCTACCTCTATCCTTTCCGAAATGGTAACCAGAGATGGCGGTATGACCTTAGAAGCCGCTCGTAAGATTGGGCCAGAAGACATCATGAAAGAACTAGAAGGCTTGCCTTCCCACAAAA
Organism: uncultured Candidatus Marinamargulisbacteria bacterium; assembly: GCA_903902445.1. Lineage (GTDB taxonomy): Bacteria > Margulisbacteria > Riflemargulisbacteria > GWF2-35-9 > GWF2-35-9 > CAIUUT01. The sequence continues at coordinate 14,403 of CAIUUT010000041.1, forward strand.
TACATTGCAGTGTGCTTGGTGATAAGGCGCTAAGAGCGGCTATTAATGACTATTACGAACGTCATGGCATGCCAGAGAAGGTAGATAGAGCCGGTAGTAAAATTATTTGTACCTGTCTGAATATTTCTGAAGACGATATTGAGCATGAAGTCCTAGAGGGTGTAAAAACTTTCGAGCAGTTGCAAGAACGAACGAAAATTTCAACGTCCTGTGGTAAGTGTAAAGCTTCAGCCATAGAAACTTTTGAGAAATATTTAAAGCAACACAAGTTAGGGTAGCTAGTTACTCTAACCCCTTAACGACTAGGTTTTTGAGGTCGTTTTTCTCAAACTCGTCGATATATTTTTTCATAATGATTTCTTTGTTTCTATGGGCTTCGTCCTCTGTCATTTTTTCAATTTGGTCTTCGGTATATATTGTTGCAAAATCCCTTAAGACAAGCCTCCGAATGAGGTCTTCGTAAAACATATTGCTTACAAAAGCGTCCATCATGGGTAATACCGTGTTTTCAAACTCAAGGCTGGTGTTATAAAATCCGTCGATTTCTTCGACTAAATCTTCACAGCCAAAGTCTTTGGCAAAAGAGAGCAGGTAGTTATCAAGCTCATCAATTTCCTCGTATTCCTTTAGGGTTAAAAATTCAGGCAAAACTTGCACTTCATCCAAGGTGTCGACCACCATGGTTCCCAGCCCCACTAGTTTTAAGAGTATATCGTATTGCTTATTTGTTAAGTTTATTTTCATAGTGCATCCTTTCATAATTCGCGTTTTAACTATAGTTTATTTTGAAATCACGCAAAAAGTCAATTTATTGCCAAAAAGTATATAGTTGGTGAATAGTGAGTGGTGAGACGTAAAGAGTAATCAGTGATGAGGCAATGAGAATGATTGGTATAAAAATGGATTGCGCGGACACTGAGACTCTCGAAGTGGAAGCGCTGAGGGGGTGTAGCAATACCCCTTCCAATTTGCAATCGTAAAGAATGTAATTTTTTTATTGACTAAACGTTCACATTATTATAAATTCAAAAAAATATTTTTATGGCAAAATACAAGTTCCAATTTATTGGTTAGATTTATTATGGAATTAGTAAGTCATTTTGTCTAAGTAATGTGGTCGAATTACTATTAAGTATGGTTTATCAAAAAATATTTAGGAGGTAATTATGGATGGATCTTTAAAGGGTGGTGCTAAAATATTTTTCAGCCTACTGTTGTGTATCTTAGGATTAAATTATTTGGTTTTGTTTGGGCTTATATACACGGAATCGGCTTTTAAAATCCCCGCTATCATTGAGGCTTATGGGGCTTTTGAATTCAGCGAAATAGTAGATCATACGTCTAGGTTTTTATCTTGGTTTTTGTTAACCTTTACCATAGTAACCTCAGTATTTTTTACTACGTCTTATTCAAATAAGCTAAAGAGTTTTTTTGCTTTTCTGGTTCCGATATTTATAGTTTCAGATATTGGTTCTATGTGGTTAATAAAGTATTCTGGGTTATTTGCCTACCAGCTATTTTTGTCTGGGGCAGTTTTGGCCGTAACTTTTTTAGCCATGTTTTTATTAATTCAGTATGATTTTTGGATAAAAAAGAAATAAGAAAGGAGATTGAAATGAACAAATTAAACAAAGTAGCTTTAGTAACCGTTTTTTCGATGTTGGCTTGCGTGGCGTTTGCAGCAGATTCCATGACAGAACCAGAAGCTCTGAAAGCCCTTTTCCCAGATGCAACTTTTAAAAGTGAGGTAAAAACACTTACCGATGCTCAAGTTAAGGATATCGGTGAAAAGTCTGGTTTGGAAGTTGATGTTGCTTCTGAAAAAACTCAGAATGTAAATATAGCTTATGTAAATAACAAAGTAGTAGGTTATGTTATTGAGGAAACTACAAAGGGTAAATGGGGGAACATTGTTTTTATGACTGCTATTAACCCAAATGGAAGCGTTAAAGAGGTTGTTGTCCTAGCCTCCAATGAAAAAAAGGGAAAACCCGTGACTCAGCCACATTTTCTAAATCAATTTGTGGGCAAAACGCTAGCTGACAAACTAGAAGTGAAAAAAGATATTCAAGGTATCAGTGGTGCTACCATCTCTTCACGTGCCATGACTAAAGGTGTAAAGAAGGTTCTTAATGTGTTTGCTGCTTTAAATCTGAAAAACTAAGGATTAGTTCTTATAGATTTATATTAGGTGACAATAAACAAGAAGCTCTTATCTCTTTTTTGTGTTAGGTTTGAGCTTTAAACTAAGGAAAGGACGGAACAATGATAAAAAAGTTAGCGACGGTATTGATGTTCTTGATTTTGTTAAGTTTTGTTCAGGCAGCTACTTCGGAAAGTAAGTCTGCAACCACCATCGGTGGGCATTTTATGTTTTTCGATCATGACTCTTCAAGTGGCACCAGGGTCTATACAAATGGTTCAGGCACCTACATCGATAGAAGCAGTAAGAATATGGGCATGTATCCCGCTTGGTTAGTGCTCTATATTAATCATGTGGTGAACGACTTGGTTACAATTGAGTTTTCTCCACAGATCCAAAATGTTACGGGTGCTACACCTGTTTTTGGGACAAATGTTGGTGACGGTAAGTCGACTAGTAAAGCTCCCTTAACTCTTGCGCAAGGTGAAACGCCACCTGCTAGAGCAATTTTTAAGCTCCCAGGGCAATATGAGTTAACGGTTGGTAATTTTTACCAAAGATTATCATGGTGTTATGGAGATATAGCTTCATGGCAGGATCATATGATGATACCTCGTCAGCTTTACCGCGGAGGCCTAAATCTGCATGATTCTGGTTTCCAAGTTTATAAAGAGCTAGATATTAATGGTTACCGGTTGCCAGTGACGGCCGTGGTCGGAAATGGTAACTCTTGGAACCAAGATAAAGACGGTACTCTGGCTTATTTACTAAAACTTGAGCCAGAATATAATGGTTTTAAGTTTAACCTAGCTGGCGCATTTAATCCTATGACCAATACTTCTGGGCAGAATGTAAACGACTACCGTGGTGTTGTTGGGGTGCAGTTTTCTAACGGTCCTTGGTTTGTGCGCAGTGAATATTTCAGCACTCAGGCTAACAATGGTAGAACTGTAAGTACGAGTATTTCTACTAAAGTTTATGATGGACAAAAGAAAGATGGCTATAACGTGATTGTAAAGTATCAGCTCTTAGATAACCTATCGCTTGAAACCGCATATTACTTTGACAAGTCAAATGGTAGAGCTGTTTATGATGGCGCAGGCTACACTGAAACTTACAAAGACTTGTATTTTGGTGCTACCTATTCTCTTGCCGATGGTGCAGAGCTAATTATGACCTACGAATCCGGAGATTATTACAAGAAAGATGCGCGTGGTCCGGGTGCTTCTGCTTCTTTTATCTCAGAAGAGGTTCTAGTGTTTAATCGTTTAGAAATAGGTACGCGTATAACTTTCTAGGGCAATGTAATAGTAATGAAGAGGGTGTTGTAGCGACATCAGTTAGGGTTAGAAAATTTAAAGAATGGAGAAGGATATGATAAAAAAATTAATAATTAGTTCGTTGATCGTTTTATCTTTAGGTGCAGCTTATGCAAGTGAAGAGACAGGTATTTTTACAGGAACCATGAGAGTGCTTCCTTACGATAGTGCTTTTGGTAATCGCGATATAACTACTTTTGCGGGAGCAAATTCTTCTTACAAAACAGGTCGTTATGTAGGTACCGTTATCGACTATGTGAGATTATCGATTCGCAGCAAGCTGTCCGAGGTTGTTTCTATTCAAGCAGACCCAGTATTTAGTGCCACTGGCTTAAATTCAACGCCAATATTTGGAAAAAATGTAGGTGAGCAAGTAGCCAATGGTAAACTATTTGACTCTCAGACTTTTGATGTAGCAAAGGTAATCTTTACTCTTCAAGATGGTTATAAAGTATCTACCGGTCTTTTTAGAGCCAAGTTAACTTGGGATTATGGAAACTACATGGCTGAGAAAAATTCCATTATGGAGTCAATGTTCTCTAAAGCAACAGATTTAGGAAACATACTTGATTCAGGTGTGGAAATAAATAAAACTTTTTCAGTTAGCAATTTAACACTCCCAGTAACTTTACAGCTGTTAAATGGTGCCAACCCTTACTATGATCAAAACCAAAATATTGCTTGGTTAGTGAAAGTTGAGCCAGAATTGTCAGGTATAAAGCTTAACCTAGCTCTGTTTAACAACTTAACTACGAATAATAGTAGGGATTTACGTACAGCAGTGGGTGCCGAGTACACCTCTGGTCCTTTGTATTTACGTGGTGAATTTGCTGCTAGTTGGCAAAAACAAGCAAGACAACAGCAAAATGGATCTACAAGTGCTTCAGCGTTTACTAAGGATACCAAGAAGGCTACGGGTTACTACGCATTAGTAAAATACGCAGCACTCTCCAATGTTAATGTGCAAGCCCAGTACTCTGTGCTTGAGCTCAATAATCTAGCAGGTGTAGCTTATGGTTCAAATGCTAAGGAATTAGACTCAGACTTAGCATTTACCGCTGAGTATGTGTACAGTCCAGATTTTGTGTTAAATGCAACGTATACCCTATCCAATTACTCACGTAAGGATAGCGATGCTAAGGCAGGTAACTCCAGCGAAGTATTAGATTTCAATAGATTTATTATTGGATCTCGTATTTCTTTCTAATTCTTAGAATTAGCGTTTTAAGCTGCTTCATCTTGAGGCAGTTACACAAAAGAAAGGGTGGTATTAGCCACCCTTTCTTTTTGTTCTTTTTGGATTGTTGCGAAATGTTATTTCCGTCATTCCGGGCCAGCAGCCATTGTTCGGAGTCATTATTCAGTGAAAAAGTCGTCGTTCCGAGCTTCCAGACAGTGTCTGAGACATTGTCTGGAAGTCGAGGAATCTGTAGTTTAAAAGACCAATTCTTGTCATTAAACTGGCTTCAATGTAATAATATACTTATGGAAATTAAGTACGATTGTCGCTACTTGGATGGCTATAAACCTTGTAAAGCCCACAAACAAAAACAGGCTGTCTGTGCTTCATGTGCGAGTTATAGCCCTATAGTAAATAATATCCTCATCCTTAAAACAGGTGCAGCAGGTGAGGTGGTGCGCAACACGCCTTTACTAACTAGGCTTAGGCAGCTCTACCCCAACGCAAAGCTAACGTGGGTAACGCATTTCCCTGACCTAATTCCCAAGGGTATGGTGGACGAAGTCTTGAAGTTCTCTTGGGAAAATATATGCTATTTAGCCTCTCAGGAGTTTGATATCGTCTATTCCCTAGATAAAGACAAGAAAGTGTGTGGGGTCTTGTCACAGCTAAATTATAAAATGATATACGGCTTTAAAATCAATGCAAATGGCGCGATTATCCCTGCGAATGACTTTTCTAAGGAGAAGTGGCTTACTGGTATTTGGGATCATCTCATGCTTGAAAACACAAAGCATTATGTGGAAGAAACGTTTGAGGTCTGCGGTTGGGAGTGGCGAGGCGAGGAATACGTCCTGCCAAATTTCACCGTGCCCAAACTAGAGGTTCCTCAGAACGGCAAGCCGTGGGTTGGAGTAAACACGGGTGCGGGTGCGGCGTGGAGAACAAGAGTCCTAAGTGCCCAAAAGTTAGAAGGGGTGGTTAGTGTACTGAAAGACAAATATAATGTAATCCTTTTAGGAGGCCCCGAAGAAGAAGCTCTTAACCAAGACCTTAGCGCTAAATTTCAGAAGGATACTGTTTACTCCTTTGGAGTATTGCCCTTGTTAGATTTCATCGGACTTATGAGTAAGTGTGACCTGATCATTACCAGTGTGACCATGGCTTTGCATCTGGCTATTGGCTTGAAAAAAAAGATTGTACTGCTCAATAATATTTTCCCCCCCAACGAATTTTATTTGTACGGTTTGGGAGAAATCCTTGAGCCCCAAGAGCTCAGCTGCAAATATTGCTACAAAAGCAAATTTGACGCAAAGTGTCAAAGGCCAGATTGCCTAGATAGCATTTCCAATGACCATATCCTAAAAAAAGTAGATTCATTGCTAAACTAGGTTTGTTTGAAAGAAAAAGAAAATTTGAAAAATGGCACTATGTACCTTATAATTCGAAGCGAATAATTATGACCACCAAAACACTTACACTTGAAGAAATATACGAAACCATTCAATCCCCTATGCAGCAAATTGAAGAGGATCTAAATACCTTTGAGGATTTACTAAAAAGTGTAACGTTTTCTCCTGCGGGCACCACCAACTTACAGGTAAATGACGGGAAGAAAATTCGTGCTGCACTTCTGCTTTTCTCTGCGGGACAGCTATTAGATTTTGAGCCAGCAGTCAAGGCAGGAACAGCCATCGAGATGTTGCATTTTGCCTCACTGGTACACGATGATATTCTCGACCACGAAAGTGAGCGTCGCGGCGAGGATCCAGTGTACAAGCAGCTTACTTTAAAAAAAGCCTTATTAATGGGTGACTACATCATGGCGCAAGCACTCTTAAGCTTGCCGGAGCAGATCTATACGCCAGCCAATCAGGCCTTACAGTCTATCGTGTCTGAGATGTGTGTCGGTGAGTTTATTCAGTTGCACATGAAGGAAAACGTGCTGGCCTTGGCTGATTACAAACAAGCTTACTACGATGTAAACTTTAAGAAAACGGCGCTCTTATTTAGTAAAGCTTGTGCTCTGGGTAGCATGTTGAATCCCAAAATAAAGCCTTCAGCACAGGAAGCTTTTGCCAAGTATGGTGAGAATTTTGGCATGGCCTTTCAATTTCTTGATGATGCTTTGGAAATTATACAGCAGTTGCAACAGGAGCAAGACACCAGAGTTTTTGATGCCGCACAAGGGATTATTACGCTGCCCTATATCATCTACGCACAGAATGTCTTGCAGATAACTACCTTAGAGCAACTCAGCAATTTTAAGCAGGAACTGGCTTTGCCAGAGCGACTCACTTCCATTCACCAAAATATGAAACGAGCGCAAGTTTTTAATCAAGTTTACGAGGTCATAGATGGTTTTTTGCAGGAGGCCAATAAAAGTTTAGCTGGTATTAACCAAGAACATACGAAACAGCTTCGTCGGATGTGTGATTTCTTGCGTCAAAAGAGCCAAAATATTATAATAAATTAACACCACTTAGTTTGCGGCGGTTGCATAGCGGGAGGGTGATAAAGAATGTTATATCTTAGTGCAGTTCTCTTAAATATCATGATGCTTTTTTTGTTGCCAAACCAAGCAGTTTTGGGGCAGCGGTTAGTTATAAGTTCCATTTGTGTTTTATACTTTTGCTTATATTTCCTCTTTACCCACAGCCAGTGGGTGGCCAATTTGCAAGGCAAAAAACTCTCTCTTCTGAGGCTGTTTATTGCCGCAATTGCTCTTAGCAGTTTCTTTTGTTTCCTCGTTAAAGGTCATTTGTCGTTCACAGATTTTGAGATGATTTTCTTGGTGTATGCTATTCCCTTTGGTTTGTTGCTACCAACTCGCCAGACTTTTGCCAAGTTTCACCCCCTAGACTTTCTGGTTTTCTTAGCAATATTCATCCCACTAGAAATAAATGTGGTTACGTTGCCCCTTATCGCCCTGCCGAATGTGCTTAGTTTCGATGGCATTTTTATGGTATCGGTGTTGTTTACTCTATTTGTTTATGTGGTTTTTCGCCAAATAGATATTGGATTACATCTTGTAAAGGACAAACAAAAATGGCTAGAAACGATAGGTCTGAGTATCCTTCTAATTTTCATAGAAATAGTAGTAGGTACCCACTTTCATGTCATCAAGTTTGTGGGGTGGCAGCTCAATATACCCAATACATTTTCTCTAATTGTTTTTATGCTCTTTAACGCTGCTTTCTTGGAGGAAATATTTTTCCGAGGTCTTATTTACAACTACCTAGTACAATATTTGGCAAAGTTTCACACGTATCTGCCATTAGCCTTAAACACCTTTCTATTTGGGCTTACCCACTTAGATAACGGGGGCATGCCCATGTTTTATCTCTCGTCTATTGCGGGGCTTTTCTACTGTGTGGTTTACATGCGTACCCGCAGCATTTTTTGCGCGACGCTCATACACGCTCTAACCAATATTTGCTGGAAGCTTTTTTTCGTTTAGCCGTTAGTTTATAACCTATAGGGTATAATATATGTGCTGCGAGCCCTATTTTGTATTGCAGATGTTAGCCTTATACCTGAAAGGGTATAAAATATTGACTATTGATGTTTGTTTATGTATTATATGGGCATAACTATACCCGAAAGGATATAAAGTGAACTTAGTCCAATTTATTAAACTTAAACGCAAGGAAAATATAGTGACACAAGAAGAGCTGTCAGTTGCGGCTGGTGTTGGGCTTCGCTTTGTTCGTGATTTAGAGCAAGGCAAAAAGACCTTGAGACTCGATAAGGTCAATCTTGTACTTGCTGTTTTTGGTGCGGAAATGGTTCCAGAAAACGTAGAATATCATGAGTAAGCAGGTAAAAATCTTGGTTAATGGTCTGTACTGTGGCCTATTATCTAAAACTAGTGAAGGCTATGAGTTCTGTTATGATCGCCAATATTTGTTAGGAGAAAAGTCAAAGGCCGTAAGTTTATCTCTACCACTACAGCAATCATCTTTTTTTTCCAAGGAGCTGTTTCCATTTTTTGCTGGCTTAGCCCAGGAAGGTTGGCTAAAAGAAATGTCAGAAAGAATTTTTCATATAGATTCCTCCGATCATTTCTCACTTATTGTGAAAAATGGAAAGGATTGTATCGGGAACATAACGCTGGAGGAAGTGCTGTGAGCCCTTTATTTCTAGATTCTAAACGTCCCATTATCGATATTAATCTTTCACAAATTACCACTTTGTCCAAGCAGCTAATCGGTAAACTTTCCATTTCTGGGGTACAGAAAAAACTTTCCTTAAAATGGGATAAAGCGACGAATGCATTATTGCCAGCCCCAGTGGGAGGAGAATATATCCTTAAACCACAGCTAGAGCAATGGTCTTTTGTTCCAGAGAACGAAAACCTTACCATGGATCTAGCAGATCTTGTTGGCATAAACACGGCGTTGCATACTTTAATTTCTCTGGGTGACGGTTCTAATGCATATTTAGTGAAGAGGTTCGATCGCATAAAATCCCATAAGTTAGCTTTTGAGGATTTTGCTCAATTGTTAGGCATTTATGCGCAGGACAAGTATTCTGCATCAGTGGAAAGCATGGGCAAGGTTATTGATAGATTTAGCGCTGCCCCAGGGATTGATAAAGTTAAGTTTTTCAAACTGATATTATTTAATTTTCTCGTAGGGAATACGGATGCTCATACCAAAAATTATGGTCTTCTCGGTTATCCACATGGCTATAGACTTAGTCCAGCTTATGATTTGGTAAGCACAAAATTAATCATCCCAGAAGACAAAGATGAGTCGGCCCTTCAAATTAATGGTAAGAAGAATCATTTGAAAAATATTGACTTTGAGGTCTTAGCCCATAACTTAAACCTTTCTAGTAAGTCAGTTATAAAAGTGTTTCGTGATTTGCAGAAGTTAAAAGACGAAGGTGTAGTCCTTGTTGCAGCATCCAAATTGCCAGAAGATTATAAAACAAGATATGAGGCTATATTAAGTTCTAATTGGGCAAAAATAAGCTAAGTACTTCCGGTTCCCTATCATTTCTGTTAGCTCACTTTCGAGTAGGCTACTTCCCACGTTCCTGAATTTACCATTGCCAAAAACGCAAAAAAATATTATTTTATGTATATCGTAGAAATCCAATATTAATATTTTTAGAGTAGGTATAAATGATTAACGAATATGGAATAATCGGGATTTTTTTGCTGGGAGGAATTGCCTTTACACTAGTTTGCTTAGTGTTGAGCTGGCTACTCAGTCCCCACAAACGTTCCGTTGTAAAGGAAAGTACCTACGAATGCGGACTAGAAACCAGTGGCGTTACGTGGGTTCAGTTTAAAATCCAATATTTTCTATATGCACTTGTCTTTGTGGCCTTCGATGTGGAAACCGTTTTCCTCTTTCCATGGGCTGTCGCTTTTAATTGCCTAGGCATGTTTGCTTTCGCCGAGATGTTGGTCTTTGTCGTTATTTTGGTTCTGGGTCTATGGTACATGTGGAAAGAAGGAGCTTTAGAGTGGAACTAAGCAGCACTTCCGTAGATGAATTAATTAAAGAAAACATTCTGCTTACCACGGTAGAACAGGTGTTAGACTATTGCCGTTCCTACTCCTTATGGCCAGTTACCTTTGGATTAGCCTGTTGCGCCATTGAAATGATGGCTACGGGTGGCGCTCGTTACGATATTTCCCGTTTTGGTTATGAAGTTTTTCGTCCGTCTCCCCGCCAAGCCGATTTGCTTATTATTGCGGGCACGGTGACTCATAAAATGGTGCCCTTGGTACAACGTATTTATGAGCAAATGCCTGAACCAAAGTACGTTATCGCTATGGGTAGTTGTGCCATAAGTGGTGGACCTTTTGTAGATTCCTACAGTGTGCTTAAAGGTGTCGATAAAATTATCCCTGTGGATGTCTATATCCCAGGTTGTCCCCCTCGCCCTGAAGCCCTACTAGAGGGGCTGTTGCAAATTAAAAAAATGTTACAAACGCCTAAAAAGAAAAGGTTTAAGAAATCATGATTATTAGCGAAATATTGGCGACACTTTCCGAGAAATATAAAGAAAAGCTAACGGTTATAACCGAGAAGAATGAGTTAGTGATTGAGTCTGGGAGTTTAGTCCCTTTGCTCGAAGAGCTCAAAAATACCTATGGCTTCAATATGCTCGCCGTATTAACGGCTGTGGAGTATTCCACTAAATTGGAAATGGTATATCGCCTGATGTCTCAAGAGAGTGCGCAGCTTGTGGTTATTAAAGTTGAGTTGCCATTGGCTTCACCCAAAGTGGCCTCGATTGCCAAAGTCTGGTCAGCCGCGATTGTGCAAGAGTGTGAAGTCTTTGACATGTTTGGCATCATTTTCGAAGGCCATCCTAATCTTAGAAGAATCCTTAATCCCGACGATTTTGCTCATTTCCCTTTAAGAAAAAGTTTCAAGCTGGAAGTCATCGACAGGCAGTCTCAAGAATTGCTAATGAAAGATAAAAAATGAATACAACGCAGCAAGATAAGCTCATTACACAAGAGTACTCACTGAATCTTGGGCCACAACATCCCAGTACCCACGGTGTTTATCGCGTTATCCTGACTCTTAATGGAGAAACCATCACCCGTGCAGAAAATGTGGTGGGCTACTTACATCGTGGTATAGAAAAGTTGGCAGAGACGCGCACCTACGCACAAGTTATTCCCTACACTGATCGACTAGATTATCTGGCCGGTGTTTTAAACAATATCGCCTACGTGCAAACTGTAGAGAAGAGTATGGGCCTCGACGTGGAGTTACGTGCCCAATACCTTAGAGTTATTTTTGGCGAACTATCACGTATTGCCAGTCATCTAGTTTGTGTTTCTAGTATGGCGTTAGACTTAAACTCTTTTACAGGTTGGATGTATGCTTTTGCTGATCGTGAGAAAATCCTCGATATATTTGAAATGACCTTTGGTGGTCGCCTTACTACCAACTATGCAAGGATTGGCGGCGTATCCAAAGATGCTACTCCCGAGATACTCGCGGCCATTCGCACTTTTCTCGATACCTTCCCAAAACGTTTTGAGGATTTCAATAATTTAGTAAGCTATAACAAAATATTTATAGATCGCACCAAGAACGTCGCTAAAATTTCAGCACAGCAAGCCATCGATTATGGTTTTACTGGGCCAAATCTTAGGGCAAGCGGTGTGGCCTTCGATCTGCGTAAGAAAGCGCCTTATGGCCTTTACGACCGTTTCGACTTTGAAGTTCCCACGTTAACCAACGGCGATAGTTACGACCGTTACATGCTTCGCGTTTTGGAAATTAATCAAAGTCTGCGCATTATAGACCAAGCGCTAAAGCAGTTGCCAGAAGGCCCGATTATGTCTAAAGTCCCAAGAGTTATTAAACCACCCGTTGGTGAAACCTTTCATCAGATTGAAGGCTCCAAAGGTTTATTGGGTTTTAACTTGGTAAGTGATGGAACCGTGAATCCCTCTAGACTTCATATTCACAGTCCTTCCTTTGTAAATATTGGTATTATTCCGCATATTGCTAAAGGCTTGATTATTCAAGATTTTATAGCTTTTATTGCCTCACTTGACTTTGTTTTAGGAGAAATAGACAGATAATCATGACAAAATTCCTTCTAGAAACTATGGCTAACTTTGCTATTACCGGCTTTTTTGCCGATCTGATTGTCGTTCTTGTCTACTTTGTGTTACTACTGCTGTTTATCATCATTAACGTAATGTTAGTTGTTTGGGTAGAGCGCAGGGTATGTGCTTTCTACCAAGAGCGTCTTGGGCCCAATAGGGTAGGGCCGTTCGGAATCTTACAAAGCGTAGTAGATGCCGTGAAGTTAATTAGTAAAGAAATAATTTATCCGAAAAATGTAGATAAATGGGTCTATTTCTTAGCCCCTATTATTTGCTTTATATCAGCTTTGTTGCTATATACCGTACTACCTTTTGGCAAAGGCTTGGTGTTAGTGAAGCTAAATGTGGGGCTGCTTTTTTTTGTAGCCTTTTCTTCTACGACTACAATCTCTATCCTGATGGCTGGTTGGGGTTCAAATAATAAATATTCACTTTTGGGGGGTATGCGTACCGTTGCCCAGATGATTAGCTATGAAATTCCGCTCTTATTATCGATGTTTGGTGTCATTATGCTAGCTGGTTCTCTGAATTTACAAGATATCGTCAACGCCCAAGAGCATCGTTGGTTTATTAATTTACAACCTCTGGCTTTTATTATTTTCATTATAGCCAGTATTGCCGAGCTTAACCGTGCTCCCTTCGATTTACCTGAAGCCGAGCAAGAGTTAGTAGCAGGCTATCATACCGAGTATTCGGGGATGCAGTTTGCGTTCTTTTACTTAGCTGAATATGCCAATTTATTTAGTCTTTCTATTCTTTGCACCACGATCTTTTTAGGTGGCTATCTAGGGCCATTCTTTCCTTCTTGGATATGGTTTACTGTTAAAGTTTATGGCGTAATTCTGCTCTATATGTGGATTCGCTGGACGCTACCACGCATTCGTATGGATAAAATGATGAAGCTCAACTGGAAGTTTCTTATTCCTTTGTCTCTCTTAAATATTGTCGGCACGGGCGTGGCTATAAAAGCATGGCCCTATATTCAACAGTTGGTGAGGTAATAAAGTTATGATGTGGTTAATTAAAGGCTTAGCAGTAACATTTAAGAAGTTTTTCTCACCGAAAATAACACAACGCTACCCTGAGCAGTACCCCAACTTGTCTGCTGCGGTGCGTGGTTCGTTTAACTTTGATGCGCAAAAATGTACGTCATGTAATTTGTGTGCCATGGCTTGTCCCAACAAAGTCATAAATGTGGCGGTTACCAAAAATGAAGAAGGCAAACGTATCCTCGATGAATATCAGATGAGTCTTGCTTATTGCCTCTACTGTGGCATGTGTACCGAGGCGTGCCCAACCGATGCCATATCTATGAATCCGAAGTTTATACCCGCTTATTATTTTAAAGAAAATTCCTTAGTACGTTGGAGAGGAAAATAAGTATGATTATAATTTTTTATCTATTTTCTTTTCTCTTATTGGCGTTTGCCCTAGGCACCGTACTTTCCAAAAATTTAGTGCATAGTGCCTTGTTGATGATTGGCTCTTTTTTTGCTGTAGCTGGCCTTTATATATTATTGCAGGCAGAGTTCCTGGCTATGGTGCAAATATTGGTCTACGTGGGAGCTATTGCAGTTCTTGTGGTCTTTGGCGTCATGCTTACCCGCAAAGGTTCCGTTAAAGATAGCAATTTGCCCAATCGCTACAAAAAAGTGGGTGCGCTTTCTGCTGTAATTTTCTTTGCTCTGCTTGTACGCTCGATTATAAACACCTCTTTCCCAGCTCCCTCATCGCCAGTTGTTGGGGCGAACACCATTATTCAAATTGCTCAAACCTTACTTACTCAATATGCTGTTGCCTTTGAAGCACTCGGTGTTTTATTATTAGTGGCCATTATCGGGGCCATAATTATCGGAAAGGAAACAAAGTGATCGGTTTAACCCATTATCTCATTGTAGCTGCTGCCCTGTTTTGCATTGGAGCGTATGGCGTTGTGGTGAAGAAAAACGCCATTGCCGTCATGATGGGGCTAGAGTTTATGTTAAATGCGATTAATATCAACTTAGTAGCTTTTAATCATTTTCTGCATCCCAACTTGGTTCTTGGCCAGGTCTTTGCTATGTTTATTGTGGGCATTGCCGCAGCTGAAGTGGCACTTGGTCTGGCGATTATTTTGTCACTGTATCGTCAACGTCACTCAATTGCAGTGGATGAAATGGATATTCTCAAATGGTAATCGAACAATTTGGCTGGCTAATTCCAGTTTTTCCTTTAGTGGCTTTTCTGTTAATCGTAGGCGTAACCTATCGCTTTAAGCTACTAAGCGCTATTGTCGCTACGTTTTTTGCAGGTCTTTCCTTAGCCCTTTCGGTTCTAATTATGGTGCAAAAAGTAATAAATCCCGTCACTACTGAGAAGTTTATTAATTGGCTGTCCATTTCAACTCCTACCCAAACGCTACTCAACATTCAGCTGGGGTACCTAATGGATCCTCTTGCCGCCGTGATGAGCTTCATCGTGACGCTGGTGGCCACTCTGGTGCTGTTGTACTCTATTGGCTACATGAAAGGTGATGAAGGCTTCTCTCGTTATTTTGCCTACATTTCACTCTTTACTTTTTCCATGTTAGGACTGGTTATTTCCAATAACTATTTCCAAACATTCTTCTTTTGGGAATTGGTAGGACTGTGCTCCTATTTACTCATTGGTTTTTGGTTTTTCAAACCCGAAGCGGCTGATGCCAGCAAAAAAGCTTTTATCACCAATCGTTGGGCAGATTTTGGTTTTCTGGTGGGTATTATTGGTTTGTTTACCGTTTTTGGAACATTTAATTTTGGTCAGTTGGCCACGCAAATTCCGCAGTATCAGAATGCGCTGATACTTCTTGGCTTGGGATTACTCGTTTTCTTAGGGCCAGTAGGAAAATCGGCACAGTTTCCTTTTCATGTCTGGCTTCCAGATGCCATGGAAGGTCCAACACCCATTAGTGCGCTTATCCATGCGGCTACGATGGTTGCGGCGGGTATCTATTTAGTTGCTCGTGGCTATGCGCTCTTCTATAGTGTCGAAAACGTGATGCAGGTTATTGCCTACGTGGGTGGCTTTACGGCGCTTTTCGCTGCTACCATTGCGCTCGTGCAAAAGGACATTAAACGTATTTTAGCTTTTTCTACGCTGAGTCAGTTGGGGTATATGATGATGGCCTTGGGTGTCGGCAGTATGACCTCGGGCATGTTTCACCTTACCACACATGCTTTCTTTAAAGCCCTCTTGTTTCTCGGTGCTGGCAGTATTATTCATGCGGTGCACAACCAAGATATTTTTAAGATGGGTGGCCTTGCCAAGAAGATGCCCATCTCCAGTTGGACGTTTGTTATTGGCTCATTAGCTCTTTGCGGGATTTTCCCTTTAGCAGGTTTTTGGAGTAAAGATGAAATCCTAACCGTTACCCTACAACATCATTTTGTGGGCTTATTTGTGCTGGGTACCTTGGTAGCTTTTCTTACGGCATTCTACATGTTCCGCCTCATCTTCATTGCTCTGTTTGGCCAGAAAAGATCCGACCATCACGCACACGAATCACCTTGGACGATGACACTTCCTTTAATTATTTTGGCAGTGTTCTCTATATTTGCGGGTCTTGTAAATACGCCTTGGTTTTACCAATGGACAGGGTTTAGCTTTAGTACGTTGGTCTATTTTCACGAACCAGAGATACCCGTTATTCACTGGTCAATTGCTGGGCTGTCCACGGTGGCAGCACTCTTAGGAATATTTACGGCGTGGATGATCTATGCCCGTCGCCTTATTTCAGCCGATATGCTGGCTACAAAAATGAGTTTTCTGCATCGCGTTTTATCCAATAAATATTACATTGATGAGCTCTATGCTTGGTTATTCAAGTATGTAATGTTGGGCCTTGGTAAAGTACTAGACTTCGTGGACCATGTGGTTATTGATGGCCTTTTTGATGGCACGGCGGGTGCGATTCGTGCTACAGGTGTTCGTCTACGTTTGTTCCAAACGGGCAGACTGCAACAATATGCACTACTTATTTTTGTGGCGGTAGCTATTTTAGTGCTTTGGGGGGTTAGATAATGTCACTGCTTTCTTATATTATTCTTACACCGTTTATTGGCGCTGCCATGCTCGTATTAATTCCCGAAAAGCAAACTACCTTTATTAAACTAGTTTCTGCCTTGTTTGCCTTTATCGGTCTTGCGTTGTCCTTTTATCTTTTTCTAAACTACGATAAATCCCTCGGAGGAATGCAGTTTGTGGAAAATATTCCCTGGATTAAAGCCTTTGCCATCAACTACAAATTAGGTGCTGATGGCCTCAGTGTGAGCATGGCGCTTCTCACGGGAATAATCTGGTTTGCAGGTGTGCTGGTTACTTGGAACTTGCAAGAGCGCGTTAAAGAATTTTTCATCTATATGCTTATTCTGGTCGGCGGAGTTTTTGGAGTGTTTTTGTCGCTAGATTTACTGGTTCTTTTTATTTTCTTAGAAATTGCCGTTATCCCTAAGTTTATTTTAATCCACATTTGGGGCAGCGGTAAAAAAGAGTACAGCGCCATGAAATACACGCTATATTTACTTGCTGGCAGTGCCTTTTCGCTAATTGCTTTAATCTTAATCTACATTCATTCATCTACCCTAGATGTCACTCAACTAGCCCTCATTACTTATTCGGTTCCTTTTCAGAAGTTTATTTTCTTTTTATTACTTATTGGGTTTGGTGTTATTGTGCCCCTATGGCCACTGCACCGTTGGACTCCCGATGGCCATTCCAGTGCGCCTACGGCAATCAGTATGTTACTGGCAGGTGTTATTATGAAGCTGGGTGGTTACGCACTTATCCGCGTAGGTATTGGTGTTTTCCCCGCAGGAGCCGCTTTCTGGGCGCCACTTATTGCTGTCATTGCGGTTGTAAACTGTATCTATATTGCACTCGTAGCCATGGTGCAAAAAGACTTAAAGTATGTTGTGGCCAACTCTTCCATCAGTCACATGGGCTATGTGCTGATTGGTATTGCAGCGATGAACACCATTTCTCTAACGGGCGCGGCGTCGCAAATGTTTGCCCACGGTATTATGGCCGCACTTTTCTTTGCTTTAGTTGGCGCTATCTATAATAAAACACACACACGTATGCTGGCAGATTTTGGTGGACTGGCTTTCCAGATGCCACGTGCGGCAACCCTGTTTCTTATTACGGGTTTGGCCTCTTTGGGGTTACCAGGTTTCTTTAACTTTGTGGCTGAGTTTCTCATTTTCGCTGGAGCCTTCAAGGTCTATCCTGTCCTGACTACGGTTACTATATTAGCTGTGGTCATTACAGCGATTTACGTTTTAAGGGTCGTGCAACAAATGTTTTTTGGCCCCAGAAATCCGAAATGGGATAGCTTAACTGACCTCAAAGGCATCGAGTTAGTTCCTTTGGTTTTCTTAGCCGTTATTCTGCTTTGGTTTGGGCTAGTGCCTTCTTCCATTACCAACCTCATTAATCAGGGTATAGACCCCATCGTGGCACAAATTGGAGGAGCATTATGATTTTAAGTTGGCCTACTATTATTCTGGAAATTTCCTCTTTAGGTATTGGTTTGTTGTTATTAATTTTGGGACTGGTTTTTACGAGCTTAAAATCCAAAGCCACTTTAGGCTATTTTTCTATTATCGCTTTACTGCTAATGCTAGTGGGCAGCTTCTATCTACCTAGCGGTGCAACCCAGACGTTTATCAATAACTTCTACGTACAAGACAGTTTGGCTTTATTTTTTAAACAGCTTTTTATCGTTTCTGCTTTGTTGGTTAATACCATGGCGTTGCGCTATATGAAGCCACACACCAACAATCGTGGAGATTTCTTTGCTCTAACGTTCTTTGCGCTTACAGGCATGATGATGATGGCTTCTGCTGCTGAATTTATTACGCTATACATTGGGTTAGAGCTGATGACCTTTACGTTTGTACTGCTCACAGCCTATAAGAAACACGACTTGAAGTCTGGTGAGGCGGGGCTAAAGTACATTTTACTCAGCGCCGTTTCTTCTGGGGTGTTATTGTACGGCTTTAGCCTATTGTATGGCTTAACTGGAGCCCTAGATTTTAGTTCGCTGGTGGCCTTGTTTGCGCCAACCAGTTCGCCGTTACTAGTCTGGGCCATCGTAATGGTCTTAGCAGGGCTAGGTTTCAAAATTGCGTTGGTTCCTTTTCATATGTGGACGCCTGATGTATATGAAGGTGCGCCTACACCCATTACGGCTTTCCTTGCGGTGGGCTCGAAGGCCGCTGGTTTTGTAGCGTTTATTAGGGTTTTCTTTCAAGTGTTTGCTGTGTATTCCCCCATTTTTATGCCGCTACTCATTGCGCTAACCGTACTTACGTTACTTATTGGTAATTTAATTGCCTTGGCTCAAACGCATCTTAAACGACTGTTAGCATATTCAAGTATTGCCCATGCGGGTTATATTTTACTGGGGGTTATTGCCTATTCGAAGCTTGGCTTAAGCGCCATACTGTTTTACTTACTGCTTTATATGTTTGCCAATATTGGTGCTTTTGCTGCTGTTGCGGCTTTAGTGATTAACACGGGGCAAGATAAAATCTCCGATTTGGCAGGTTTGTGGAAGAGTTCTCCGTTTACGAGTGTGGTGTTACTGGTTAGCTTGCTTTCTCTGGCAGGCATACCGCCTACAGCAGGGTTTATTGGTAAGTTTTACTTGTTTACCGAGCTAGTGAGCCGCGGATACTTATGGTTAGCTTTCGTAGCTGTGGGTATGAGTCTAGTGGCTATTTATTATTACTTAGTAGTTATACGTACGTTTTTAAGCGGTAGCGTGGCGGAAAAAACCTCCATGACGATTCCTTTTTCCTTAAAATTAGTGATGTTGGTTTCGGTAGTCATGACCATAGGTATTGGCGTTTTTCCAGGACCATTTACCGACTATCTCCTCAAGGTAGCCCAAGCCTTCTTAGGTTAGTTCCACTTTTTTGTTTCTTGGTAAGAGGATAAATCACAGCTAAGTTTTACTTTAATAGGTAGTTGTTGAATTTCCTATTCGGCCACCAATACACTGTCAAATTCTGACAAAGTTTAGTATGCTATATTAAGTAATATGAAAGAAACAGATACATTAGAAAATGCAGTTAAAACTACGAGAGTTTTACTGCTAATTGATATATTAAAAGAACAAGCTCTTAGTTTAAAGGAAATTCTATCTCTATTTAAGAAAAAGCATAGTATTGTTCTCTCTAAAGAATCTATTCATCGCTACTTTGCTTTACTTAGAAAACAAGGTTATACCCTTGAGTATAAACAAAAAAAATATAACCTTCATGTTACAAATAATAATAAGTCAGATTTAAAAGAGATATTTTCGAGAAAAGAATTGTCTTTTTCACCTGAGATACTTAGAAAACTAAATTATGCACTAGAAAATTCGCTTACGGTAACACTTTCCTATAAGAGTCCACGTTATAGTAAGTCTTTAAGCTTTTTGGTTTCAGTTATTGAACTTGCTCGAATCAAGGACAGACCCTATTTAATAGCTTGGGATAAATCTGAGAAAATAATTAAAGAATTTAGATTAGATAGAATACTTGAACTAAACGTTAATGCTGATAGAGAAAAAATTGATAATTTATTGCTCCCACTTACTTTTCAAGTAAAGAAAGATTTTGTTTGCCATTTTAATTGCCCCTTTCCCATAGATCGCCAAGAAGTAGATTTCCAGAAAAATATAGTGTACTATGTAAAGGTTCATAGTTATTTTCGAGCTAAGCGGATGCTGATGGAGTAC
>CAIUUT010000042.1 GCA_903902445.1 uncultured Candidatus Marinamargulisbacteria bacterium
GTACAAAGCACCAATTCCAGTAGGTGCAAATATCTTGTGGCCAGAAAAAACAAAAAAATCACAATCCAAGGCTTGTACATCTACAGGAAGATGTGCAATAGACTGAGCGCCATCGATTAGCACATGGACACCAACTCTATGAGCCATATCGATCATTGTTTTAATGGGGACAATTGTTCCCAGGCCATTGGAAGCTTGCGTAAGAGCCACAATCTTGGTACGTGGACCCAGTAAGCGAGCATAATGATCAAGTAGAACTTCACCTTGGTCGTTTATGGGAATCACCTTCAAAAGCGCTCCACGCTCTTTGGCCATCATTTGCCAAGGAACAATGTTGGCATGATGCTCCAATTCGGAAAGGATAATCTCATCCCCTGGTTGAATAAACTGTTGGCCATAACTGTTGGCCACAAGGTTAATTCCCTCTGTGGTTCCCCTGACAAAGACAATCTCGGAAACATCACTGGCGTTAATATATTTTTGTACTTTTTCTCTTGCACCTTCATAGGCATCTGTAGCACGAGCGGCTAAGGTGTGCGCACCACGATGGATATTGGAGTTGTCTCTCTGGTAAAATTTGGAGAGGGCATCTATTACCTGACGTGGTTTCTGAGTGGTGGCAGCGTTGTCGAACCAAACTAATTGTTTACCGTGTACTGTTTGCTGCAAAATAGGAAAGTCATTTCTAATACTGGCTACATTCAGTCCAGCTGGCGAAGAAAATGGGCCAGAAGAAGCCGCAACTTTCTTAAAAATTCCTGCAAAAGGGTCGGAGGGAAAGCCAAATAAGGAGGCAGGACCACCGCTATTTTTTTGTTGTATGTTGTCCACAAAGGAGCGTAAATCTGGATATTGTCTAGCCGTAACATCTGGGTACGTCTGGCTGCGCACTAGGCTATCGCTGTGCTGACTTAAGGGAATTGGTTGCTCTAAAGACAAAAAAGGCAACAGCACGTCTTTAGGACAAGCTGTTGAGGTTGATGGTTCAGATCCAGTCTCAGACTGAATTCGCTGCCAAAAAGCAGATAAATCGATCGCCTCTGGGGCAAACTGCGTCATTTTTATATCCCTGAACCGAGATTAAACCCAATTGGGCCACTATGTTCGTAGTGGTGATAGTAACCGACCTCCACATTTTCAAGAGCCGCAATGGCGTCATCGGTTAACACGGCTACAGAAAAGTAAAGCGAGAGTAAGTAGGAAGCCACCCCTAAGGTGTCTAAGCCCATGAGTCTTGCCGAAAGACTGGCAGAAATTTCACCGGGAACTCCTTGCTGATGTAACCCTACCACACCTTGATCTGCTTCCCCAACTCTAAATAAGAGAATGGAGGTTGTTCCTAAGGATTGGTTGTTTGTGTATCTACTCTTAATCTCTAGCTTGTCGCAAGGAATAATGGGGACACCACGCCAAAGAATGACAGGCGCTCCGTAAATATTGGTAGTTACAGGTGGAACCCCACGCCAGGTACATTCACGCTCGAAAGCGGCGATGGCCTTGGGATGAGCTAGAAAAAAAGCGGGCTTCTTCCAAACTAGAGATAACAGTTCATCAAGATCATCAGGTGTTGGAGCACCGTAACGAGCACTAACACGCATGGAAGAGTTAACAGAATGGAGTAACCCAAAATTTTTATTATTAATTAATTCCCATTCCTGACGCTCTTTAATACCCTCTATGGTTAAGCGAAGTTGCTCTTCCAGCTGATTGTACGGATTGTTGTATAAATCTGAAACACGAGTATGCACGCGCACTACAGTTTGCACTGAGCTGAGAGGATACTCACGAGGCGTTGCAGAATAGTCTACAAAAGTTTCTGGGATTATGACGTTTTCGGCTAAGCCTGAAACTAAATCGATGTTGCGTTCGCCATATTTATTTACACTAGCGCTTAACTCGATATGCTCTTCAATAGTTTTATTAAACTGAGCTTTCAAAGCAGGAAGTTCTTTAAGTATGGCATCTAGGTCTTTTTTGGAAAGGGTAAGCAATACACAAGGAGTAATGGTCTTTATGGTAACTTCTGATGGTTTTGCAGATACAAGTTCTAGTTCACCAAAGAATTCACCTTCTGTTAAAAGCGCTAAGCGCAAATCGCTGCCATGCACACCCTTACTAAGCACTTCTAACTGACCTTGGGCGATGATGAAGAAATTGTGTCGTCCTTCACCTTCGGCAACTAAGGTTTTTCCAAGCTGCACTTCTTCTCTTTTAAAACGAGCCGCCATTTTAGAAATAACATCCTCATGAATCTTAGAAAAAAGAGGAATACTGCGCAAAGCATCTGGACTAAAGGAAGCCACGCCATTACTGAGAACCAGCTCAACACGCTCGGCTCTGGGTAGCTCTACTTTTGTACGATTCACTCTATAAGTTCCCCCATCTACATGTACCCAAGGAAGTAAATTTAATAAG
Organism: uncultured Candidatus Marinamargulisbacteria bacterium; assembly: GCA_903902445.1. GTDB lineage: Bacteria > Margulisbacteria > Riflemargulisbacteria > GWF2-35-9 > GWF2-35-9 > CAIUUT01. The sequence goes on from CAIUUT010000042.1 coordinate 2,416, forward strand.
TGTCTGGGGGTAATAGACATCATTTGGGGTGGTGTCTTGGTGGTGTTGGCTAAATTTCTTGCCACCGATGTGGTCACACTTCTTTGAATAATACTATCAGACATATTTATTTCCTCCTGCTAATTTATTTACTAATCGTTACTTGATACACGTCCGCACTAATCTGGGTGGTACTGTGTACTGTATAGCCCTGTTCTGTAGCACTTTTAGGCACATTATCCAGTGGCTCACCGGTGGTTAAAAGAACTTCTAAAACATCTCCCACAGCCATACGCTCTAGGGCGATCTTGGTTTTCACAAACGTCATGGGGCAATGCTCTTTGGTAATATCGAGCTTTACGGTACTCATATAAATAGGGTTTGTCCATCATTGGAGAGCTCTAGAAACTTAGCTACACCAAGGACATCCTTGACTTGTGGAATAAAATCTTCTTTTTTTAGTCCCAAAACCACCATGGCCATTTCACAAGCGAAAAAATTTACTTTTAGGTCAATAGACGCTTGCAGTAATTCAGGAAGCGTGGCGACATTGCGTGACTTCATCATGGCTGTCATGAGATGAGGACTAGCCCCGGCAAAATTTAGTCGGCTAAGCGGTAGGTTTTTACGACCACCCAAGAGAAAATTAAAGAAGCGCGCCATTAAACCTTTACCTATAAAGGAACGGCCAGTGTTCTTTTTTATGATATTTAATCCCCAAAATGTAAAAAATAGATTTACTTCATACCCAACTGCGGCGGCACCAGAGGCTAAAGTAAAAATAGCGATGGCTTTATCGAAGTCACCACTCATTGCTATTATAGATAGTTTTTTACTCATTAGCCGCCTCCCTTTAGTTAACTTTTCCGATAGACTTTATTAAACGAGTTAAGTATAAAATGCGCTCGTAACAAAGTCAATCCTCTCTCTATTGCCAACCTTATGCAGATAAAAGCCCTGCATCGACTACAAATTGTGACCCAGTTATGTATCTGGCTTTATCACTGGCCAGAAACAACACTAAATGAGCAACATCCTCGGTTTCTAACCAAGGCACTGGCAACAAGTTACCGGCAGATCTCTCGGCGATTTCTTGCGGTGTTGAACCTTCCATACTGGCAAGGCCATCATTCATGGGAGTATTTACACCTGTGGGGTGAATGCTTACAGAGCGAATATTATAAGGCGCCAGTTCAATGGCCCACGATTTTGTAAGACCTATTAAACCGTACTTAGAGGCACTGTAATGCGAAAGTCTGTTCAGACCGCGTAACCCTGCAATGGAAGAATTATTAATAATCACGCCCGACTTCTTTTCGATCATATAGGGAATAATATGCTTGGCAGTTAACCAAGCTCCTTTCAAGTTAATATCTAGCATCGAGTCCCACTGCGCCTCGGTCAGCTCATGGCTAAGTCCATAAGCAGCAATGCCCGCATTGTTAAATAGAATATCTATTTTACCAAAAGCATAGATGGCACCCTTAACAGCGGCTTGAATAGAAACCTGATCCCTCACATCCCCAAAAAACACCAAACACTCTCCGCCAATGCTCTCGATCTCATTTTTTAAAGCCTTCAAGTCTTCGCTATTTCCACTATTATAGGCGGGATAGTCTATCTTTTCTTCCAGATCAAAGCCAATGATTTTGGCGCCTGCTTTAGCAAAAGCCAGAGCCACTGCTTTCCCCTGCCCTTTAGCGGCTCCCGTAATAAAAACTACTTTATCTGCAAAATCTTTTACCATTTTCTTTCCCTCTATCCTAATAAATTTTCATCTATGTCTATTTGCAAGGCACTATTAAAAACATTGGTAGCAATCATCTGCCCTGCAAAGGCCGTAAGCACAACAATTTCCCTAGTACTAAAATTACTTTTTAGCTGTGCAAACAGTTCATCACTAATCTGTTTGGGGTCCTTAGCAATACTACTACCAAAAAGACCTAACAGCTCTTGCTGGGGAGTTAATATTAACTCGCTGGGGTTATAGCCCTTATCTAGCAAAGCTTTGCTAAAATATAAGGAACACAAACTGCATTCGTTTTGCGTAGAAATGGAGTAACTGAGAATTTGCGCCCCTAGCTCTCCAGTGATCGCTTCTACTTCTTTGTAAAGTGGATACCATTCTTGATAGGCTTTAAAGGCGGTTATATCTTGCAGTAGCGTATTTTTCATATTGGTAACCCTACCGTTTTCTTTAATGAGTTTATTATACGCAAACTTAACCTCATCTGAAGCACTTAAATAATCAACATAACCTATTCTTGCCATTTATTATCCCACCTTCCTTGTTTCACTTTACAAACTACTTTTACTTCATCCTGACTAACTTTCCCTAGGTCATCCCGAACCCAGCAAATGGATCTGGCTTTGCACCAAAAGATTCCTCGACTACCAGACAAAGTCTGTTCGCTCGGAATGACGGACAATTATTGCGCATCGCGCATTATACAATACTAATACAGTAGACATTATAGTGATTCTTTTATTATTTGACAAGTGGCTTATTTTTATGTTAGCCCAAAGTGATAATGTCACCCCTGAGCAAAGTAGAAATGTCACTCTATGGTATAAAATAGACTTCTTTTAAAAAAGTAAAAAGGAGTAATACAGATGACAGGAGGAGTGACATTGAGTAACAAGGAAAAAGA
>CAIUUT010000043.1 GCA_903902445.1 uncultured Candidatus Marinamargulisbacteria bacterium
AGTGTCAATCGCTTGAGTTAATTTATTTTGAGTGGTGTAGGTGTGAATCTTTATTTCGTAGGTTTTAACTTTATCTAAGACGGAAACGGTATTTTCTAAGATTACCTGACACAAACGATCCACTTCCGCGTACTGGATAGCTAAGTAGGCGGTTTCTGCGGCTTCTTCATAGAGAGAGAGTGTTAAAGGATACTGGCTTTTCCAAGAGTCAGTATTGAGCAGGGAGATGCCCACTTTCAGGTAGTCTAAACTGGGAGTGTACGCCGCAGAGTCTTTGGCTTTTTTGCCAGCCTGAAGGTTAATGTGCGCCAAGTTTTCTTTTTCTTTGCTGGTTTCGAGAAGAGCAATTCCTTGGTTAAGGTGGTTTACGATTTCAAAGAGCGAGTCCTCTTTCTCTTTGGCGCTGATATGCTCCAGAAGGAGTCTGCCGATTTTCAAATGCAGAGGAGGCTTACTAGCCTGCTCGATAAGCGAATAGGCCGCTTGCTGCACCTTGTCATGCGGGAAAGAGAAGAAAGTCGTCGAAGCGTCGTAGTTATCGTTTAGTTCAATAGCCTCCAGAGTGGTTTGCAGGTATTTGTTGTCGCCAAAGAGTAGGCCATCAAGGATCGCAGACCAAAGATGTTGGGCAGTATCTTTAACCGATTTTTCACAAACGATGGCCAAGATTTTGAGGTTAAAACGATTGCCGATACAGGCGCCAAGTTTCAAGATTTCCTGAGTTTCTGGTGGTTGTTTTCTAATTTTGGAGCTCATCAGGTCGACGACATTGTCGGTAATGCCCAGAGCGTGAATGGCGTCACTATTCCAACCCCACCGAGACTGGTTGTGGTCAAAAAAGAGGGCTTTTGCCTGATAAATAGACTTAAGAAACTCTTTGACGAAGAAAGGATTGCCTTGAGTTTTGTCGAGAACGAGACTTGCCAAGGGATAGACGTCAAAATGCGGAAGATGCAAGGCTTCGGAAATAAGTTGGGCCAAGTGATCAATTTTAAGGGGTAGGATTTTAATGGTGTTGGTTGATTTGTTTAATTTATTAATTTCAGACAGGGTATGAAGGAGTGGGTGATTTTCATCCACTTCATTGTCACGATAGGCCCCGATGAGCAGAAGAAAACGGCTTTCAGGGTCAGACATAAACAACTTAATAAGGTTAAGGGTACCGGAGTCAGCCCATTGCAAGTCGTCTAGGAAGAGCGCCAGAGGGTGTTTCTCTTGGGCAAAGACTTTGACAAAGGCTTGAAAGACAAGGTTGAAACGGTTGAGGGTTTCCAAGGGGCCTAAAGAAGGGACACTGGGTTGTTTGCCGATAATAAACTCAATTGCAGGAATAATTTCCACAATAATTTGTCCATTGAGACCAAGCGCTTGCAGTAAATTCTGTTTCCAGTAGTCAATTTGCTCGTCGCTTTCGGTTAGGATTTGTTGGATTAGAGATTGAAAGGCTTGAATAACCGCGCTGTAGGGAATGTTTCTTTTGAACTGGTCAAACTTACCCGAAGCAAAGTAGCCGCGTTCTTCGAGAATGGGTCTGTGGATTTCGTTGATGAGCGCCGATTTACCAATGCCAGAGTATCCAGAAACCAAGATGAGTTGCGTAGAGCCTTCAGTAACATTTTTGAATGTTGCAAGCAGAAGGTTAATTTCGTTTTCTCTCCCGTAGAGTTTGTCCACTAATTGGAGTTTGTCGGAGAAGTCACTTTGGGCAAGAGGGAAGAGGTTAATCTGATGTTGTGAGTGTAGCTGATGGAGGCAATTTTCCAGGTCGGCTTTTAAGCCGAAGGCCGAAAGGTATCTATCCTCGGCCGTTTTAGACATGAGCTTGAGTATAATACTGGAGAGTACAACAGGAATGGAGGGAAGAAGTTCGCAAGGAGGGACCGGGCTTTGAGCGATATGTAAATGGACAAAGCCAAGAGCATCGGAGGCTTCAAAAGGCAACTTGCCCGTAAGGAGTTCGTAGAAAGTGACTCCGAGGGAATAAAGGTCAGTACGGTAGTCGATGCCCCGATTCATTCTGCCCGTTTGTTCGGGGGAGATGTAGGCCAGAGTGCCTTCCAGAAGGTTCGGGCTGATGATGCTTTGTTTTTCCTCTGAGAGAAGCGTAGAGATGCTAAAGTCGATAAATTTGGTTATTTCAAAGTCTCTAGAGACAACAATGTTATGGGTGTTAATATCCTTATGAATAATATTATGTTGATGGATCTCACCAAGAGCACCAGCAAGTTTCACGGCCAGCTTCAAGAAAAGCTCCAGAGGCATGGGTTCTCCATTGACCGTTTCGTGCAGCGACTTAGCGCCACAGTCTTCCATGACAAGAGCAAGTCCATTGTGGTATTTCATTAGGTTAAAGAGCTTAATACTGCCGAGGAGATTTTTATTAGAGAGGATGTCAAACTGATTGCGAAAGCGAGCCAACTCATTTTGAGAAGGGTATTCATTTTTGAGGGTTTTAATAATTACGGGAGTAGCGTCATCGCGGATCGCTTTGTAAACATTGGCGATAACCCCTGAGTATAGCTGCTCTAATATTCTAAAACCAAGTATTTCCATATGGTTTATACTATTAAGAATGCTTCAAAAAAGCAATAAAAATACGATTTAACTACGAATAATTCACGATAAAGCCTGAGATCAGTACATCGTCAGGGCTTTGATTAAATGGCTGTAAAACCCCAGACACTAGGATTAAAGCTATTCAATATCGATAACTACTACGGTTAGGTCATCTTTAAGCGACATAGAGTCTGTCCATTTTTGGAGTGTGCAAATTAGGCTATCTACAAAAGCGGGTGGCTTTAGGGTAGCGTTATTTACTATAAAACGGTGAAAATTGTCTTTTTCAAATTGTTCGTGGGTCGGTTTTTTTGCCTCTAAAATGCAGTCCGTATAGAGAATAATTCTATCGCCACTTTGCAGGTTAAAGCTGACTTCTTCGAGTTCATTTTCTTCCATCCAGCCTAAGGGGTAGCCCGCCTTGGTGGTAAGCTCAATAATTTCATGAGAGGTGAACAGTGAGTAGAAATCTGCAACTAAGGGAGTATTTGCTTCTTCTGTTCCCCTTGTATGCTTAATCTCTTTGCTGTTTTTTTGTGGCTGAGAGGTTCTTTTTGTAGTGTTTATTTGTTCAGCGTCAATATCGTTGACTTTTCTGGCAATAATGATAGGTAGGTGCCCTGCGTTAGAGAGCCTAAGTTTTTTATTGGCTAAATCTATAGCAATGGAGCAAGCGGTTAGATATTTTCCTTTAAACTGGTCATAAAGATTTTTATTCATATTTGTGAGGATGTGTTTGGGGCTGGAATAGTGTCGGGCATCCATAACGAAGGCTAGTTTTGCCATAGAGCCAATCATAGCTGCTGGTAGTCCATGTCCCGAAACGTCAGCAATAATGACTACTAGCTGACCATCAGGAGCCAAAGCAAAATCATAGTAGTCTCCCCCAATTTTAGTCATAGGCAGATACTTTGCATAAGTAACAATCCCAGGAATTACAGGTAGCTTTCTAGGCAAGATGGATTCCTGAATCTTTTGAGCGAACTCCAGTTCCTTTTTAATTCCTTCGTACTCTATTTTGTCTTGGGAGGCCTGCTTAAGAGAAAGTAAGTTATTTACTCTAGCGAGCAGTTCGTTTTTATTAAAGGGTTTGGTAAGGTAGTCGTTGGCGCCCGCTTCTAGACCAATTTGTAGGTCTGCAAAGGGCTGATTCTTTGCCGTTAACATGATTACCGGTAGCTCAGAGATGCTGTAGGTTTCCCTAATTTTCTGGCATACTTCATAGCCCGTCATCAAGGGCATCATGACGTCCAAGATAACCATATCGGGGACGGTATCGATTTCATGCTCAAGTAGTTCTAAGGCTTCCTGTCCGCTTGAAGCCATCATTACGTTAAAGCCATGCACAGAGAGCTGGTTTTGTAACACCTGAATGTTAATAAACTCATCATCAACAACGAGAATGTTTCCTGCGCTGCCTGCGGCGGGTGAAACTGGTGAAGGGATGGAATCCCCTAAATCTCCCTTGTCAGAGGGGGGTTGGGAGGCATAAGAGGAGCCATTTACTGGTACAGAGGCGGAAGCTTCACTATCCGTCACAGATTGGGGCACTAATCCCAGCTTGGCGCTCGCTAAGGGCATGGTGAAATAAAAGGTAGAACCTTTGCCTAGCTCTGATTCTAGCCAAATTTTGCCGCCGTGCAGCTCTACCAATTGCTTGGAGAGTGATAATCCTAAGCCAGTCCCGCCATACTCTCTAATAGAAGAGTTGTCCATGTTTTCAAAAGATTGGAAAATGGCCTCAAACTTACCTTCAGGAATGCCAATGCCAGTGTCGGACACCGAAATTTGCACGAAACCTGCAATTTCTGTGGGTGAATGGTGAGGAGTGAATGGTGAATGGGGGGATTTGTTTGTCATTCCGAGCGTAGTCGAGGAATCTTTGGGTACAAAGCTGAAATTACTTGGTAAAGGTTGAGAAGTTAGTGGTGAGACTAAAGTCCTCCCCTCATCCTTTAGGAGATCTCGTTGCGTAGAAGCCATTAATGGCGGAGACGAAGGGGCTGGGGGTGAGGTCAGTATTTCTGCCCGTACCGTTACACTGCCCTTCTGTGTAAACTTGATGGCGTTTCCAATTAAATTGTGGAGAATTTGTTCTAGCCTGTTTTCATCAGCAAAAACAGAGGGAGTAGTTCTATTAATGTCGTTAACAATTACAATGCTTTTCCCCAACACAAGTGGTTTAGAGAGCGCAATAACTAAATCGGTCATTTCTCGCAATCCAACATATTTACGGCGTAGGGTAAGTGCATTGTTTTTTATCTTGGAAAAATCCAAAATATTATTGACCAAGGAAGATAACCTTTTACCACTGGAAGAAACTAATTGAAGATTATTGCGCATTTTTTCTGAAAGAGGGCCAAGCGCCCCATCTAAAATAGATTCAGTAATTCCAATAATTCCATTTATGGGAGTTCTAAGTTCATGGGAAGTTTTGGCCAAGAAGTCATCTTTTAACTTGTCGATTTTCGCCATGTTGTCCAGTGTCTGAGTGTATTTCTCAGCAGCCAGTGCTTGTTCTTTTTCGTTTGTTTTGCGCAAGCTAATTTCTTGAGCAGCTAGTCCTAGCGAAATCACACCAAAGACTATTAATGAAGCAGCTTGCAGAGGGAAGTGGGTAGAAAAATTACTTTGAAGGGTGTCGTAATTAAGATAAATAATGACAATAACCGCTAGGGTTGTCAGCCAGAATAGCAATAAATATAGTCCTTTCTTATACCCTTTTCTCAGACAAAATATAGCTATTGGGAGCAAGCTTATAAATAGAATTTGTAAAAATACTATCTCAATTTGCATTACCCATCCAAGGTTAAAAAATATAGAGGAAAAAGTAAGCAGCAAAGACAAAAGGGTCATAAAGTTAAGATATATATTCAGCTTAAGTGAATGATTTTTTAGAAAGAGGAAGGCTGCACTAAGGGTTGTGCCCCCTATAGTTGTTAACCCCATGAACAAAGGAAGTGCTCTACTCTGTAGCCAAATATTTTGTGGCCAAAAAAACTCAAACCCCAAGCCACTTTGTGCTAACACTGAACCGGTTACCCCGAGTACAAGCAAAGAAAAGAAAAGGTAACTGGGTTGTCTTAGTACAAAAAATAGTAGCCAATTTAAGGCTACAAAGGAGGCAAGTGCTCCGAAAAACAACCCAAGAAAATATTGCTCTCGGTGATCTTTTTGTTGGAAAGCCTCTTTGGACAGAATTCTCAAGGCAATTACAGTCTTGTATTCGCTTTGGATCTTCAGGTAAAAATATTTATTGGCTAAGTTTTGCCTGGGAAGGGCAAAGGTAAGGTTCTTACAGGAAATCTCTCGCTTTACAAACTCGAAGTTGCTGCCTGCCTGTTTTTGTAGATAATAGTTGCTAACAGGCATATAGACATCAATATTATTTATTAGGGGTTCGGAAAGTTCTAGCAACCAATCTTGTTTTGGGGATTCGCTGTTAACTATAAAACGTAACCAATAGGTTGATTTTGTGTAGCCAAAATCGAGTTTACTGAGGTTATTTTGTATAAAGCCCTCATTAAAATCGCCTGCTTTTATTTGGTCAAAGGTAGCCGTCCCTTTCTTGTCCTCGAAGTACTCTATCTGCGTACCCACAATATATTCCTCTTGTGAAGGAGTCAGCGTTATCGGTTCAAGTGCAAAGCTAGAAGAAAATAGGCAAAACCCTAATAATAAAATAAACATGGAAAAACTTTCGATTCTCTTCATAATTGTTCCAAATCCTTAACCAAGTTAATAAATAATTGTATGCCTAATTTATGATGCAATAAATACTGCGGATAGTCAATAAATTGCTTAATTATCGAAGCAACTCATCTAAAGTTTGACATTCAGATTAATCCTTCAGAGAACGTTAATTAATTGCTTAATAGAAAGTATTTGGCTATAATTCTATAAGTTATAGAATACAATTATTAGAGAGAAGACCCAATGACAAATAGTATACGTTTCCAACAAAGATTTGCAAATTTTGAAAAAGCCTACAAACAGTTGCAAGGTGCGATCGCTCAAGATGACTATTCTGTTATTGAGAAAGCTGGGTTGGTGCAAATTTTTGAGTTTACTCTAGAGTTAGCATGGAACTTACTAAAAGATAAGCTGGATTACGAGGGGTATAGCGCTAAAACTCCACGAGAAGTAATTAAGCAGGCCTATCAAATAGGGTATATCATTGCTGGAGAGAAATGGTTAGATGCCCTTGAGAAGCGCAATTTACTAGCTCATACCTATGATGATGTTTATGCAGATGCCGCCGTTAAGTTGATTAAAACAGAATACTACCAACTCATGGCGTCACTTTATGATACGACCAAAAAAATGATATGAAGATTGGTTTAACGAACTCTGAAATAGCAGCTATAAAGACGTGTGCCGCAACATTTCCAGAAATTAGTGATGTCATCGTTTATGGATCAAGGGCCTTAGGTAATCATAAAGTAGGCTCAGATGTGGATATTACACTAAAGGGTAGTATTAGCCTAGATACGGTTAGTAGGGTTAAGTACAAACTTGAAGAGGAAACTAACCTCCCTTATTTCTTCGATATTTCAGATTATAATAGTTTGAGAAATAGCGACCTAATTGAGCATATTAACAAATATGGTATTAGCCTTTTCGAAAAATAACGGCTTAACCAACATCCAGTAGCAACTCTAGTTTCAATAAAATATTTTTATCGATACCATTTTAAATAAAATCCAAATAGCGGATTTGATATGCGGTAGGCAGCGTCAACTTTTTCAATAATCCCTAAATCCATAAATCGAACGAAACATTTTCCAACAGTACGGTTGCTTAAACTAACTTTTTCCAAAAAAGCAATGGACTGAGGCTTTTCAATTTGCCCACTTTTCGCCAACTGAATAAGCACCGTCTCTTCAACCTTAGAGTACATGAGCAATGCAGATTCATAGCGTCTTTCCCTATTTTCGATAGCGACCTTCAATGCCTGATGGATATCGTCTTTGGAAAGCTCTCTATTTGAAAATAGCTCAATGATTTGCTGACAAACAATATTAATCGATTCTGGAACACGATACAGTAAATTTTGTAAATATATCGATAACTCATTATCAAGTTTAAGCCCATAAGATACAAAACGTTCATGGATATACTCGCTATACTCTGCGTAGGGTATTGGTGGAATCTCGATGTCAATGCCCCATGAAGCCAATGGAGCATCTGCTTTGGAAAAAATATTATGCAGAATGTGTCTTTTCGAGCCCATCAAAATTATGGGTATATTATCCACCTCTTGGAAGGATGTCCTAAAGAGTGCCTGTGCCTCATCTATGGCAGCAATGTCCTGAAATTCATCAATAACGATGAGCGTGGGGATTTTTTTTGAAATGTCCTGTATGAGAGCAAACACATACTGAATCGAATATTCGCGGTTGCGTGGAGAAATCCCCAAGGAGATACTGGGGCTTCCGGTAATGGAATCTATAGAAACTGTTGGTTGCAAGTTAGAGAGAAATGTTTTGAGGTCTTCCATAATATGTTTCACGGGGAAAGACTCTGTAAATGAGTGCTCAAAGGCACCAATTAGCCGTGCAATAATTGAGCTAAGATCTTTAACCCCTAATAAATCAGTGAAAAAAACAAAAGATTTTTTGTTTCTTTTTTTAAAATCGTCGATAACAATATTTTTTAGTAGCGAGGTCTTTCCGTAATTTCGAGGTGCAAATACAACCACATTTGCTTTATTGTTAATGTGGGCAGTAAGCTGTTGGCGCTCCTTTTCAAGATTGCATATATTCTCCCTGTCTACAAGTCGATCAAAAATAAACTTTTTCATATCAATATTACAAATAGTATCATACATTTTGTAATATTGGCAACTATGGCTATGATTTCAAAGATGATGCAATATATGGCTTGGCAAGTCAATAAAATAGACCAAAATCTAGATTCGTTGAATAAAATTACTCACCGCGAACTAAATGCCAAAGGAGTAGCCAATGTTATAGCGGATTTCCTGCTTAATATCAAAGGGCATCACGATAGAGTAGCTTACTTTTCCTAAGTTGCTAAGTTTTGCAAAACCTAAAGGTAATTCCAGGCCTACCGAGTAGCCATCCTTACTGGCTCCACCCATTATTACCAAGTCTTTGTCTACCATTAGGGATATTCCTGTGGAGTAATTTACTTTTTCGCCTTCTTTGCGCTTGTAACTAAAAGAATGAGTCCAGAGCATATTGTTCATGGGAATAAAACCTAGACCAAAAGCAAATTTTGGTGCAGTTTCAATGGCTGTTTGTTGGGAGTCTTCCTTAATGATATTCTCTAGCGTAAACCCCAAAAGCATTTTTGTCGGAAATGTGGCTAAGTAGCTGATTCCTATCTTTGTTGACCACGTCTGATAGTAAATATCGTCGCGACTTAGGTTGATTGTTTCCAAAGTACAGCCCCACTTTATGCCGTCCTTTACTGGCACACCAAACCCCAACAAGCTTATATTGTAGGCATCTCCATTTTTTTCTTTATAGGTAACACTTCCAGCCCCAAGATCTCCATAGGAAAAATACTCAAACTGATATTTGTCGTAATCCTTTAGCCCTGTATCAATGCTCTGTCGACTGTAGCTTAACCCCAGTCCGTTGAGAAACGCTGGGTTTCGTATCAACGCTTCCCCATTTTGAATTAAAGCAAGGTTAGAATTTCCGCCCCCAAGACCGCTAACACTTTTCAGCTCGATGCCCCAGAGAAGAGATGCTAGCGCCATTATGATATAAACATATTTCATTTCTAAATTGTATACTAAGACGCAATTGCTTTGCAATCAAATTTAGGACTCGGTATACTTAATAGGTAGTGCCACCAAACCAATTACAGAAAAACATGTTTTTTGTGGAACTTTATCAACGTACAAATGTTTAAATAACTGAAGGTAAAATGAATGGCAGTAATAAGCAGTAAAATCGTCCAAGAATTCAAAGATGGCAACAAAACAGCGTTTTCTACGATTTATGAGGAAACGAAAAAGTTTATTTTTAATGTAGTGTATAAAATGGTATTAAATAGAGAAGAAGCCGAAGATCTGATGCACGATATCTACATTAAAATTTATGAGAACAGAGCGAAGTTTAATCATGTTTTTGAGATTAAGACTTGGATTTACCGCGTGGCTGTAAATTATGTGCTAAATCATCAAAAGCGAAAAAAATGGTTATTCTTAAAGCAGTTTGATATAGCCTTCTTTTACAATAACCAAGCCCCAATGGAGGAGGCTAACGAAGAGGGTAGAGCCATGAAGCTACTGGAAAAGCTTCCTGATAAATATAAGATGCCCATTATTTTGAAGGATATTGAAGAACTGTCTTATGAAAGAATAGCCGAAGTATTAAACATCAAAATCGGTACAGTGCGGTCCAGGCTAAATAGAGGTCGCAGCAAATTGCTTGCCTTGTATAAGAGAGGAGAAAAAAATGAATAACGGAGTATACGATAAGCTAATAAAGGAAATCAAAGGAAGTAATCTGGCTGTACCTGGTTATATTTTTTCTAGGATTACAAGTACACTTGAGGGGGAGCGGGAGTCCGTTCCCTTTTATTACAAGTTTAGCAATTTACGACTAGCCACGCTCTCGGCAGCCTTGGTAATGGTGGCGTTGGTTTCTACACAGCAAATAAGCACTTGGGAAAAAGTTAATGTAAACAACACTTACATGAATCAGGTTCTATTTCCCTCTACAGTGTACTCAGATACGGATTATGAGGAATTGTAGCTGTTCGTTGTTAAATTTTGCTTTGGAAAGGAGGCAAATGGGTAGCAGGAAATTAAATATATAAAGGAGTTAAATGATGAAAAAGTTATTTGCAGTTATTTTAATTTTAAGCTTAAGTGGTTGTTTATTTGCCTTTGGCCCCGGCAATGATAGAGATGATAACCCTCGAAAGGGAAAAGATTTCAAGCAAGGTCAGATGAAAAGCCAAAAAGATAACCTAATTAAAGAGCTTGGGTTAAGCAAGGATCAACTACGAGCCTTAGATAAGTTTAGAGACGAAAATGTTAAACAAAACATGGGTATTCATAAGGAATCCAGCGAGTTGCATATTGCTCTGCGTAAGGAGCTTACTAAAAGCAATCTCAATGAAGGTGATGTAAAGGAAACGGAAAGTAAGATATTAGATTTGCAAAAGAAGATTTTAGATAATCAGGTAAAGTCCTTAAAAGAAATGAGACGGGTGTTAACTCCCGAGCAGCTTAAGAAGTTAAATGAGTTGTCTGAACAATTAGAAGACAAAATGTTAGAGATGAGGGTGGAGCGAGGTCTTGGTGGTCCAGATATGGGGCCAGGCATGATGATGCGCTAAGTATTTTTTTGTTCATAGACTGATCGATATTTGTGGTGCCACTTTGAGAATATTTGTCCGCAGTGGCACCACAAACAGCCCCTTTTAAAATTATCCAGAAGCAAAAAAATCCAGTAATTGTTTTCTATTTCTGGCTCCCACAAGTACTGAATTAATTGCAACGTTGTTAGTGGTCCATTTTATGGCAGCTTGGGTTATGTTTTTTTGCATATTATTATTGGCTAATACTTGCAAACAGTCTTGGGCTTTCTCCCAAGTTCCCTGTTCATTTAGCTTATAGAAGAAGGCTTTGGCTTCTTTTTTTGATAAATTTGGAGGGGTTTTGTATTTGTCAGTAAGGAGCCCGCCATGTAGTGCTCCATAAGTAACTAAACCCAAGCTGCATGCTTGCACATAGGGGATAATTTCTTTCTCAATAGTTCGCTCTAATATGGAATATTGATGTTGCAGGCAGTCAATTTGACTAGAAATATTTGCGTCTTGGATGTCGGGTAGGGCATGATTGCAAAGACCAATATAGCGAATAAGTCCCTTTTTCTTCAATTTTTGCAAACTTTCGAGGGCTTTTCCAGTTGGAATATTTGGGTCGGGCCAATGTATCCAGTATATATCAATATAGTCAGTTTGCAGCCTTTGCAGAGAGTTGAGGAGTTCTTGGTTTATAAACTCTTCAGATAAGTCATGATTTATCCCGTGAGCCGTTTGTCTTAAGCCACACTTAGTAGAAATAATCACTTGCTGTCTTATCGCTTTTAGGCTCTTGCCAATTACTTCTTCGGCGTGGCCAAAACCGTAAATCGGGGCAGTGTCGATAAAGTTTATGCCCTGGTTCAGCGCCTCCTTTATGGTGGCTTCTGAGTCAGCATCTGATGCTTGCCCCCAGTTTTTACCCCCAAAAACCCAAGACCCCAGCCCTATTTCCGAGACGTGCAAGTTTGTGCTGCCTAGCTGATTGTATTTCACTACATACCCTCTCTTCTAAATGGTGATACCGACTCTCTCCCAAAGGAGCTGGTGAGGGGGATCGTATTCTTAAAAGACTTTGCTATTAAAGTATTTTTCAAAGTCTGTATTATCGGAAAAATGAAACCCAAAAACTTCTTCCCACACTGCCTGAGACTCCATGCAAAGGTAAACAAAGGTGTCGGAGCTGTATTTTCTAATTTGCTCTAACATTAAGGCATAAGCCTTTACTCGTCGTTGGCGAAGATACCGAAATTTATTATCGTCACCTGCTATAAACTCGTCAATAAAGAGCGGAGAGCGTTTCATAAACAGAGGTTTTAGGCCTTTTGTAAAACGGAGCGTACCAAGGCTAATCCATTTAATGCTTTCTTTAGGTACGTGGGCAAAAATAGCTTCAACTACTTTTGTGTAGTCTTGTGCATAGGTTTCGTAAAGTACCATGGGGTCAAAATGAAAGGCTACAGAGTATCCATGTTGGGCCACTTTACTGGCGGCGGACAACCTTTCCCGTAGACTGGGCGTGCCTTTTTCCAAGACATTCATAATATTCTGAGGATTAATCGACCAGCTTACTACCGTGTTGGTTGTGGCTTCAATGCTTAGTAGATTCTCAATGTTAGTGGATTTGGTTTTAAGTTCCAGTAAAATATTTTTTTGGTGACGAAAATAGTTGACTAATTTTACGGATAAACTGGTAAGGTGGTCTAAAATAAGGCTATCGGTAAATTCTCCTGTACCAATGCGACTTTGCTTCATTAGCTGTATTTTAGGTGCTAGCTTGGCAAGCTGCTCCTCAATATCGGCAAAAACGACCTGCTGTTTGCTTTGAAGATAGTCTTGCAAAATGCAATATGAGCAGTTAAACAGGCAGTTTAGTCCCACATTCAAAATTTTATACCCACAACAACTATACTTGGTTGTTCCGGGGCAGTCTTTTAGCAGTTCGCCTTGGAGCGAGGTGATGATTAACACGTCCTGTCGGTCAAAATTAGCTTTAATGTTGCATAGTTCCTCGGGCGAAAAGTATTTGGGGGTTAACCCGTTCAGAGCGCTACGAATTTGTTGTGTGTAGGGCAGATCTTTAACTGCCGTACTGATAAAGAGTTGTTTAATCATCGAGTCCATTTTTTATTAAACTTAATAGTTGGGAGATAACCTCTTTTTTGTTTATTAAGGTTTGAGAAAGTAGCTCTATGTCTTCTGGATTTCTGATATTGGCAACTAGGTCCAAGGTTAAAGACTCAAAATTATCTTTATAGTTAAACTTAATATTTTTACTGTTTAGCTGTGATAAGTATTTCTTGAGCTTAGCTTTCATTTCTGAATACTGCGGATAGCGAATTGCGCGCAACGCCAGCATAAAGGCTTCAGATTGCTTGGCGCCTTCAAGCTCAAGTTTGGCAAGCCCGCTAATGTTAAAGTCGTTATCTTTTAATAGTAATTCTCTAAGCGTCTGACACAGCTCGAAGCTTTGATTGATGTTTAGCCTATACTTTTCCATAAGTGCAGCGACCGTAGGAATATCGGATTGGGGCAAGCTTGCAAGCTCTGCTACTACTTTTTGGAACTCGGGTTCGTTTTCTAATTTTTCTCGCAAAGGTAGCGGTAATAATTGCGCCATCGAGGGCTTATTATTACTCTCGCCTTTAGGCATTAAGCCCCTTTGTGAGTAGCATCTGCATAAGCATTAACAAACATAAGAGTGCCTAAGGGGGTTAGGTTATCGGAAGGAGCCTCACCTTTGAGCTCGAAATATTGTTTACGGGCACAGTAATTAGACTTAACCTTGTTTGAGCAAAACATTCTTATCCAGCTGTTAGCAATATCTACTAATTCTTTACTAAAGGGCTTTGTAAAAGGGCAGCGTTCCATTTTACTACAAGCAAAACTTTGTTCTTCCATGATGTCTCCTTCAAATATAACATTTATTTAGAATTATTATGCTTTTATAAATAAAGTTGTGATCATTATATTTATCACCATTAAAAGTCTAAGTTTTCCTTAGACTCAAAAAAATACTTTGTTATGCAAAATAAAATGGTTTAGTCAAACCAAATTAAACAAATTCTAAGTATGATTATACTAAATTTTACAAAGTGCGCAACACCCATATATGGGGCTGTACAAAATTGGCGCTGGTTAAGCACAGATGTTGTTGACAAATACTACAGAAAGCGATTACATATTATTAGTAAATATAGAGTGAAATTTATGCTTACAAATAGTACTAAAGGAGCAATTATATGAACCCATTAGCCTTAGAATTAAATGAAGTAATTAGCAATAAGTCTGAAACTATTTTTTCGCTTCTTAGTAAAAAAGGTAAGCGTATATATTTCCCAAAAAAAGGTATTTTGGCTCAGGCTGCAGAAGCCAAGGGTAAAAAGATAAATGCGACTATTGGCGAAGCGGTAGAAGATGACGGTACGCCCATGCGTCTACCGAGTATTGAAAAGGGTGTAAATTTGAAGCCAGCTCAAGTTTTTCCTTATGCGCCAAGTTTTGGTAGACCCGACTTAAGGGAAAAGTGGAAAGCCCTCCTGCCAGTGAAGAATCCAAGTTTAGCTGGTAAAGAAATCAGCTTGCCAGTGGTTTCCAGTGCCTTAACCCATGGCTTAAGCATTATCGGCTATCTATTTCTGGATGATGAAGATAAATTATTGCTGCCTGATATTTATTGGGATAACTATGAGTTAGTCTTTGCCAATGGCTATGGTGCTACATTGGATTGCTTTAATCTCTTTAGTGAGGGTAGTATTGATTTAGAAGCCATTAAACATAAACTTAATACACCAGTGGTTGGGAAAAAAGTACTTTTGCTAAATTTCCCCAATAATCCTACTGGCTATACCCCTAGAGTGGACGAAGTGAAAGCATTAGTTAATATCATTAAAGAATCTGCGGATAAGGGTAACCGGATTGTTGTTATTATTGACGATGCCTACTTTGGTTTGGTTTATGAAGAAGGTATTGAAAAAGAGTCGATTTTTTCCTATTTAGCGGATTTACACGACAATGTTCTGGCTGTGAAGTTAGATGGGCCAACCAAAGAAGATTATGTCTGGGGATTTAGAGTAGGTTTTATTACTTATGGAATTAAACATGGCACAAAGGAACTATATACGGCCTTAGAAGCCAAGACTGCAGGTGCCATTAGAGGAAACATTTCCAATGCCGCCAACCTTTCCCAATCCTTGCTCTTAAACGCTTACGAGTCAGAAAGCTATCCACAAGAAAAAGCACAAAAATTCGACATACTTAAGACTCGTTACGAGGCAGTAAAAGAAGCATTAAAGAAGCCTGAATATGCGCAATACTTTGAGCCTCTACCCTATAACTCTGGATATTTTATGTGCGTGAAGTTAAAGGGCGAGCTAGATGGTGAAGTCGTAAGGCAGATACTCTTAAAAGACTTTGAAACAGGGCTGATTTACATCGCTGGTGTTTTGCGTATCGCCTATTCTTCGGTTTCTAAAGAGAAAATTCAGACCATTTTTGATAATATTTATCAAGCGTGCCAGAAAGCAAGTGCTCAACTTAGCTAAAGTTATTTTAAAACTATTCACTCCTTCTTAGGAGTGAATAGTTTGTGCGAATTCTTTTTCCAACACCAAAATGCAGGTATTTATTATTTAATTAGCTAACGCGTCTAAATTTATTGGAATAACTTTACTTTGACTCCAATCACCACTACAATGATCTCAGAATTACCCAAAATAGGACAAAATTAGACATGAAGTTAAGCGTCAAAGATGTGGCTGATTTATTAAATGTTTCCGAAAAAACCATTTATCGCATGATAAAGAATGAAACCATTCCCTGTTTTCGCTTTGGGGGGCAATGGCGTTTTGACCGCAGAGAGATTACCTCTTGGGCTGAAGACACCAGAGAGTTTTCCTATCAGACGGCTGTAAATAAACCAAAAGCACTGGAGCAAGAGGCTATACCCCTTGCTGAATTTATTAAACGTGGTGGAATATATTTTGATGTGGCTGGCGTGACAAAAGAAGAGGCAATTGCCAATTGTCTTATCCAAATAAAAAACACTATTCCTCAAATCGATAGTCAGCGACTGTTTGAAGCTATTATGATTAGGGAGCAAATCTGCTCCACGGCGATTGGGCACGGTGCTGCTTTGCCGCATCCTCGACCCTTTAAGGAGTTTACGGCACCTCTTTCCAGCATTGCACTGTGTCACTTAGCGCACCCCATTTCTTTTGCTGCCTTAGATAATGAGAAAGTAGACACTTTGTTTTTTGTTTTCCCTAAAAGTGAAGGCCGCTTTTTAAGGATACAAACAAAATTACTGCGTTTATTAAAAGATGAAAGTATTTTACAAGTTTTGAAAAACAAAAATCCACAAGATTTCTATGAGGCTTTATCTGAAAAAGAGCTGGAAATATTTGGAGATAACTTATGACGTTTTATCCGTTAGATTTGGCAGCAATAGGCTTGGGAATTATTTTTTTCCTAGTTATTTTTGCTTTTATTTTTAATAAAAAAGAAAAGTTTATCTTAAATTTTTCCTTTTCGGTAATGACGCTTGTTGGTTTATTAGCGGTGGTGGCTGGTATCTGGGTTGTCTATGACGCCAGCGCCTATATTATGATTTTTAACTTAGGACTACCCGAATTGCCTTTTCATTTCAGATTAGACCCACTTTCAGGTTTTTTTCTAGCGACTATTGGGTTGCTGGTTTTATATATTTCCATCTATTCCCTAGGATATGTGCGTGCCTTTTTGGGACATAAATCCATAGCACGTTTCATTATTTTTTACTGTTTATTTATAGCGGGAATGTTTATGGTGGTATTAGCGGACGATGCTTTATTTTTTCTAATTGCGTGGGAATTAATGGCGGTTGCCTCTTATTTTTTGGTTATCTATGAAGATGAAAAAGTGGATAGCAAAAAAGCTGCGTTACTATATTTAGTTATGGCTCATATCGGAGCCATCTCAATTCTATTATCCTTTGGTGTACTGGCAGGTGCGGTTGGCGGGGACATGGGGTTTGGTTCTTACACTTTTGATGCCATGCGTAGCGCAAATTTCCCAGCGGCTTGGGCTGGCGTTGCTTTTTTCTTGGCCTTTTTTGGGTTTTCCATTAAAGCGGGTGTTATTCCCGTGCATGTGTGGTTGCCAGAAGCCCATCCTGTAGCTCCTTCCAACATCTCGGCCTTAATGAGTGGTGTAATGCTGAAAACGGCCATGTATGGCATTATTAGAATAGCGTTTGATATAATTGGGGTTTTCCCTTGGTGGTGGGGAGCTATAGTGCTAGCCTTTGGGTTGCTCTCTGCAGTTTTTGGGGTTCTTAATGCTCTTATGCAGAATGACCTAAAAAAACTTTTGGCCTATAGCTCCATTGAAAATATTGGAATTATCCTCATAGGCATTGGGTTGAGCATGATGTTCACTTCCTTTAACATGCCCGTTATTGCGGCGTTAGCCTTAACCGCTGCTTGCTACCACATCTTAAATCACGCGATGTTTAAGGGGCTGCTTTTTATGGGGGCAGGAGCCATTTTGCAAACCACTAATGAGCAGAATATGGAAAAAATGGGGGGGCTGATTCATCTTATGCCTTGGACAGCTTTTCTTTTCCTCGTGGGTTGTGTCTCGATTTCTGCTTTGCCACCTTTTAACGGCTTTGCTTCGGAATGGCTTACATTCCAAGCTTTTTTGCTTTCTCCAGTTGTGCCTACGCCCATCGTTAAGCTAATTATGCCTATTGGGGCCGTGCTACTGGCACTTACCAGCGCGCTAGCGGCAGCTACTTTTGTGAAGGCTTTTGGAGTCACCTTTTTAGGTCGTTGGCGAGGCAAGGTGGTGCCCAAGAATCGAGAAGTAGGTTGGAGCATGAGGATTGGGATGATACTCGCGGCGTTTACGTGCTTTTTACTGGGAGTACTGCCTACTTTTGTTATTAATATGTTAGGGAATGTTTCTAATCAGCTGGTTTCTGCATCCATTAACACCAATATGGACAAGTACAACTGGCTGTGGGTAACACCTATTGTTGCTCAAAGAGCCTCCTATTCGGGGACTATTTTCTTTGTGAGTATTGCGCTGATCATACTGGCGACCTTTTTTATTTTTCGTTTAAAAAGGGGTGCCGTGACGCGCTGCAATGTTTGGGACTGCGGTTTTGGAGGACTTACTCCCAGAATGCAGTACAGCGCTACCTCTTTTGCCATGCCACTACGCAGAATTTTTGGGGGAGTGTTTAGTATTAGTGAGCATGTTCGCTTAAAGTATCGACTGCGCGTAAATGACAGATTTGTGAATATCATCTACAAACCAATTGTTAGATTGTCCTACTTCATCTCCCGGCAAGTGGGTCGTCTACAGCAGGGTAGAATTAATGAATATCTAATCTATTCTTTTGTTACCATTATTATTTTGTTAACCTTTTTAAAGTGAGGACAAGGATGAAAAGTATTTTAATGAAAGTTGAGGACAAAGTGTGAAGATACTTCCCTATATTTTAGAGTTGGTACAAGTCCTTATTCTACTGGTTGGAGCCCCGCTTTTTGTGGGCTGGATTCGGCGCATAAAGTGTTGGTTGCAGGGCAGAAAGTCGCCCAGTCTTTTTCAGCCATACTTTGAATTACTAAAATTATTTTCTAAAGATGTATATTTAGCAGAAAATGCTTCTTGGATATTTCGCTTTACGCCCTATCTTGTTTTTGGCATCACGTTACTCATTGGAGCGATTGTCCCCATCTTAATTATCGACTTACCTTTTTCCACCACCGCCGATGTTATTGCCATTGTTGGGCTATTTGCAATTGCCCGCTTTTTTACGGCCTTAGCGGGCATGGATGTCGGAACGGCTTTTGGTGGCATGGGCTCCAGCCGCACAATGATGATTGCCTCTTTGGCGGAACCAGCCATGCTCATTACGGTGTTTACTGTTTCCCTAACCAGCCATTCTACTTCGCTCTCGCAGATTGTGCAGACCTTAACCAATAATGGAATTTTAGCAACACTCCGACCCTCTTTTGTTTTCTCTCTTTGGGCGTTCTTGATGATTGCGGTAGCCGAGACGGGTAGAGTTCCTGTCGATAATCCGGATACCCACCTAGAACTGACGATGATTCATGAGACCATGCTTTTAGAGTACTCTGGACGTCATTTAGCCCTTATGGAATGGGCCTCAATGATGAAACTTTTTCTTTTTATCTCCATCGGGAAAGCGGTGTTTATGCCTTGGGGAATTGCGCAAAGTGGGCAGCTACTGGCGATTCCGCTGGCCCTGTTTTTCTTGATTATTAAATTTATGGTTATTGGTGTCATTTTAGTGGGGTTTGAAACGAGCTTGGCCAAGATGCGCTTATTTAGAACCACAGAATTCTTGGGGGCAGCGCTTCTAATCGCGACTTTAGGCATGCTTTCCTACTTTATTTTGGAGTAACAATGGATATACAGATAACAGAACAAATTATTATTATGCTGGCGGCTTTGGTCTTACTTACGGCTTTTGCCATGTTAGTTCAACGGAAGATTTATGGCCTTATTAGCCTTTTTATGTGGCAAGGCATTTTCTTGGCATTAACCACCGCTTTTGTAGGTTATATCGCGCATCGGTATCATTTGTATATTTCCGCAGTATTAACGCTCCTTCTCAAGGTTATTCTCCTTCCCTATATTTTGCGTATGCTTATTATTAAACTGAAAATAAGTCGAGAAGTTGAGTCGGTGGTAAATGTTACATCTACCATGTTAATTGGTATTGCCCTAGTTATTTTTTCCTATCAGCTGACGGCTCCAATCCGCCAAAATTCAGCTTTTGTTGCCCAGTCAATTATTGCTATAGCTTTGGCTACCGTTATGATTGGCCTCTTAATGATGATTACCAGACGTAATGCGGTTACGCAAATTATTGGGTTTCTGGCGATGGAGAATGGCTTATTTTTTGCAGCCATCAGCGCCACCTATGGAATGCCCCTAGTTGTAGAATTAGGTGTAGCCATAGATATTCTTATTGCGGCCTTCGTTTTTGGTATTTTCTCGTTACATATTAATACAACGTTCGATAGCCTCGATGTAGACAAAATGGCTCAACTAAAGGAGGACTACTAAGGTGGCACTTCTTATCCTTCTTTTTGTCCCACTCATTAGTGCCTTCATCTTGATGTTAGTAGGGGATAGAAAGTTTTCCTATGAACTAAATATTATCGCCTCGGCCGCCACATTTTTAGCGGGGGTCTCCTTAGCTATTACCGTTTATTTTACCGGCTCTATGTTGGTTTGGCACAACTATTTTTTCGTGGATGCCTTTAACGTATACTTGGCGGTTTTAACCTCTTTTGTTTCCATGACGACAGCAATCTTTAGTCGGCGTTACATGAAAAGAGAGCGCGAAATCGGCAGGGTCGGGCATCGTCGGATGCGTTTTTACCATGCGATGTTCCAGCTCTTTATTTTCGCTATGTTGCTGTGTTTGTTGACCAACAATATTGGCGTGCTATGGATTGCCATGGAGCTAGCAACCTTGTCTACCGTTTTGCTTGTGTCTCTGTACCGAACCCCTGGAGCCATTGAAGCGGCTTGGAAATATTTTATCCTTTGTGGAGTGGGCATTGCCCAAGCACTTTTCGGGACAGTGTTACTTTATTTTGCTGCAGAGAAAGTATTGGGCGAAGGAGGCGATGCCCTGCTTTGGACAAATTTAGCCCAATATAGCGACCAGTTAGAACCCACCATTCTATCTCTGGCTTTTGTGTTCTTAATGGTTGGCTACGGGACAAAGGTAGGTCTAGCGCCCTTACACAATTGGTTGCCAGACGCACATAGCGAAGGGCCAACTCCTGTTTCTGCGGTACTCTCAGGGTTATTGTTAAACATAGCGCTTTACGCTTTGGTGCGTTGTAAAACCATTGTAGATGGTGCAACGCATACGCACCATGCAGGCTTAATCATGATGGGTTTTGGAATTGTCTCAGTCTTGGTGGGAGCGTTTTCTTTGTTGCGACAGAAAGATATTAAAAGGATGTTTTCGTACTCCTCCATTGAGCATATGGGCATCGCTACGTTTGCTTTTGGCTTAGGGGGAGCGCTGGCCACTTACGGGGCGTTACTGCACATGCTGCTGCATAGCTTGGCCAAGTCCTCCATTTTCTATTCCGTGGGGCAGGCGTCGCAAATGCATGAAACGCAAGAGATGGATAAAATCAGCGGTCTAATAAGTGGCAATCCCTTCGTGGGTTGGGGCTTAATGTTTGGGGCTCTGGCCATAGTGGGTATGCCGCCTTTTGGTATTTTTATCAGCGAATTTCTTATTCTCACTGCCACCATAAAACAGGCACCATTAGTAGCTCCTGTGCTTTTGCTAGGGCTAGTCGTTGCCTTCGCTGCCATTATTCGTAAAGTTCAGCCCATGGTGGCGGGCGAAGTTCCTGCTGGTCAGCAAAAGATTAAAGTGGCAAATCTGCCTATTATTTTACATTTATCCATGGTGCTGATTCTAGGGCTGTACATTCCCGCTTTCCTAAATAATTGGTTCATTAAAGGCGTGGAGATTCTTAAATGAGTGAAACTAATAAAAATATTATGACCTATTATGAAGTAGATGTGAGCCAATTTTCCGAAACGGCTAAGCTAATGAAAAAGATGTCAGCGTCGCTAACGGCTCAATGGGCAGTTGAGGGGAAACAGTTTTTTGAGGTATATGCGTGTTACCGAACAGAGGAGGATTTTCTCATTGTAAAGAGCTTATTGCCCAAAGATAAGCCAGAGTTTCCTTCTGTAAGTAAAATATTCCTTGCAGCCTCCAGATTTGAACGACAGATATATAGTTTTATGGGGATTAAGGCACTTGGCAACTCGGACTTGAGGCCTTGGATAAAGTTTGCAGATTGGCCTGCTGATGCTTGGCCGTTGCGTAAGGACTTTAATTCTGCTCAATGCTTGAAAAGAGTTAAGGGAGAATATGCTTGGATTCAAGCGGAAGGTGAAGGTGTAAACGAAATTCCCGTTGGTCCCGTGCATGCTGGGATTATTGAACCAGGGCATTTTCGTTTTCAAGCTGTTGGCGAGACCATTATTAATTTAGAAGAGCGCTTGGGGTACACGCATAAAGGGATAGAAAAGCGTTTCGAAAGTTTAGGTTGGCTAGAGGGCTATAAGTTAGCAGGCAGAGTATCGGGCGATAGCACCGTTGCCCATAGTCTCACTTACTGTAGAGCGTTAGAGTCTATGACTGATTTTACACTTCCCCCCAGAGCGGCCTGGTTGCGAGCCATCTTTTTGGAGCGAGAGCGCATTGCCAATCACTTAGGAGATATCGGTGCTATTTGCAGCGATGCTGCCTTTAGTATTATGTTGTATCAGTTCATGCGCCTTAAAGAACACTTCTTGCGCACCAATCAAACATTATTTGCCCATCGGTTTATGATGGACTGTGTTGTTCCGGGGGGTGTGAGTGTGAATATTTCCGCCGAAGGTGCGGCACAAATGACTCAAGAACTGGCAGCGCTTGAAACAGAGTTTGAGCGTCTGGTTAAAATATATGACGGTAATCCCTCCTTAGAGGAACGAGTGCGAGATACGGGCATATTAAGCACCAAGAAAGCCCTAGAAATAGGCGTGGTGGGCGTAGTCGCCAGAGCCAGTGGGCTCAATTTGGATAGTCGCAGCCTTTATCCCTTTGCCCCTTACGATAAGTTGCAAGTTAAGGTTCCTCTTTATACAGCGGGAGACGTTAACTCCAGAGTATGGGTAAGAATCGAGGAAGTAAGAGAGTCGATGCGTCTCCTCCGCGAGTTGTTGGCCGATTTACCAGATACGACAATTAAAGTTCCTTGCCCCTTGCCAGAAAGAAACAGTACAGGCTTTGCTGTTGTAGAAGGCTGGCGCGGAGAAGTTATGTATTGGCTGCAAGCCACGTCCGCTGGTACTATTAATCGTTGTATGGTCAGAGATCCTTCGGCGGTTAATTGGTTGGGGCTAGAAAGCGCCGTTATCGACAATATTGTCCCCGATTTTCCTCTTTGTAACAAAAGTTTTAATGCTTCCTACGCAGGGCACGATTTATGATTAGAACCTTATGGCAAATTCTTAAAACAGGCATTGTAACCGAGAACGTTCGGGGTAAGGCTGCTGACGATATAAGCGTTTTAGGGCAAAAACTAAGTAACATAGTTAAGCAACGCTTCCGTGGTAGCCTGACTATTCGTCATGTAGATGCTGGCTCATGCAATGGCTGCGAATTAGAAATTCATGCGCTTAATAACCCTATATATAATATCGAGCAATTTGGTGTACGCTTTACGGCCTCACCTCGTTTTGCTGATATGCTCTTAGTCACGGGTCCTGTAACTCAGAATATGGAAATAGCACTTAAGCGTACTTATGAGGCCACCCCCACCCCAAAACTTGTAGTAGCTGTTGGGGATTGTGGCTGTGGGTGCGGTATTTTTAGCGAGAACTATGCTACGATTGGCAGTATCGACAAAGTTATTCCCGTGGATGCCCTTATTAAGGGATGTCCCCCCACTCCAGCAGCTTTACTGAATGGTATCCTTAACGCTATCGAAGGTTAGAAAATAGACGAAAAAATAGTCTATTTAAGCTTTTCTTAAGTCCAGTAAGGAGCTAATAACCGCTCCAAAACCGATAATGGCTGCTACCGCAATGAGCAAAATGCCTAAAACGGGTATCCAACTAATTAGCCAAAATACTAAGAGCCCGACAAGTGTTTCCCATACAATTAATAAATTTACCTTCTTAAAGCTAGCGGCTACCTTTTTCCCAACCAGTTGCGCTACAGCTACAACGCCAAAAAACTTAATAATAATTAAAGCTAATATTTCTAAAGGTATTAGTATTATTCCCACAATAGAAATTAAGAGCATGATGGCTAGTGGAATGATGAGCACAATTCCCAATAGCCCCCACAATAAAGAGGCAAGGGGGTGCTTTTCAATCTTAGAAGAAATGAGCCCAATTTTATTAGGAAACAAGCTAACGAGCAGTAGGGCAAGAGCTAAGAAGCCTATAATGGCAATGGTTTTAAGAATTCTAAAGACATTATGAATTTGTTTTCCAGGGAAAGTGTTGATGACGGTGGTAACGTCCACTTCTTTTTCTTCCACGATTCCGTCTTTTACCAAGGACGTCTCAGACTTTATTACTTTGCCACCAACGGCTACGACTTTTCCCACTACAGTCGCTTGTGGGCCGAGTATTACGCTGCCGCCCACGGCCACAAGATCCTCCAGAACCGTGCCATTTACACTTACGCTGCCGCCAATAGCGACAACGTTATCGACAGTTACGCCCTCTTTTATCTCAATATCGGAACCAATTTTTATAATATTATTATTCCCAGCCAGACTAAAACTCGCAAACAGAAGCACAAACATTAAAGCCGTAAATTTCTTCATTTTCTTCCCCTTAGTAAATATTAATGACACCTTAGAAAGTCCCCACAAGTGTAGCGTAATTATAGGATAAATTATCGATAAGTAAATAGATTTTGATTTCAATGCGGAAATTCGCGCCTCTCTCCCTATAATCAGGGGTAAGTTGCGGAGAATAATTATTCGCCGATGTAGAAGTGTAAGTGGAGCGGCGGACTATTTAAGGCTGAAAAGAAGCAAAACCAGAAAACCCAGAATAATTCGGTAATAACCAAAGGGCTTGAAATTATGTCTGGAGATGTAGGCCATAAGGCTGGAGATCACGCCCCAAGCCACCAGAAAAGAAACTAGTAGCCCTGTAGCCAGTAGTAAGAGCTCATGAGCTTGGAAAGGAATGCTTGATTTTAGTAAGGAGTGGCAAGTAGCAGCAAAAATAGTGGGTACCGCTAAAAAGAAGGAAAACTCAACAGCTACCAGTCTGGAGGTTCCCAAGAGCATGGCGCCTACAATTGTGGCCGCAGATCTGGACGTTCCAGGTATCATGGCTAAGCACTGGATAATTCCAATAATAAAAGCCTTGGAATAGCTCAGCGAGTTAATGTTGTTAATTTCCGAATAGGTTTTGCGCTTCTCAATGGCAATTAGAATAATACCCCCCACAAACAGCGATAAAGCTACTACCTCAGGCTTAAACAGGAGTTCCTCAATTTTACTACCCCATAGACCACCAATGATTAGGGCGGGAATGACTCCTAGCAAGGTTTTATACCAAATGCTGATGATGTTTTTCTTTTCCATCTTATTTTTCTTTTTACTAAAGGGATACAGCCTATCCCAGAAGTAAAGTACAACCGCCAAGATGGCACCAAATTGGATAACAATGTCAAAGACCTTGGTGAAGTTTTCGTCAAAGGCGATCCATTGATTGACGATAATTAAATGACCTGTAGAAGATATAGGGAGAAATTCGGTGAGACCTTCAACGATACCGAGAATAATGGCATTTATGAAATCCATTTTTTTATTATAAACATTTTCTACAGATTTTCAAAGAAATTTTATTTTATTTTAACCTTCCTGCGCAAAACGTTATAACTATGATAAAATACGCTCTGCCATGAAAAAAACAAGTTGTCGACTCCTGTTAATATTACTAACAATTTTCCTGCTTTCTTTGGCGTTTTCCTCAGACATTTCTGACTATAAAGAAGCTAAAGATTTTTTTAGGCTTAAAGATTATAAAAGCTCCTACTTGGCTTTTTCTAAAGTTCCCGCAGAGTCGCCTTTATATGCTTATGCTAGTTATTACCAACTACAAGCTTTGGCTAAGCAAAGCCAGTATGGGCAAGTATTGTTACTTGCAAACAGCCTGCCTAAAGGGACAGAAAAAAACGTACCCTTTGCCGAGCAAAGAAAATACTTAAAGTCGTTAGCGCAGTATCAGACAACGATAAGCGTAAATGAAAGCGAGGCGCTTAAGTACGGGAAGTTGTTTTTTGAACAATGGGATTATGGCGAAGCGTTTAGAAGCTTCAATAAGCTTTCGCAAGAAACAAAGAAGAGCAAGGATGTGATGCTCTATCTGGCTCGCTGCTACGCTGCCTTAGGCTTTAAAGAAAAAGCTCAGGAATTATATTCATCAATGCCCGATACGGCAGAAAAGCGATACTATAGCTCTAGTCTGGTAAGTGAAGACATCAAAATAAGCATGCTTGAA
This sequence comes from uncultured Candidatus Marinamargulisbacteria bacterium, assembly GCA_903902445.1. Classification (GTDB taxonomy): domain Bacteria; phylum Margulisbacteria; class Riflemargulisbacteria; order GWF2-35-9; family GWF2-35-9; genus CAIUUT01. Next base: position 25,927 of record CAIUUT010000043.1, read on the forward strand.
GATATCGTTCGGGACTATCCGTTTAGCAGTTTAGCGATTGATAGCTCCTATCCACTGTTTCGATATTTTAAACGCAAAGGCGATTATGATCGATCCTTATATTATCTGCGATATTTACAAGGCTTCTTTAAACATAAGTACAAAGCCTTTTTCGAAGAAGGGCTTATTTATTTTGAGCAAGGTCGCTATGAAGAGGCGCTACAAACCTTTGTAAAGACGGAGTATGGAGAGTTTGCGGATGAGGCCTTGTTTTGGCAGTACAAAAGCATGCAGAAACTCGGTAGAGACAAAGAAGCCTCGGATGTTCTATTAAAACTGCAAAATCAATTTCCGCTTTCCTATTACTCGTATCGTGCCAATTTTTATAATAACATTCTGCCGACCTATCAAATTGACCCACCAGCAAATGTACCCATAACTGATAAGCAAAAAGCGCCTCAACGTCTACGCTGCCTTGTCGAAGCAGAAGCGTATGATGATGCCTTTTATGAGCTTAATAATTTCTATGTGCAAGACAAAGACCTTCGTAATTACTTTTTGCAAGAAATGCAAAACAGACAACAGTATTACTACGTGTTTAAGGCCGCAGAGCTCCCCAGCGCTACAGACAAGCAGTACCTTGCTTACCCGCAAGCCTATTGGCCGTCTATTGATGTGGCGGTTTCTAAAAACATTATCGACCCCTACCTAGCACTGGCTCTCATGCGCGAAGAGTCAAACTTTAATCCCTATGCTGTTTCTTCCTCGGGGGCGAGGGGGTTAATGCAGTTAATGCCGGGTACTGCTGCCTACATTGCGCAAAAGATGAAGGTTACTACCTACGATTTGTTTGTTCCCGAGTACAATATGCGTTTTGGCCTTTCCCACATCACCTATCTTGTAAAGTTTATGGGGGTAATAAAAGGGGTGGCCTCTTATAATTGCGGGCAAGGTGCTTTAAGTAAATTTAAAAACTATGAAGATATAGATTTATTCGTAGAAAACATACCCAAGGCAGAGACGTGGTACTACGTAAAGAAAGTGTTGCGAAGTTACTGGACGTATAAAATGCTCTATGATAGAAACCCACAAAATGCGGTTCAGTTTTAGCCCGTATTGGGTTCCTTGTGATATTTTCAGGATAACTTTAGGTGGATGGTAGCAATTTCTATATTTAGTAAGTATAATAAGAATGCTAAATAATAAAATTAGGGTGGTATAAATTATGTATTCAAGTAAAGATGTTCAGTATTTTGAAACAATCTTCTCCATAGCAATTAGAAAAGCGACCGATTCCTTAACCAGAATGATTGGCAGTAAAGTGGTGTCAAAAGAAGCAGTTTTAGAGTTCGTGCAAGCAGATGCTTTTCCAGGAATTTTGGGCGCTGAGGGTGAGTCCTTTATGTGTGTTTTTTTTACCTATAATGGCGACAAGTCCTTCGGAGAAGCTAAAGATAGCTTGCAAGGCGTGGTACTCCTTGTGTTTGATTTAAACTCAGCCGATGAGGTGGCTAATATTTTGACCAGTGGTTTCACTGTGCCAGAAGAAAGCAAAAAAGAATTATTATCCTCTTCACTGGGAGAGTTTGGTAATGTTTTAACCAATGGAGTTCTCACCATTTTGTCTGGAATTAGTGGCTACAGATTAAGCTCTTCTACACCAAAAATACATCAACTACGAGGCATGGATGTTTTGCCCTACACTGTAGATAATTTAAAAATAATATCGGATCAAATAATTTTAATTAAAACAGATATCGTTAACGAAAGCCATTGCGTAAAGGGTAGGTTCTTTATTTTCCCTAAAGATTACAAAGCTTTCAGGAATATGGTTTTACTTACCGATTAGAATAGTTAGAAAACGAATTCTTCGAAGCGTTCTTTTGTAGCCTTGCAAATGGGGCAAACTTCAGGTGCGCTATCTCTGGCACACAAGTAACCACAGACCTTGCATCTCCATACGGGATATTTTGCTGTTTTTCCTTGCGCTAAAATTGGGGTGGGCCTAGCTTGTTGATCAATGGAATCGGATATTAACACACGTCGGTCGGGAATTGACCTAGCTTTTGCTTTACCCTTGGCAACTTCTTGCGAAACATAGAGCGCACAAAAGCAGGCTCCAAACTCGTTAATATCTTGGTCGCGGTAGTCACAAGGACAGATGATGTCTAAGTCCTGAACCTTTGTGTCTGTAGCCAAGCGACAAGGGCAAGACGCATAGCCGTAGCGCTTGCGGTTGATAATTAGCCCTTTAATCAGCTCATTTACAAACTCTTTGTCTGGATTTAGAAAATACCCACTATGCGTGGCATTTTTTTCTAATTTTTTATAGTAGGTGCTTACTTCTTCGGGAGTAATGTCGTTAATATTCATCGTCAAAGAGCTCCCTCAATCTTTCCTCTTGAAACCCAATGAGGGGTTCTCCGTTAACCAGCATGGTGGGAAAGGCCTGCGAAGGGTTAATTGCTTTTAGCTCTGAAGTAGCTTGTGTGCGAGCCTCACCTTCCAATTGGTCAACATCGACATAATCGTAGGCGACATCCAATTGAGTCAGAAGCGCCTTCGTTCTCCGACACCAAGCACAGGTGCTTAGCGCAAACAAAAAGACATTGCCCTTGTTTGTACCCGCTACATGAACAACGTGTGGTTTATAGCTAATTTTCTCTTCTCCTTCTCCTCGGCTGCAAGACAATGTCTGCGCGCTCGGAATGACGATTTTATCTGTAGTGCAACAACCACATTATAGTACTTTGCAAAACATATTTATATCTATTTTTTCAAGTTGGTTTGCAACGGTTTTGAAATGTAAAATAAGATTGTCGGCACGTGCGGACAATTCAAAAAATAGAGACTTAATTTTATGTCAGAAAATATTGGATGAATTAATTTTGTCATTCGAAGAAGATTTTGCTAAATATAAAAATAGGTCTCCTGTTAAAAGAATTCATGAGGTTTTTCAATCCAAAAACATTTTCCTGTTTACTATTGGCATCGTGAATCACAGAGCAGTAACGCAGAAGTTGATTATCTTATTCAGGATAAAGAAATGATTATCCCAATAGAAGTTAAGGCAGGAACAAAGGGACAGATGCAAAGTATGCATTTGTTTATGAGGGAAAGAAATCTTGCCAAGGGCATAAGAGTTTCTATGGAAAATTTCTCAACGTATGACAGTATCCAAACGATTCCGTTATATGCCGTGCATCGTATTAGAGGTTAAGATAGCTTAAAAGAGCATACTCGCCACAGATTTCGATATGCTTGCCGTAATTAAAAATAGTTCATATAATGATTAACGTGGCAACAAATAGTTGAAGCGTTGCGAGTTTAAAAGTTTAACTTCTAAACTTCTAAACATGTAAACTATTAAACTATTTAACAACGTGCCATCAACAAAGGATTTGTAGTTGAAAAAGAAAATAACCCTTAGTCTAGTTATACTCGCCATGCTCACCAGCACCCTCTTTAATGCCGCATTGGCGGTAACGCCGACTATTGTCGATGGTGTCTATCGCACCCTGCAAAACAGGAATGACGGGGCGTTTTGGGCTATTGGGCGTAATGAGCAGGGGCAGTTAGGTAATAGGCCTAATGCTAATGTAAAACCCAAAACTCAAGCATTATCAGCGCTCAATGCGTTTGCGCTCAGCAGCGCCAGCGATATTACCGTTACCTTTAGCCGCAAGCTAGTGGATAGTAACGGTGCCCCTTTAGTGGGCGTCACCTACAATTTATTCGCTTCTTCCTTCAGCGGTTTTGGTAGTGGGGAGGTTACTTCTTACTACAAAGCTTTTTCAGGGCGCACAGGCAGTGATGGTGTCATTACGGCTTCATTTTCAGCGTCGTTCAACTATGTAGTAGATTTCCAAGTGTGGTCAAATGGGGTTTTTCAGCAAGGACAGAACTATCAATATCGTTATGTTGTTACGTGTAACCGAAATATTACCTCAGATTTAGTCATGCCTCTCTTTAAAAATAAAATTAGTGGCAGGATTACCGATATGAAGGGCCAGAAAGTCTCGGGCAAATTTGTTGTAGTGGCTCCTGTTGATTTCTGGAATAATATATATTCACAAGCGCCTACTCATGATTTTGGTGGATTTATTAACCTAGTGTCGGCCGACATGAATAGTGATGGTTCGTATGTAGTAAGCATCAATGATGGGGTTTTTTCAGTGATAGCTGTCAGCAGTCCTCAGTGTGACGGAGATTTTATTGCTAAAAGTTTACCCGTATATTCGGACGTTAGTAATGTGAACTACGCCTTTACGTCACAAGTTAGTGTAAACATTAATGTTTATTTGAATAATGCTGCGTTGACCGGTAATTATTCCAGGCTTTATTATTGCCTGTATTTAACCCCTCCTATTGTAAATATAGAAATTGTGACGCTTCCAAAATTTGAGAGAAGCTACGTTGGCAGTAATAATAGTAAAGTAAATAATATCGTTAATGCCAACAGCTTCTCTAACATTTTTGAATATGTGTCTGGATATATAGAGAACTCCTTGTCTAACTGTTATTTTGCCTATATAAGAAACACCGCAGGCGCTCAAAATCCAGCGATTCTGACCAGAGACATCAATATGAAAATCCCTGACTCCAGGTTGTTGTGTAATTTGGTAAGTACAAATGGCCGAGTTATTTCTGGCCTGTATCCAAGGTTAATTCCAACCAGTAAATTGCAAGCTTTTTTGAATGTGCTAAATTCAGGCGGCTTAACCAATTTTGAGAGTCAAACTGCTGAATTCGTGTGGCAAACTGAATATGGCCAAGATTATATCCGAAGTTGTTGGGTGCTTGATGTGCCTTCTGGGTCTTGGGCATTGGTGGTCAGCGACAAAAACAATCAACCGTTTGTCGTAAGCAGCAGTATCTACATTACAGGCAATATGGATCTAGGCAATGTAACCGTGAACTTTTCAATTCCCGCAGCTGGCAACAGCAAGCCCGTAGCCAATGCAGGAGCAGACAAGTACGTGGCGTTATATCAAGTTGTGCCCCTCAGTGGCGGACTTAGTAGCGATCCCGATTACGATAACCTGAGCTATTTCTGGAGCTTTAAAAGCCGTCCAGCTGGCAGCACCTCACTACTAATCAATTCGGCCAACCTAGTGGCTTCATTTACGGCCGACGTGGAGGGAACCTACAACATTCTGCTGACCGTCTCCGATGGCCGTGGTGGTGTAGCAACGGATGATTTATTCGCCAAGGCGTTATATGTTCCCTTAGGTATGCCCACCTACAACTACGGCACCACGCTAAACTTTGGCCAAATCCCCAGCTTCGACTACACACGTGCAGGCTTGGGGCACTTTGTCGACACCGCCAATGGGCTGGGCGTTGACGTCTTTATTCCGACGGGTGCAGTAGGCGAGTTGTTTGAGTTAATGACCACTATAAACAGAACAGTTCTTTGGCAGAACTATAGTTACTTGCCGACCAGAGACTACAAGACGGGCGGTACTATTAGCAGCCTGAATTTCCGTCAAGGCTTGCAAATCGACATGCTTTCTTGTGGCGTCCCCGGCAGTCGCCTCACAACGTTCAATGTACCATTGCGTTTAAGCTTGGTCATTTCACCGTCCTTAACTACCACCAGCGATGCCCGAATATACTACTACGGCAATGCGCTTTCCCGATGGAGTAATGACGGAATAACCGTGGATAGCATAACACCCACCAGAGCTACATTTTTTGTAAGTCACTTTACGTACTTTGCTCTGGCGCAGATTCAAAACTCACCCCCTTCACTGTCTATAAGCGGGCTGCTTAGCATTTCCGAGAACGACACGCTGACGCTAACCATAAACGTCAGTGACCCCGACGGCGACAGTGTGCGAGTAACCATCAACAGTCCGCTAGACAGTGCGACCTACCAAGTCAGCGGTAGTGGCACGATCGTGTACACGTATCAGTCGACCTACTTGGACGCAGGCTCCTACACCATTACGATTAGCGCGTCAGACTCTAGGCCAAGCGGCACTGTAGTTACGGCAGGTGCGCTAAGCATTGCGCCTGTGAACAGTTACACGATCACCGGCAATCCGAACTTGCA
>CAIUUT010000044.1 GCA_903902445.1 uncultured Candidatus Marinamargulisbacteria bacterium
TCTTCGTTGACTTTACTTATGATTTCTTTCTTTAGGCTCTCTACATCTTTACCCTTCGCCTCAGCTACTGCTTGCTCCAAGCTCCTTAATCGACTTATATCCTCGGGCTTAGCGCCCGCTTGTAATTTCGCTACTTCTTCGTTGACTTTACTTATGATTTCTTTCTTTAGGCTCTCTACATCTTTACCCTTCGCCTCAGCTACTGCTTGCTCCAAGCTCCTTAATCGGCTTATATCCTCGGGCTTAGCGCCCTCCTTGGACTTAATTAGCTGTTCTTTAATACCTACACTTTCTTTTAACTTACTAATTTCATTTTTTAATCTACCTATTTCCTCATTAATATTTGTTTTTTCTTGTGCAGGCGACTTTTTAATAGCATTTTTGTCTTGCTCTTCTATTTTCTGTAAATCATCCTTAAGCTCATTGACTTTTGTTTCAATTTTACCGATTTGCTTATTAATAACCCCCAGTTGCTCTCTAATGGATATCTTGCTTTGGGTATCTTTTAAAACTTCTTTTTGCTTTGTCTTCAGTGTTTGCAATAAATCTTTTAACTGGTTATATTTAGTTTCAGCATCCTTAGTATCTTGTTGCTCTTTACTTGCCGCTTCCTCTTTAACCTCTACTTTACTCCCAGTCTCTACTTTTCTTGGCACAAATTGCTTGCTGTTTTTGTTGGCCTCCAAATACTTCTTAATATCTTCGGAAGAAAGTTTCGCTAAGGGTATTTTTAAGGTTTTAGCGATATCCTGTAAGGTGTTATATTCTTCTGAAAATTTTTGTGAAACACCTTTCTCCTCAAGATTCGCTTGCTTTAGCTTAAACTGAAGCTCCTCTAGCCTCTTTGCATCAATAATTTTCTGAATTTGCTCTGCCTCTTGCTTTTGCAGTAGCGGGAGTACTTGCTTTAGGTTTTCATAATTTAACTTAGGGAAATCTATTTTTATCGTTTTTGCAGCCTGTTCAATTGCCTTAAATTCGGCACTTAAATCTATGTTTGATTTAGCTTTTAATTGTTGGTCTTGTGCTTTTGTTTCAACAATTCTCGTATTTTGTTGTTCTAGCTGAACCTTTTTCTCTTCAGCCTTTTTACGAACAACCTGTTGTAAAGCATCTTCCTCAGCTTTTTTAGCGTTTAATTTTGCACCAAATTGATTTATTTGCGTCTCTGACATAATCTAGTTAAGTTATGCCCTATTAGCGACATTTCTAAACTTCATTTCATCAAAAAATTGGATTTAATTTATGATATTTCGAACGGGTATGTTTTTCTCAATAAGAAAGTTTTTTATTTGATTTACCGTAAGGGTTCCATAGTGAAGCAGCGATGCCAATAAAGCAGCATCCGCTATTTGCAGTGCCTCGAAAACATGCTCAACGTTACCGGCTCCGCCTGAGGCAATTATAGGGACATTAACCACGTTCTTTATGGCTCTCGTTAACTCTAAATCATAGCCATCCTTCGTACCATCAGCATCCATGCTGGTTAGAAGGATTTCTCCAGCCCCAAGATCATGTCCTTTTTTTGCCCATTTTACAGCGTCTAAACCTGTAGCCGTTCGACCGCCATGAATATATACTTCAAATTTTGAGCTAGTGTCTAGTAAACACTCCTTCAGTAAGGGGTCAAGTTTGGAGGTATTGGCACTAGTATTATTACCTACTCTTCTCGCATCTATGGCCAATACAACACACTGCGACCCAAACTTCTCCGCTCCTTCAGAAATAAGCCTAGGTGTCTGTATAGCAGAAGAGTTAATGGATGTCTTCTCGGCTCCAGCCAAAAGTAGGTCTCGCATATCTTCAACTTTTTTTATTCCACCGCCCACCGTAAAGGGAATAAACACTTGGTTGGCAACTTTTTCTACCAAATCTATAACGATATCTCGCTTATCTGATGATGCCGTTATATCTAAAAAGACCAATTCGTCTGCATTTTGATCATCATACATTTTGGCTAACTCGACAGGGTCCCCCGCATCAATTAAGTTAACAAAATTTACGCCTTTTACCACTCTGCCATTTTTTATATCTAAACAAGGAATAATCCTTTTTGCTATCATCTTATTTCACATACTTCCACATAGTTCTTAAAATAATCTCGGATCTCCTCAATTTCACTTGTCTTAAAAGGCCTAACATCCTTTGACCCATTCAATGTTACCCTTGAGTTGTACTGCTGTAAATAGTATTTACCTGCACCATTTACTAATTGTGCTATCTTAGGCAAATCTTTCTCTACAAAAAAAGGAGGATACAGTGTTGAGCGGAATTCGTAATCCACATGAGCCTCATCCCTTAACAAATGGATCGATTTAGCTACATTTTCAAGAAGAGTTACCTGGTATTTCTCTGGAATAACTTGCTTATAATTATCGATACTACTCTTTATGTCCATTGCCACATAATCTACCAACTTATTTTCGATAAGATGGCGCAACATCTCAAAATTTGAGCCATTAGTATCTAACTTAACCAACAACCCCGTTGCTTTAATCGCACTAATTATCTCTGGTAAGTTTTTTTGTAATGTTGGCTCGCCACCAGTGATACAAACACCTTCATAAAGGTCCTTTTTCTTCTCTAAGTAGTCAATCGCCTTTGTTTCATCTATTTCTGGCAAAGAATTGTCCGTTAATACTAAGTCCACATTCTGGCAAAAAGCGCAGCGAAAATTACAGCCACCATAAAAGAATACTGAAGAAATCTTATCACAATAATCTATAAGGCTGGTTTTTAGCCAACCTTTCATACAGCGATTGCTTGTTCTATCTGCAAGGGTGTATGAGCTTTAGTTATTACATCACCCGCATCATTTAAAAAAAGAACAGTTGGTGTACCAGTAATATTATTTTTTATTGCTTCCTCTAAACCCTCTTTTGTACCAGCATTTATTTCTTCCCCAGAAAAAGAAATCTGCTTTAAGTAATTCTTCACTGGTGGGCAACCAGGGCAGTTATCAGAGTAAAACAATTTATACTTCTTAATTTCACCCTTATCATTTACGATAATATTGAAAGATTCGTCTTTGCTTTTACTATCATCCTCTACTTCAGAACAGCTTTCTTGTTCTTCTGCCTTCTCATCCTTTTCTACCGAGAACTCTACTCTCTCTCCATACTCTTCTTTTTTCCCACTGTTCCAGTTTTGTACCGGTCTGTAGTAACCAACAATCCTCGTATAAACCTCTGTATTTGTCCCCTTCACATCGGCTAACTCTTCTTTTAATTTCTCAATTTCCACTGCAATTTCTGTTGTTTTTCTCATTTATATTTCCTCCCTTTTTTATTTACGATACTCAGCATTTTTTTCTCTGTTGAGATGATTTAGTTTAAGCTATGCTTTTTGTTGCTACCTGCAATTCCTTCTCTAGTTCCTTTATCGATTCAATAATCTTTTCTTCATTACTTTGCTTACATTTTGGACAATCAAAATGCTCACCATCTAAATATCCATGCACAGGACAAATAGAGAAGGTTGGGCTTATTGTAATGTATGGCACATGGTAATTGTAGGCTATTTTCTTTACAAGTTTTTTACAAACCTCTGGATCATGGATCCTCTCCCCCAAGAAAGCATGAAACACAGTACCCCCAGTATATTTTGTTTGCAAAACATCCTGATGGTCTAAGGCCTCGAAAATATCTTGAGTGTAATTAACTGGTAACTGCGTCGAATTTGTATAATATGGCTCACTTTTCCCAGCCGTAATTATATCTGGATAGTGTTCTTTATCTATCTTTGCCAGTCTGTAGGACGTAGACTCCGCTGGTGTTGCCTCTAGATTATATAAATCTCCATTCTCCACCTGCAAATCAGCAAGTTTGTTGCGCATAAACTCTAATATTTCTATGGCAAAAAGAACACCTTCTTTTGTTGTAATATCTTTCCCCATAAAATTCAACAAAGCCTCATTCATACCGTTTATTCCTATGGTAGAGAAATGATTATTAAAACTCTTTAAATATCTTTTTGTGTAAGGATACAAACCAACATCCATTAACCAGTTTATCACTTTCCTTTTCACAACTAATGATTGACTCGCCAAATCCATTAGATGAGACAGTCTGCTGAAAAAATCCTCCTTACTTTCCGCCAAATATCCTATCCTTGGTAAATTAATAGTCACAACACCAATAGATCCAGTCAATTCATCCGCACCAAACAAGCCACCACCACGATTTCTCAATTCTCGCTTATCTAGTTGCAACCTACAACACATAGAACGAACGTCTTCTGGATTAAGATGACTATTTATAAAATTCTGAAAATATGGAGTACCGTACTTGGCCGTCATCTCAAAGAGCAACTTGCAATTTGGGGCATCCCAGTCAAAATCTTTAGTTATGTTATAGGTTGGGATCGGATAGCCAAAGCCACGACCATCAGCATCACCTTCCATCATAACTTCAATAAAAGCCTTATTAATAACATCCATTTCTTTCTGACAATCTCCATAGGTAAATGCTTGAGCAATCCCTCCGATCACAGCCTTTCTTTCCCTTAAGTCATCGGGAACTACCCAGTCCAACGTTATATTCGTAAATGGTGCCTGGCTTCCCCAACGTGAGGGAGTATTGATGCTAAACACAAAACTTTGTATTTGCTGTTTTACTATTTCATAATCCAGATTATCAATTTTTACAAATGGCGCTAAGTATGTATCAAAGCTTGAAAAAGCTTGGGCTCCTGCCCACTCATTTTGCATCGTACCTAAAAAATTCACCATTTGCGATATTATGGTACTTAAATGCTTGGCAGGCTTAGAATTAATTTTATTCACCACGCCACCGAAACCTTCCTCAATAAGCTGCCTCAGAGACCAACCTGCGCAATACCCAGAAAACATAGACAAATCATGCAAGTGATAATCTCCATTCCTATGGGCATCGGCCACTTCCTTGGTGTATATATTGTTTAACCAGTAGTTAGCAGTTATAGAACCCGAATTATGGAGGATTAACCCCCCTAAAGAGTAATTCACATTACTATTCTCATTAACTCTCCAGTCGGATTGATTCAAATAACCATCCATTGTTTTGTTAATATCTAAAATTAACTTTTCTTTTTCTCTTATTTTGTTTCGTTGCTCTCTATATAGGATATAAGCCTTTGCCGTCTTTGCATTACCATTTTTTATTAACACAGCTTCTACTGCATCTTGGATTTCCTCAATGGCTGGAATTGTTTTTTTGTTATACTTTTCGGTCAAACTAACTATTACTTTTTCCGTAAGTTGTTTGGCTAATTCTAAGTTTTCTCCACCAACGGACTGTGCGGCTTTAAAAATCGCCTCTGTTATTTTTTCTTTCTTAAACTCAGCGATCTCCCCATTACGCTTAATAATTTTTTTTATTAATCCTTTATTTGTCTCACTTATGGCTCTTTTTATTTGTTCCGTTAGCATCTTCTCTTAACTCCTTACATATTTTTTATCTCTGCAATAAACTCCCCTACATCTTTAAATTGCTTATAAACCGAGGCGAACCGAACATAAGCAACCTGGTCTATTTTTTCCAGTTTTCGCATAACCAGCTCCCCAATTTCACTTGAAGAAACTTCACGCTCTGGCTTCTTATACAGTTGCTCGGCTATTTCCTCAACACTCTCTTCAATTTGCGCAACGGTAACTGGTCGCTTTTCTATTGCCCGCAACATCCCTCTAAGTATTTTCTCTTTGGAAAAAAGTTCTTTAGAGCCAGTTTTTTTATGTATCATCAACGGCTTATCCTCTATTCTCTCGTACGAGGTAAACCGCCCCGAACAATCAATACATTCGCGACGTCTTCTTATCGCATCCCCATCTGACAAGGTTCTAGATTCAAGGACTTTGTCTTGATCACTTCCACAAAAAGGACATTTCATAATTGTTTACATACCCTACATATAGTGTTTACTGTTTACATCAAATACAGTAACACACTAAATAAGCCGTTGTCAAACACGCTTCTTCCATGATAAATATCGCATTAGTTATACTTATCTACAGGATAATCACAATATCCTAACAATTATATGCATTTAAATTTTTTGTTCCGATGCCACGACCTGTCGCCGAGAATGTTTTTTTATTGACAAGAATAAAATAACTACTGTCAACCCAAAGTAGAAATGTCACTTTTTGATAAA
>CAIUUT010000045.1 GCA_903902445.1 uncultured Candidatus Marinamargulisbacteria bacterium
CCAATCATCTATGGCCGTTCTACTAACGTTGTCGCCCTCAGATAAGTTTGCTTCTAGCTTGTCTACCATCGCTTCTAAAGAATCAAAACGACTCATGTCAAAGTCAAATTTTAGTCCTCTTTCCTGTGCTTCCGCTTGCAGTTTTCCCGCTTCATTTTTATATTTAGTTATTACGGATTTAATCGCTTTTGCTATTTCTCTAGGATCTTCTTTACCTTCTATGCTTTGTAATAATTCCTGGTATATTGGTTCCTTGGTATTGTTATATGCATCCTTAAGCATAGCCCTGAAAATAGTAGGATTTGTCTTATAATCAAAGGAATTTATAAATTTATCTAGTATGTCTAATTTTCCATTAAATGACTTAGTTACACTCGTAAAAAAGTTTTGCAGTTTTTCTCTTATATTCTTTTTATTGTTATCATCATCTGGAATAGAATCATGGTATTTTAATGCCATGTTTTTAATTTTATCGGCTAATTCAAAGGAGTTAGCACCGTTACTATATAACTTTGTGGCTAAATCTAAAGCAAATTCTAGCGATTTGCTATCTTTCCTTATTTCACTTTCCAGCCTAGTAAGTTCTTTGCCACTATTAGTTGTAAGTAAAGTAACTGAAGTTTGCAAAGCCTTATCTGCAAGGCTAGATGAGTCGTATTTAAGTTGATCGGGGGGGGGGTGTATAGGATCTCTTGAAGTTGCTAAGTTTGAATTTTTGACAATGTTAGCGCTGTTTGACGCCGAAATCTGATCAGTTGAAGCATTAGTCTCAGGCAAGATTTCTTTAACCTCAGAATTTTTTGGTTTTAATGAAGTAACGTGTTTACTTATAATTAGATCACCAGACATACTTTACCCCTTTTATACCTTACTGAATATATATATGCCCAGAAAATTGATATTTAAAACTTCTTTTTTAAATAATTTTCAATATTCGATATATCATTGTTGTACTCATCAAAATATAACTTACTAGCAGGTATTGTTTTTGTCCAATATTGACTTGCGATTTCACTTAATAAATTATTAATATTATTTATACTTTTTACAACACTTGATTTATCCAGGGTTTTATTGCTTTGTAAATACTCCGTATATTTATCAAAAGCAACGGCAAATTTATTATTTAAAGCGTTATTTAAAGATGCTAATTGCTCATTAAATATTTTACCGGAGTCTATATTTTCAAAAATTGAAGTTACTGTTTTATTATCATAGAAATTTGATAAGCATTGCATTACTCTTTCTTTATATTCTCTGTATAAAATAGCATCTGGGTCATTAATAATAAGCATATTTTTATTTTCAATAAAATCTATATTTCTTTTCTTATACTGATCCTCTAAAGTATAATTTACATATAAACTGTACTCTTCTGCCCAGTGTATAACTTTCTCCTTATACCTATCAGGCACAGTCTCGGCTGTAAAAGGCCTGCCATGCTGAGACACCTCGCGTTTGGCTTCATCGTAGAAGGAGTTTTGTAGTTCATTTTTATTCCAAATTGGCCACTGCTCTCGACTATCAGAGTAAATTTTATCATTTTTATCATTAGAGGCTTTAAAATTGACTGGATATAGTTTATCGAAATCCCTCAAAACTGACGTGGTCATATTAAAGTCATCTGTAAAAAAATTCTTATCAGATTGACTCTTGGTTAGTAAACTAAACTCATTATTTAATCTTTCAGCCCAATCTATTAGCAACGTTTCCGTCGTCCGGTATTTACTTAGCTCTATAGTCGGAATATCGCTGGCAGCCATCGCTGGTGCTTGCAGTACGAAGGTTAAGGCTAGTGTAGTGATGCCGAGTAGTATTTGTTTTTTCATTTGCTTGCTCCTATTGAATCCCCTGTCGCTAACACTTCGACAAGCTCAGTGACCAGCGACATCGCCCTTTGA
>CAIUUT010000046.1 GCA_903902445.1 uncultured Candidatus Marinamargulisbacteria bacterium
CTCCTGCTAATTTTGAAACGATAGCTAATGAAAAGGTCGCTTAATTGTGTCCGAAATATCGGGGTAATTCCACTTAGCAGAATCGTCAAAATCGACCAAGCCAAGATTATGGATCAAATTTCCACTACCAATAACCAGTACGTCCTCGTCGCGCAGAAAGGCTAGCTTTCTTCCCAGCTCAAAATGTTCTCTGGGGGAGAGGTTGACGTTGAGGCTTATTTGCAATTGGGGCACGGAAGCTTTGGGATAAAGTAAGTGCATCAGCGTCCAGCCCGCATGATCGATGCCCCGCCTACTATCAACTTGGATTTCAGGAATAGCGCTATGGATATGAGTGGCCAGAGAGCTAAGGCCGGCAGGCGTGTAATAGACGCGATAAAGCTCTGGCGGGAAACCATAAAAGTCGAAAATCTGTTCGGGGTTCTCGCTGCTGGTAATATAGGAGCCACTTGTTTGCCAGTGCGCTGAAACAATGACCACGGCTTTGGGGGTGGGAATGGCGCTTGAGTAGTTTCGCAACATTTGGGTAAACGGGTTATCGGCTACAATATTCATGGGCGAGCCGTGTCCTAAAAATAACACAGGAAAACGAAAGTTAGCCATAATCACTCATTATATACTGGCTGTCAAATAAACGAAGTTTTCCCTAACCCTATTCTGAGAAGGAAGGTGCATGGGCTGTTAGGGCTAAAGGACTCTTTTTTCCAAAAGGAATTTTTCTTTTTTATCGGAGATATTAATTTCTGCCTTTATTAGGCGCGAAGGTTTTTCGCAAGATAGCCATAAATAGCTGGTTTTATAGTTGACGGGAATACTAAAGAAGAAAAAGTCAATTTCGGGAGAAAGAATAACCTTCTGGCAGGCTATCTGTTGTGTGCCTACCTCTATGTTTTCAATAATATCCGACTTGACGCGTACGATAATCCAAGGGTTTCGCACCGTAATATTGACGGGTTTACTAATATCCAAAAAGGAGGCAATCGCAAAAAACATCGTGTCGGTCATGTAGTAGGGCGATAAGTTGCTGTCGGTGTTTGTGTTCTCGCTTTTATCCTTACCTGTCTGGTGAAAGGACTTATGCACTTTATTGGTGCTGTAATCCCAGGTGCGCTTGGCGGAGTAGGTTGCTTTCCCGTTGCTTGCAGAATTGTATTCCCAGTAAAACGAGTTGAAAGAGGGTTCGAGATTATGTCGATCTACAACCGTGTAATCAGCCCAAATTTCATTTGGGTCGAGATATAAGTTTGAGCTAACCTCATAATTGTTCGCGTTTGTGGAGATATATACCGTTAAGCTGCCAGTGGCATTCTGCTCCTTGCTGGTTTCAAAATATTGGTAGTGCAGCGTTTCCTTGTTGGAAAATTCAGGGTCAATTAATCCTGGGTAAAAGGAGCCAAAACATATAGCCAAAGATACAGAAAGTAATAAAAATATTTGCTTGAATGTTATCATTTTTGAATGGCGCAATTATTTCACTGATTGTTAATTTTGACAATTCACCATTAACCTTTAGGTTAAAAAATGAACAGTAAATAATAAACCACGAGAATACCTGTGATATAATGCCCTAAAGTGATCTGAACTGGCTGTGTATGATTCTAAAAAATAGTTAGGAGAAAAAATGAAAAATATATTATTAATTAACGGACATTCGGCTGACAAAAGTTTAAGCCAAGCAATGCTTGCGGCATATAAGCAACAAGTAGAGTCGCAAGGCCACAGTATCCATGTTATAGAGCTAGGTAAGTTAAAGTTTGATCCGTTGCTGCACCAAGGATATGGGGTTATTCAAGAGTTAGAGCCCGACTTAGTTGACGCTCAAAAATGGATATTATGGGCCAATCATATTGCTTGGTTTTTTCCAGTATGGTGGACTGGCTTTCCAGCGTTGCTCAAAGGGTTTATAGACCGTTGCTTTTTACCTGGTTTTGCTTTTAGATATCATAAAAAAGACCCGTTATGGGACAAGCTGCTTAGCAAACGTTCCTCAGACGTGATTTACACCAGCGGTACGCCAGTTTGGCTGCACAAGCTGATGGGCAACCCTCTTAAGAATATGTTTAAAGCGGTGTTTGGCTTTTGTGGACTTAAACCGCTGCGAATATTGGCCTTTGGCGGTGTTCGGGAGCTAAGTCCGCAGCAGGTTGAGGCCATACTTCTAAAGACCAAGGTCTTTGCTAAGTCTATTAAGGGTTAAAAGTCGTTATTTTCCACCCTCAAATTAATTGATGTGTTGGCAATAATCCAGTACTATAATAGGTATTATGACTGATGGTAGTATTATTTCTGTTAAGCAGTTGGTTAAAGTGTTTAAACCGCAAATTAGGGCGGTTGACGGCATAAACTTTGAAGTAAAGACCGGCGAAATCTTTGCCTTTCTGGGGCCGAATGGAGCGGGTAAGTCTACCACCATTAAAATGCTAACAACCTTGTTGCACCCAACATCTGGGGAAATATGGGTGAATGGCTTTAATCCGATGAAAGACATGGACGCGGTACGCAAATCTTTCGGTATTGTCTTTCAAGACCCAAGCCTAGATGATGAATTGACCGCCTATGAGAACATGGAGTTCCAAGGCTATATGTATCAGGTTCCCCCTAAAATTCGCAAGCAGAGAATAGAAGAACTGTTAAAAATAGTTGAGCTTTGGGATCGTCAAAAGAGCTTGGTTAAGACCTTTTCTGGAGGAATGAAGCGGCGTCTGGAAATTGCACGAGGCTTGCTGCATCACCCAAAGATCATGTTTCTGGATGAGCCAACGCTGGGCTTAGACCCACAAACGCGCAATCAAATCTGGCAGTACATTCAAAACCTAAACAAACAAGAGGGCATTACGATTTTCTTTACCACGCACTATATGGATGAAGCGGCCAGAATCGCGCAACGTATCGCCATTATTGACCATGGAAAAATTGTGGCACTGGGTAGCTTAGAGGAATTAACAAAACAAACCAACACGACTACCTTAGAGGAGGCTTTTTTAGCTATTACCGGTAGTAAAATTCGCGAAGAGTCTGCAGAAACCATGATGGATCGCCATAGGCGCTCTAGAGGAGGCAAGAACTAAGATGCGTACAATCTACATTTTATGGTTACGGCAAATAAAGCGCTATTTACGCTCTCGTGCCAGAATGTTTGGCTCTTTGGGGCAACCCGTAATGTACATGGTGGCACTTGGCTACGGCTTTGGCCCTATTTTCCAAAAGGCGGGAGGCGGTAATTACTTAAACTTCTTAGTTCCTGGTGTTATTGCTCAGACCATACTATTTAGTTCAATATTTGCGGGTATAGAGCTTATTTGGGATCGGCAGTTTGGCTTTCTAAAAGCAACGCTTGTGGCGCCAGTTAGTAGGCTTTCTATTGTGTTAGGGCGTACATTAGGAGGAGCAACCGTTTCGACGATTCAGGGTATTTTCGTTCTTTGTCTGGCATTTATAATGGGCTTTGCTCCAGTTAATTGGTTCATGATACCGAGTGCCATTGTATTTATGTTCTTGATTGCCTTATTGTTTACCGCATTGGGAACATGCATCGCTTCACTTCTAACTGATTTTCATGCTTTTCAGATTATAATTAATTTCCTGATTATGCCGCTATTTTTTATGTCGGGTGCACTTTTCCCTATTGATGGACTCCCCTTAATTTTGAAAAGGATTTCGCAGCTAAATCCCTTGACCTACGGGGTTGATGCTCTGCGCGATGTGTTGAGTGCCATAACCCATTTAGGGTTGGGGCAAGATGGTCTGGTTTTAGGCCTATTGACCCTATTAATATTAGTAACCGCTAGCTGGTTATTTAACCGTATCGAAGCTTAGTCTTTTATTATTCCGTCACGTAAATGAATGGTGCGGTCGCTAATGCAGGCCAGTTCCTGATTATGGGTAACCATAATGACGGTGATGCCTTTCGTTTTGTTAAGCTGTTTAAGAATCTGCCCGATTTCTTCGCTACGTTGACTGTCTAGATTTCCTGTTGGTTCATCGGCCAGCAGTATTTCTGGCTGATTGATGAGCGCTCTAGCGATGGCGACTCGCTGCATTTCCCCCCCCGATAGTTCACCAGGAAGATGGTTTGAGCGATGCTCGATGCCCAGTAATTTCATAAGTCCAACCGCATCATGGGTGCCAGTTTTGCGGTAGAAGGTAAGGGGTAAAATAATGTTTTCCGTTACCGTGAGGGTAGGAATGAGGTAAAAGCGTTGAAAAATGTAGCCAAACAAAGCTCTGCGCAGTAGGGTAAGGTTGGTTTCAGCCAAGGGTTTCCCACTAGTAAATACGGGCTGATTGGCAACGGTCAGCGTTCCCTGTGTGGGGTTATCCAGACAACCCAGAATATTGATCAGTGTAGTTTTCCCAGAACCAGAGGGCCCCATAAACGAGACAAACTCTCCTTTATTTAGCGTTACAGAAATGCCATTTACGGCATTAACATGTTCACTTCCACGAGAGTAAGTCTTGATAATATTTTTTGCTTCTAGTGCAATTTCTATAGTCATGTTTAAGCTCCCTCGCTGCGCATGGATTCAAGTGGGCGGATGGTTGCCGCTTTCCAGGCGGGGTATATGCCACTAATGATGCCAATACAAATAATAATGACCAAAGTAGTCAGCGATAGTTGTGCATCAATAACCACCAGTCTCCCTGATGGGGTATAGGGTAGGATTTGTCTAATTAATGTGTCTGTTACAATGGATAACCCAAGAGCCAGTAGGTTGCCAACGACTCCTCCAATACTGCAAAGTATGATGGTTTCCGTCCAAATCATCTTGAAAATATCTAGCGGCATTGCTCCCATGCTTTTTAGAATGCCAATCTCTTGGAATCTTTCAAAGACCGACATTAGGATGGTGTTGACTACCCCAAGCATGGCAATGAGGATGGCAATAACTGCGATGGAGAGCACTAGCACTCTGGCTGTAGCCACCAGATTCATAATGGTTTCCTTTACTTGCGCCAAGGAAACCACCTGTACATCAGGAAGTTTATAGAGTTTGTCTTCAAATTTTGTAATATTATCTTTCTGCTTAACTTGAATCCCGATGCCTGTAATCTTGCCTTTTAGACCAAATTTTTCTTGTATAAATTGCTTGGGAACAAAGATAGTCCCGTCATCTTGCGAGCCGGTACGCTGCAAGATGCCCACAACTTTTAACTCCAGATTGGTTCCTGGTACCAAGATTAAATCCCCAATTTCTCTTTGCTCTAGCTCGGCGGCTTCGTAGCCCAACACCGCCTCATTAAGTGTAGCCCCCGTAAACCAGGCCCCTTGCTTAAATTTTACATATTGCTTGAGGTTCGGGTAGGTCTTGGGGTCGATGCCTAGGTAAGCAGAAACGCCCCCAGACTGGCCCTTATTGGGATCGAAAACTCCGTGCATAATCATAGCGGTGACTTTCTTTACTTCGGGGTAGCTTTCCACCTGTTTTAAAACGGCCTCATCCATATACTTAAGGCCCGTGCCCCCTTTTAGCATGAGTGTTGCGGCTTCATAGGGACATCCTTTAGCTGTTAATAGAACCTGAAAACCAAGCTGGTCGATGTCACGGCTTAAAGATTTTTCGTAGCCCTTATTAAACCCCAGTAAACTGACAAGTACCCAAGAAGATAGAGAAATGCCCAGAATGGTAAGTAGGGTTCTGGTTTTTTTGCGCAGTAGATTTTTATAGGCAATCTGGTAAATTTTCATAACTCACGCCTTACTTAAAATACACCAAGTGCATATTTTTCAACATAAACTCATCGACTAAAATTAAGTTTTTCTTTACGGCTCGTAATGTAGAGCGAAAGTCATCTTCGGCTTCAGGTGCAGGGTTTTTAATAGCACTAATCTTTGTACTGCCTTGCATGGTTAAGATATTGAAAGCGTAAAAATCCTTCAATGACAACCCTATAAACTGCTTAGCAAAATCTTGTCCGCGTAAAACAGTGGCCTGCTTGGAGGTTAGCTTCTGATAGTAAAAACCTTCAATGACTCCTTCTTTATTTAAACTCAGGAAAATTTGTAGGCCACCGTAATGCCCTTTTTGGTTCACACCGTGAATGTATCCCAGAAGCGTCTCATTTTGGTAAACCTGATACAGGGTGTAGGGAACGTCAGCGGTTTCATAGAGTCCAGCGAATTTATCGCCCAGACGTTGCTCAATCTTGGGTTGAAGCTCCTTATAGATGGATAAGTACAGTGTTTTAAAGCCAGTAGAGGTCGGGAAGAGTCGTTTTACATCGCGATCGGGATCGTTAAGATCGCAGCCGACAGCTGAGAAGGCTTGGGACAACAACAGCGCTAAGCCAACAAGGAGAAAACCAAGTGATTTATTCATAAGTCGTTGCTCCCCACTTACAAGGACTCTTTTCAGTAAAGAGGTAAAATGTTTAGAGTCTGGTGTAGTAATAGCATTGTAGCACAAACTTTGGCTCGGTGCTGTCTATTTGATAGAGTGCTCGTGTCGTCCACTCAGGAGTAAGTAGGTACGTGAGGCCAACAGAGGTTTCGTGCAGTTGTTGTCCGAAACTTTCGCCCAGAATACCCTGCAACTCCACTTTTAGCCTATTTTCTTCCCATAAATTGGTGCTGAGTCTGCCAAACAGGGCGTAGGCCAACTGGGCATCTTTTTGCCCCCAATATACTTCGCCCAGCCACTCATTGTTATCCCAATTATAGGAGTGGTCTATGCCAAGCAAGTACTGCTCTACAGGCTTATCCATCATAAACTCATAACCCATGGCTTCGTAGACTTTTCCATAGGCAGCAGAAATGCCTAGGGAAGCGTTGTCTTTACTAAGGACACCCCAAGATTTATGGGCGGAAAGCAAGTAGTTCCCATTAGCTACCAAGCTCATGCCTGAACCCGTGGTAAGTGCGTAACGGTCTTCTCCATCTTCTCTTTGTTGCGATAACCCCACGCCCCAGTCGCGGTCGTAACCAAAGCCCTTCATAGCCAATACTGGGAGCAGCCACGCATGATTATCTACCCACGAGGATAACCCCATGGCAGGTTTGTCATGCCCAATCCAGATGTCGCCATAAGTGCTTTTAAGTTTGAGGTAGGCATTGTAAAGCTGGGTGCTTAACTTTTCGGGTAGATAGCTGACTCTGCCTTGTAGGGCCAACGTACCAAAGTCGGAGCCTGACCCCGAAAGTTTTTGCAGATAGTCAAACCCAAGTGAGTTTTGCTGCATGGCATCCTGTGTGTTTTGGGAGTAGTAAACCAGCTTTGAACCACTGGAGCCAACCACTCCCTGAGTTTCCAGATATAATAACGACTGAGAGCTGAAGGCCGCTGTTGCCAAGCAGACCGCCAGAAAAATTAAACGTGAAATGAAACGACTCCTTTGAAAATTTCTTCAGAGCCTTTCTTAACCTTAATTTTAACTTCCCAAGCCCCTTGCATAACAACATTTACGGGAAGAAGATAATCTTTCCTTTTATTTAGCTCAAAGGCTACCTCGCCAGAATCATGAGCCCCTTGCATACTGGGCATGCCAGCATTTCCCCTTATAGTATAGGGTGCTATCTGTGTTCCTTTGGCATCAACAATTTTTACTACAACGACAGCGGTTCCAAGGGCAGGCTTTTGGCTGAACTTGTAAACTAGGAAATTACCATCAGGCAGCGCAATCTTTTGACCTGGGTTTAAAATCGCGGATTTTGTGACGGGTTTAGCTTTACTTTCCCCTACCTTGCAACAGTCGTCTACTGCTAGCGAAAGGCTCATGAGGGTCATTGTTAATATCAAAACACTTATTATTTTCTTCATTTTCTTTCTCCTTTTTTCTCCAAATACTCTAGAGGTCCAGCAAGAACAATTTTAGGTATTTCTATTTTGTTGGACAGACAATATTTTCTCATAATTAAGTTGGGAAAGAAAGAAATACTACAGGTAAGGGATTCTTAATACTGGATATGATTATTAGTGAGATTTTTTGAAAATCTTATCGATATATTAGATAGGAAAATATATTTTGTAGAGCAAAGTACACAATAAAAGGAGAAGTAAAATGGGTAATGATATGATGGTAGCAACAAAAAGAATTGAAGTAATTCCCAAGACAGTCAAGGTCGTGCCTTCTGAAAAAATAGCAAAAAAAGATTCTCAAACCGTGGGTACAGTTCCGGTGATTGCGCCTCCAGTAATTCCAAGTACGTTCAACTATTTTAAAGAAATAGTCTTTGAAGACTTTATGGAGAAAGCAAAAACATATAAAAATAGTAAAAAGATTTTTGAATTTATGAATAAAGCAGCGGACAACAATAAGGAGTATAATGAATCGCCTCTAGACGCCTCACGAATCGAAATGTTGGATGCTTATCGAACTCTGAAAGCCGCTTTTTCTGAAAATCAACCAGTTAAGAGATTGTTGCATGCTTATGTTAATCAAGTACTGGGAATTCCCCTTAATCGCGAAACAAACCCGTATATTAAGGAAGAAGATTATATAGTGGATGAGGCCAATTTCGAGAAGCTATGGAATGAGTTTGTAATTAGCCCAAAATAACTTCAAGCCTTGCCGTACAGTGTGAGCTGTATTGTTTATTGACGCTTGCAAGAATATAGCTCATCATCTGTATTATCTATGCAATTAGTTGTTGATAATCTGGAAAATAGGAATCACCCCATCCAAAGCTCAGAAAAAAAGTGGTTCCTATATATTATTAGAGGTAAAGATTCTAGCTTATATACTGGAATAACTACGGATGTTGCCCGAAGATTTCTAGAACATCAGTCCGATAATGGCAAAGGTGCTAAGTACTTGCAAGGAAGATCTCCGTTGGCGCTCGTTTATCAAGCAGAAATCGGTAGCCAGAGCGAAGCTTTGAGGATAGAGTATTTAGTTAAGAAAACGTCCAAGAATCTAAAGGAAAAGTTGGTAAGTGAGCAGCTGGACGTTAGAAAAATATTAGGAGAAAAATTATGATTGTTTTTTATGTGGCCTACTTTATCGAGAATGAGCTTAAAATAGAGGCGTTTAACAACAAAGAAGAGCTAAATACTTTTGTACTCTGGCTAAAGAAGAACAATATTAGTAAACATAAAGTGGTTAAGCTGCAAAACAACACAAGTATTAAAGAGTTTCTAGATCTAGTAACCGACAATAAGCTTAATGAATCCTTCCATCGTATGATGCAGAAAGTCAAGCAAAAGTAGAAACCTATTTTACAGGTTCTGCAATTTTTACATTGTCTGTGGACCGAGTGTCCTTAATTTCTACCTTGTATAAAACTACATCTGTTAACGGTTTATCCATTTGATTACGAGGAGTTTGGGCAATAGCATCAACTACCTCTAACCCTTCAACGACTTGTCCGAAAATAGTGTGATGATTATTGAGCCAAGGGGTTGGCACTTGGGTAATGAAGAACTGGCTACCGTTAGTGTTTGGGCCGGAGTTTGCCATAGACAATACCCCTGGACGGTCATGAGTGAGTTCGGGACTAAATTCATCTGCGAAGCGATATCCTGGGTTGCCTCGTCCTGTTCCAGTTGGGTCACCGCCTTGAATCATAAAGTTGGGGATGACTCTATGAAAAATAGTATTATCGTAGAGGGGTGTTTCTTTAAATTCACCAGTTTTTGGATCCTGCGACTTTATTGTACCCGTCGCCAGCCCTACAAAATTTGCTACAGTATTTGGCACTTTGTCAGGGAAGAGTTGGCAAGTAATGTTTCCTAAAGAAGTCTGAAAAATAGCGTATAACCCCGGATCTAAGGAAAATGAGAAAGAGAAAACCATCAAGTAAACCAAACAAAGCAATCGAGCTAATTTATGCATAACAAACTCCTTGTTTCATTCAAATATAAGTTATTACGATTATAATACTTACAAACGTGCTTGTCTTTAATACTTTAAAATTTTAATCAACATCCAATATAACTACAGTGAGGTCATCGTCTAACGTCTCCGAATTTGTCCAC
>CAIUUT010000047.1 GCA_903902445.1 uncultured Candidatus Marinamargulisbacteria bacterium
ATGAAGAAAAGTTTTTGGTTAAAGATACCATTAATTACGTTTTTATGGTTAACGGTAAACTAAGAGATAATAAACAGCTAAGTGCAGATATTACGCAGGGCCAATTGTTACTAGAGGCGAAAACCATATTAGCTAAATACATCGCTGATAAGCAAATACTTAAGGAAATTGTTGTTCCAAAGAAACTTGTGAATATTGTAGTTAAATAACTAACGTTAAGGAGTCCCCATATTTCTAAAACTACTGTAATTATTTTAGCGTCAGGGAAGGGGCAAAGATTTGAGTCGGAAACTCCCAAACAATTTTGTAGATTTGGGGGAAGTACACTTCTAGAGTATACCATCTCAATATTTCAAACAAGTCCATATATTGATGAAATCATTGTAGTCTTAGATGAGCAAAATACTGAATTATTTAAAAAACTAATAAATCCTTATAACTTTTCTAAATTACAAAAAGTAGTAAAGGGTGGATTCACAAGACAGAACTCTTCGTATAATGGGGTGATATCTTGTAGTTCAGATACTGACAAAGTACTCATTCACGATGCCGCTCGACCTCTTGTCAGTCACAGCATTATTGCTCGTTGTATAAATGCCTTAGATGCACACGATGCCATTTCCACTATAATTTCTTCTGCCGATACCATATATGAAACAGATATTAACAGTAATCTTATCTCCATTCCAGTTAGAGTTTCACTTAAACGAGTTCAAACGCCGCAGGGATTTAAGCTGGAAATCATCAAACAGGCTCATTTACTAGCCATAGGCGAAAATAAATCCGATTTTTCGGACGATGCGGGCATGGTTTTTTATTATAAATTGGCTCAAGTGTTTTTGGTAGAAGGCGAGGAGAGCAATATAAAAATCACTTATCCTCACGACCTAATTATTGCTAAAGAATTGTTAGATCAAAATGAAAAACATTCTTTATCTTAATCCCAGTGCTGATATAGGCGGTGCTGAACGCAGCCTTTATCAAATGTTGATACTCTTAGACAAGAAGGAGTATCAACCGCTGGTAATATTACCTCAGGGACCACTTGTTAAAGATCTGCAAGATGCAGGAATAAAGTTCCACATCATTAATAGGAAAATAATAGAAGCTCACTCAATATTTGGACTATTATTTGCGTCCTTATATCTGGCTAAACTTGTTAAGAAGTATAATGTCACTATTATCCATGCCAACTCAAAATATTGCTGCCGCATAGCTCTATGGGCCAGTTTTCTTACGGGCAGTAAGTTATTTTTACATTGGCGTGACCTAAATATTTGGCCAGATGAAAAACGCTACATTAACTGGTTCCGTAGAAGAGTGAATATTATCACTGTTTCCAGAGCAGTAAAGAATTATCTATGTGACAAGAATATTAAGGCTAGAAACATAGATGTCCTTTACGATCCAATTGATCCCAAATACGAAAAAACATATTCACCCAATAAATATCGTTCTCAATTTAGTATTGATAAAGAGTTTGTATTGGCGATAACCGGAAGAATTGACTCATGGAAAGGTCATATTGTTTTAGTTAAGGCCTTAGCACTATCAGGGATCACCAATCTTAAATTATTAATTGCTGGTACCTATCATCTTGTCAATAACCCATCATTTAAGGTTCAGCTAGAGCAATGTATTAAAGATAATAATCTTACTCGTAATATTCAATTTATAGGCAGTAGAGATGATATGGAAAAGGTGCTAAGTGTGGTAGATGTGGTAATTGTTCCTTCAGACCATGAGCCCTTGGGTATGGTCGTTCTGGAGGCCATGGCCAGCGGAAAACCAGTAATTGGAAGCGATACAGGGGGTATAAGGGAAACCATTATTGATGGCATAACGGGATTATTATTTGAGCCTGGCAATATTCAAAATCTAGCTGAAAAAATCAAGCTATTGTATACTGATAGCTCATTAGCTAGAAAACTTGGAGAAGCGGGGAGAAAACGCTATTTAGAAAACTTTAATGAAGACATTTTCGTAAAGGTACTAAATAACATTTATAAATCATGACAACAATATCAGGAATAGTCATTACATTAAATGAAGAGAAAAATATCAAGCGCTGTCTTGATAGCTTAGTATTTTGTGATGAAATAATAGTTGTAGACAGTGGCAGCGTCGATAAAACTTTAGAAATAGCCAAGAAGTATACCTCTAAAATCATTTTCCATAAGTTTGAAAGTTGTACCAAACAGCGTCTTTTTTCATTATCACAGGCCAGTTGCCAATGGATATTATTTATTGATGCCGATGAAGTTGTTACGCCCGAACTTCAAAAAAAACTATTACATTTAAAAGATGATGTGCAAATTGGCTGCGTCAATATTCCGAGAAAAAATAATTTTATGGGCAAGTGGATCCTAAATGGTGGATGGTATCCAGACTTTCAACGTCGCTTCTTTAGAAATGTACCCAATATTAAATTCTTAAACGGTTCAGTCCACTCTTTTCCTGAAGTAGTTCCGCAAGAACATACACTGAATAAAGCCCCTGAATTGAACGAGTGTATCGAGCATTATCCATATTCCTCAATCGAGGACTATTTACACCGCTTTAATCAATATTCAAGCCTTGAAGCACAAGATATGAAAGACAGCCTCCGAGTTAGAAAAATAGATGTTATTTTCCGCTCGTTGGGGATGTTTTCTCAATCTTACTTTGCTAATAAAGGGTACAAGGATGGTCTTTCAGGTTTTGTAATTGCTGTTATACAGATGATATATTCTTTTATGCTTATGATAAAGATTATAGAGATTAAGTATCTGC
>CAIUUT010000048.1 GCA_903902445.1 uncultured Candidatus Marinamargulisbacteria bacterium
AAAATCAAGACTTTTCAAAACGCAGCCAAACGCAGAGTATTAAAATGATTTTTTTTCCTTTGCGCTAAACTTTCCCGGGTCGTCAAGCGACCACTATGTCCCTCATGTAAAAAATGCATTTTAACTCTGCAGTTAGGCTTTGAACGGTTGAAAAGTCCAGGTTTTGGCTTTATTTCAAATAGTAAATTCAGCCGTCTGTAATATCTTTCGCAATAGTAACGCACACATTATTTTTGCGTAACATACACTTAGTGACTGCACAATGTTCGAAATATTGGGGTAATTTCAATGTTTTTTGAGGGCAATTGTGCAGGACAGCACAATTTGCCCGTTAGTGTAGTGAATTGTTGCCATTCAAGGAACGAGAGCACGGGAGACTTGCCAGGAAAAGGATCTTAAGGAAAAACTCGGCGAGAGGTTTTTCCTTAAATTCAAAATGGTTATTCTTTCCCAAAGAGTCTAATTAATATAAAATATATAAAAAACCATATATAATAAGTTATTAAAAGGAAAAAATATGAGCAATTTAATAATATTTGAAAGTAAGCAAATTAGACGTGTATGGCATGAAGAGAAATGGTATTTTTCTATGCAAGATGTCATTGAAGTCCTTACAGAAAGCAAAGACATTAAACAATATGTTAAAAAGCTAAAAAGTCGAGACCCTATGTTGTTTGACAACTGGGGTACACTTTGTACCCTACTTGAAATGAAGGCTGCCGATGGCAAAATGCGTAAGGTACAGGCAGCAAATACAGAGAGTTTGCTACGAATTATCCAATCAATCCCTTCGCCCAAAGCGGAGCCATTTAAGCGTTGGTTAGCCAAGGTCGGGTACGAACGCTTAGAAGAAATTGAAAACCCTGAATTAGCTGCTAAAAGAATGCGTGAGATATATAAGCAAAAAGGGTATAGCGAGGAGTGGATTGAAAAACGTGTGCGTGGAATTGCTGTACGTGATGAGCTTACCGAAGAATGGAAAAAGCGCGGCGTAAAAGAACAGAAAGAATATTCCATCTTAACCGCGCAAATTAGCAAGGCTACTTTTGATATGACACCCTCTGAATATAAGCAGTATAAGGAACTCGACAACCCGAAGGATAATCTTCGTGACCATATGACCGACTTGGAACTAATTTTTACCATGTTGGGAGAAGCCTCAACCACAGAAATTGCAAGGAAAAAAGATGCAAATGGCTTTGGAGAAAACAAAAAGGCGGCAAAAGAAGGTGGCACAATAGCTGGAAATGCCCGACGAGAACTGGAAAAGAAATCTGGTACTAATGTTTCGACTAAAGAAAACTACAAGCAATTGTCTGAAGTCAAACAAAAACTGCTAAAAAAAGGCAAATAATGAGTAAGAACAAAGCTCCTGACCAAATTTCGCTTAAGTAGTCTCAAATCTATATGAAACTTTTTCTTGATAAAAAGTTTCGCAAAAATCAAGATTGGGCAAAACTCGTAGCGCGAATTTTAACAACTGGATAAAAAAGCTATGCTTTACTCATGAGCACTCTTGATCCTCAGTTTCTTAGAGAGCAAGTCTCTAAGAAATGGGACACGTGCCTTTTTTACCGCAGTTGTAACAAATTCTAGCTAACTTCAAACAGTTGCCCAATCGGTTATGTATTTTCATTTCAAATAGAAAATTCAGCCAACTTTTGGCATTTAATGCCATTTCAATTATTATAGTAACTAAGTCTCCATTGCGGTAGAGACGTAGATATGGCCAATGAATGGAACGTACAAAAAACACGATGTTTTTTGAGGGCAATTGTGCAGGACAGCACAATATGCCCGTTAGTGCAGTGAATTGTAGCCATTCAAGGAACGAGAGCACAGGGGACTTGCCAGGAAAAGGATCTTAAGGAAAAACCCGGCGAGAGGTTTTTCCTTAAATTCAAAATGGTTATTCTTTCCCAAATAAATATACTTGACAACACCAATAATATTTAATACTATACTAACTATATAGACAATCTATATATATCAAGAACGAAATGATTAACGTGCAACTATAAATAGGTTGTGTCTGTTAGCAAAAAGTTAGGATATAATATTTTAGGTTTTATTAAAGTAAGGAGGATTTAAATGACAAACTATAAAGCAGAAACAATTTTACTACATGGTGGACAGGTGCCTGACCCTACAACTGGGTCCAGAGCAGTTCCCATTTATCAAACAACGTCCTATCAGTTTAAAAATACGGATCACGCAGCCGCACTTTTTGGGCTTGCTGAATTCGGCAACATATATACCCGACTCATGAACCCTACGACTGACGTTTTTGAAAAACGTATCGCCGAGTTAGATGGTGGAGTAGGTTCCCTAGGTGTCGCCTCTGGTTCTTCCGCTATTTCTCTAGCAATTCTTAATCTTGCTCAGAATGGTGATGAAATCGTTTCCTTAGATAATCTCTATGGTGGTACTTACAACCTATTTCATTACACGCTCCCCAAGTTTGGTATCAAGGTAAACTTTGCACCTTCCGATGACTTAGCGGCGATAGAGAAGGCAATTACGCCTAAGACAAAGGCGATCTACGCTGAAAGTATTGGTAACCCCAAACTAAACGTGACCGATATTGAAGTATTAGCCAAGCTAGCTCATAAGCACAATTTGCCACTTATTATCGATAACACCGTGAGTCCATTTCTGCTACGTCCTTTTGACTTTGGTGCCGATATTATCGTTTATTCTGCTACCAAGTTTATTGGTGGACATGGTACATCCTTAGGTGGCGTTATTGTAGATTCAGGTAAGTTTGACTGGACGGTAAAAGAGGGTGGCAAAAGTAAGTTCCCTTTAATAGCCGACCCAAACCCCAGTTATCACGGCATAAACTTTGTTGAAGCCCTCAAGCCACTGGGTAACATTGCCTACATTATTATCGCTCGTGTTACGCTACTGCGTGATCTTGGCCCAGCGGTTTCTCCTTTCAACTCCTTTCAGTTTTTGCAAGGTTTAGAAACTCTTCACCTACGTATCATTCGTCACTGTGAAAATGCCTTGGCAGTAGCAAAGCACCTCAAGAAGCATCCAAAAGTAGCTTGGGTAAACTACCCAGGGCTAGACGACAGTCCAGAAAAAACAAAAGTAGCTAAGTATCTTCCTAAAGGTGCAGGAGCTATCCTTGGGTTTGGTGTTAAAGGTGGGTTAGAAGCAGGCAAGAAGTTTATTAACAATTTGTCGCTTATTTCTCATTTAGCAAATGTGGGTGATGCCAAGAGTTTAGCCATTCATCCCGCCAGTACAACGCATCAACAGTTGTCACCCGCTGAGCAAGTAGCTACTGGTGTTACTGCGGATTTTGTTCGTCTTTCTATTGGTATTGAGCACATTGACGATATAGTTGCGGATATCGATCAGGCTTTAGCAAAAGTATAAAAAATAAAGGAGAAAAAAGATGTCAAAGATTTATAATAACATTACAGAAACAATTGGACGCACACCGCTGGTGAAATTATCCAATATCGCAGAAGGGTTGCCAGGTACAATATTAGCCAAAGTAGAATCCTTTAACCCACTATCTAGTGTAAAGGATCGTATTGGGCTGGCCATCATTGAAGCTGGCGAAAAAGCAGGAAAGATAAATAAAGATACAGTAATCATAGAACCAACCAGTGGTAACACAGGTATTGCCTTAGCTTTCGTAGCTGCGGCACGTGGCTACCGTCTCATTCTAACTATGCCAGAAACCATGAGCGTGGAAAGACGTCAGTTATTAAAGATATTTGGTGCGGAATTAATACTAACAGAAGGAGCTAAAGGGATGAAGGGCGCTATTGCCAAAGCTGAAGAATTAGCCGCTGCAACTCCCAATAGTTTTCTACCTCAGCAATTCAACAATCCCGCCAATCCCGATATTCACAGAAGAACAACTGCTGAAGAAATATGGAATGATACCGACGGCACAGTCGACATCCTAATCTCTGGAGTAGGTACTGGTGGAACCATAACGGGTGTGGGTGAAGTATTAAAGAAAAAGAAACCTTCCGTAAAGATAATTGCAGTTGAACCTGTAGAGTCTCCAGTTATTTCTGGTGGAGCGCCTGGTCCACACAAAATTCAAGGAATTGGAGCTGGTTTTATTCCTCAAAACCTAAACAAAGACATCGTAGACGAAGTAATACAAGTTGCGCATACCAATGCAGGCAGTACGGCTCGTTTGCTGGCACGTAAAGAAGGAATCTTGGTAGGTATTTCTAGTGGTGCTGCACTTTGGGCAGCTTTAGAAGTAGCAAAACGTCCAGAGTCAGCTGGTAAAAATATTGTTGTAGTACTTCCAGATACAGGTGAACGTTATTTGTCTACCTGGTTATTTCAAGAAGATTAGAGGAGTAATCGGTGAGAGTTACTTACAAGGGTGATTATTCGCTCAAAGCTATTGTAACTCTCGCCGAGCTTCCTGCGGGACAGGTCTCCACAATTCACGACCTGTCTAGCAAATTAGACATTCCCATTAAGTTTTTAGAGCAGGTATTACTAGGTTTAAAGAATGGTGGCTTTTTAGCCAGTCGTCGTGGTAAGAACGGTGGCTACTATTTGGCTCGGAAAGCCACAGATATTACCGTGGCGGATGTGCTACGTTTCGTCGATGGTCCCTTAGTACCAATAGCCTGCGTTGACCCCTGCTATATTGGTTGTAACGATGTGTCAATTTGTCCCATTCGCCCTGTCTTCCAGAAAGTAAACATCGCCATAAACGAGGTGGTTACCAATATAACCATTAAGGATATTATAGATAGTCGCCCTAAGCTGGGCGATGCCTACTCCATATAGGTCGTTACTTGTCCAAAAGATTGGACGTATATATTTTGCCAATAATAATGAAAAGAATGTCATCCCGGAATGACGTTTTATTCAATTTTGCAACCCTACCATAATCTCATTTATGAAAAAAATAAAAAGTAATTTGCATTTTCTGCATGTTATAATGATTCCCACCCAATAATAAAACATAAAGGAAGTTACCATCATGAGTGAAAAAATTGAAACCATAAATTCGCCAGAGGCACCCAAGGCTGTAGGCCCTTACTCACATGCCGTGAGGGTCGGGAATACACTGTATTGTTCAGGGCAAATTCCACTGGATCCCAGTACTTCAAAGTTGGTAGAGGGAGCCATTATAGAGCAGACCAAACAGGTGTTTTCTAACATTAGTGCGGTGCTTTCGACAGCGGGACTAACGAGCTTAAATGTAGTAAAGACGACCGTGTTCTTACAGGATTTAAGCGATTTTGCAGCCATGAATACCTTATACGCAGAGTACTTCGGGGCACATAAGCCAGCACGTTCTACAGTGCAGGTAAGTAAGTTGCCACTAGGCTCACTAATAGAAATTGAAGTGCTGGCTGTATATTAACTAAAGTAGACCCAACAACTAGGCAATTACTAAACTGTCTGCTATATTTGTAGCATGTCATTACTAACCCATCCACTTTGGCAATCTTCCGATTTAGGTCAGGCTCTGCCACCTTCTGAGCATGCAGTATCTGTGGCCTTGCCAACTTGGAAGGATGTCATCGGTTATGAGCAGAAAAGTCCAGAAGTGATGAGTAAACTGCAAAACGGCTATCCACGTTTTGTCGTGCATAAGTATGTAGAAATATTAGCCAAAATAATTTCTCCCGATAAACCTTGCTTGCCTTTCCCTTCGCTATTAATTGCCAAGCAGTGTGTGAAATTTATTTCCCAACAATCAGGTCAGACCGCTCAGATTGTAACCTATGGGAGCATCTTTGGTGTTATTACTTCAGAGGCTGGGAGTGCCAGCTTGAAGGCTTTTTGGCAGCATACGGGATATATCATTTCTTCTCGCCAAGCCAAATACGAGTTAACCTTACCTTTGCGTGAAGTAAATCCCCAGGCTAAAGATCAGTTACTCTTCGCGTTAGCCAAGCTATACAGTTGTAAGGTTGAGGATGTTTTTTTATTCCCATCGGGTATGGCCGCCACCTACGCTGCTTTACGAGTGTTACTTATGCGTAGGCCAACGCAACCTACGGTTCAGATCGGGTTTCCCTATGTGGATACTTTAAAACTTCAGAAAAAGTTTGCCTCTTGTACTTATTTACTTCATGATATAGAAAAAGCGCCCCACGACTTAGTGGATTTACTTTTGTCCCAAAGTCCTGCGGGTTGTTTTTGCGAGATACCAGGTAACCCTTTACTAGGTTCTGTTGACCTAAAAAAAATATCACCCCAACTTCGTATGTATGGTGTGCCTCTGGTTGTCGATGATGTGGTATCTACGCCTGTAAATATAGACGTACGTCTATATGCAGACTTCATAGCTACCAGTCTTACTAAATATGCAACAGGCAGTGGCGATGTAATGGGCGGGGCGCTTATTTGTGTGCCGACGTCACCCTACTATAAGCAGTTAAAGTCCTTATTGGAAGGTGAGTATGAAGATTTGCTCTGGCAGGAGGATGCAGAAGTATTAGTTAAACGAATTTCCAGTTTTGAGCAAAGAATGCGTGACCACAATACGAACGGTCTATATATTGCCCAGAAGCTTCAAAACCATCCGGCAGTAGCCAGAGTTTGGTACCCAAAATGGGAGCACAGCCAGTCCTATGAAGACGTGCGAAAAGAAGAGGGAGGGTGGGGGAGTCTTATTACTTTCTTAGTAAAAGATGATGAGCATAACTCGGCTAAAGTCTATGACCTCTTACAAATTTGCAAAGGACCAAGTTTGGGGACAGATTTTACTTTGGCCTGTCCGTTTGCGCTACTTGCCCATTTCAACGAACTGGATTGGGCGGAGTCTTGTGGCATTCCTCGCAATTTAATCCGTATTTCAGTAGGCTTGGAAGATCCAGAGCAGCTTTGGCCACGCATCGCCACTGCCTTAGATTCAATCCTATGAAGACTTTCGATTTCGATAAGCCCATAGACCGTCATCATACCGACAGCGAAAAATGGGACAGGTACGAAGGTCGCGAGGTTCTTCCTCTTTGGGTGGCCGATATGGATTTTGCTTCTCCCCCGTGTGTGTTAGAGGCTCTTAGCGCACGTGTTGCCCATGGAGTATTTGGGTACACCAGCCCACCAGCTGCACTTGTGGAAGCAGTAGTGGTGCATTTGCAAAATGATTTTGCTTGGACCACCGACCCCGAATGGATCGTCTGGCTTCCCGGTTTAGTCTGTGGGCTAAACGTATTGTGTAAAACAACGCCTGAGATTGGAGATGAGATTATCACCTTTACCCCAATCTATCCACCTTTTTTGTCCGCACCACCCTTGGTGGATCGCAAATTGGTCAGTGTGCCCTTAGTGCTCAAGGATGACCAGTGGGTCATAGATTTTCACTCACTCGAAAATGCTATTTCTCCCCAAACTAAAATGCTACTGTTGTGTAATCCTCATAATCCTGTCGGCAGAGTGTGGTCACGCAGTGAACTGGAGCAACTAGCTGCGCTAGCCACCAAGTATGACCTTATTATTGGCTCAGACGATATTCATGCTGGGCTAATCTTGGATGAAGATAAAAAACACATTCCGATTGCTAGTCTATCAGCCGATATTGCTGCTCGCAGCATAACCCTCTTGGCACCCAGTAAAACCTACAATATCGCTGGTCTTGGCTGTTCTTTTGCCGTGATTAGCGATCCCACCTTACGCCGACGTTTTCTCTCCGCTAAAGGACGCATTGTCCCGCACGTAAATTTGCTGGCCTATACAGCAGCGCAAGCGGCCTACAAAGACGGTGAGCCTTGGCGTCAGGAGCTAATAACCTATTTGCGTGGCAACCGAGATTTACTGGAAGCGGAAATTTCCCAGCTTCCCCAGTTGAAAATTACCCATGTTGAAGCGACCTACTTAGCCTGGATAGATGCGCGCAACTTAGGAGTAGCTGACCCTTGTCTTTTTTTTGAACAAGCAGGAGTAGGTCTTTCAGCTGGCAAAGATTTTGGCGCACCGGGTTATGTTCGCCTGAACTTTGGCTGTAGACGCGAATTACTGCAAGAGGCTATAGATCGTATCAAAACAGCACTACAAAGACTTAGCGGCGAATAATTTATCGCCGTTGTTGATTTGTTTAACTGTTGAATCGTTTATTTGGTATTTGTATTTCCCAAATCAACAGATAAACAGATAAACAGTTAAACGCATTTGAGGCTGTTGTGAAATAGACGTGATCATCGTCATGTTCATTTATCTAAAGTCCCTATTCTAAGAATATTCTAAATTACTGCATTGACAACCTATACATCTATTAATATAATCAATACTAAGTTGATAGAGAAAGTATGAAAAGGCAGAGAAAGCTATCAATGAATAAGAAAAATAGGAGGTTAGAAAATGTCTGAAGAGAAAAAAGAAAAAAAATTAGGTTTCGACACACTTAGAGTAAGGGCAGGGTACAATCCAAAAGAACATCAAAATTCAATTGCCGTTCCAATTTACCAAACAGCAGCCTTTGATTTAGGCGATACGGCACGTGTGGACAGACTGTTGTCTTTTACCGAGTTTGGATGGCTTTACACAAGAATCGGTAACCCTACTGTTAATGTATTAGAACAACGAATTGCCGCCTTAGATGGTGGAGCGGGTGCTATTGCCGTAGCTTCAGGTATGGCTGCTATTTCCTACACCTTGCTAAGTCTAGCCGAGGGTGGCGGTAGAATATTAACGGTAGAGAAAATCTATGGCGGCACGTTTGACAGCTTTAACAAAATTTACGCTAAGTTAGGTATTGGTGTAGATTTTGTAGCCGATCAAGATGACCCAGAATCTTTTCGTAAAGCCATACGTCCAGAAACCAAAGCTATTTTCATCGAAAGTATCTCCAATCCCAATGCCACGGTACTCGACATTGAAGCCATTGCCTCCATTGCGCACGATGCCGGAATCCCTTTAGTCGTAGACAACACTTTTGCCACACCGTATTTATTTAACCCTATAGAGCATGGAGCAGATATCGTTGTTTACTCTGCGACTAAGTCTTTGGGTGGACATGGTACGACCATTGGTGGTCTTATTGTAGAAAGTGGTAAGTTTAATTTTAATACACCCAAGTTCCCTCAATTCCAAGAACCTGTCTATTTACTGCGTGATCGCCAAACAGGAAAAGATAAAAGTTTCTTAGAGGCTTTCCCCCTTTTCCCCTTTACTGTTCGTATTCGCTTAACCTACTTGGCGTATCTAGGTGCAGCGCTTGGGCCTTTTGATGCTTTCCAAATTCTACAAGGCATCGAAACGCTTTCCGAAAGAGTAGCCAAACAAGTATCAAACGCCGAAACGCTAATCCAGCACTTAGAGAATCATCCTCAAGTTAGCTGGGTAAAGCACCCGTCAGCTAGGGGTAGCAAATATGCTAAATTAGCCAGGAAGTTACTGCCAAAAGGTGCGGGCTCAGTGTTTACTTTTGGTTTTAAGGGGACAGAAGCACAATACAACAAGTTTATCGACTCTGTAGAAATCTTTAGTTTCCATGCCAACGTTGGCGATGCTCGTTCACTAATTATCAATTCACCCAAAACCACACATGGAGAGCTACGTCCAGACGAACAAGCTAGAGCCGATTGGAATTACCCCGATATTTCGGACACAATTAAGCGACCTTTTCATTAGCTATCGTTTCAAAATTAGCAGGAGAAAGATAGCCTAAAGAAGAATGCCTCCT
>CAIUUT010000049.1 GCA_903902445.1 uncultured Candidatus Marinamargulisbacteria bacterium
CACATCGTTGGTCGCTCTTACCCAATACCCTTGTCCTGCTTGGAAGTTACTGGTTACCGTGAGGTACCCAAAGGCGTCGTTGTCCCAATACATTGTGGTTAGCGCACTTAAGGGCGTACCTACGGGTACTCCGATTATCTGTAAGTTCGGATTGGCGGTGATCGTGTAACTGTTCACCGGCGCAATGCTCAGTGCCCCTGCCGTAGCCACGTTGCCGTTAGACCTAGAGTCTGAAGCGCTAATCGTAATGGTGTAGGAACCTGCGTCCAAGTAGGTCGACTGATACGTGTACACAATCGTGCCACTACCGCTGACTTGGTAGGTCGCAGTGTCTAGCGGACTGTTGATGGTTACTCGCACACTGTCGCCGTCGGGGTCACTGACGTTTATGGTTAGCGTCAGCGTGTCGTTCTCGGAAATGCTAAGCAGGCCAATTATAGACAGTGAAGGGGGTGAATTTGGAACTAGGATAAAATTTAGATTGGCACGTGATGGTGGGACGCAAATATTGGAAGTTAAGGGAATTAATACTCCAATATCATTAAATGACATGGCATATAGCTCCCAGTTTCCTGTGGCCGTAGAAGCAAAAAAGTTGCCCGATGAATCTATCGCCGTGGCTGGCATATCAATTCCATGGATATCATG
Organism: uncultured Candidatus Marinamargulisbacteria bacterium; assembly: GCA_903902445.1. Lineage (GTDB taxonomy): Bacteria > Margulisbacteria > Riflemargulisbacteria > GWF2-35-9 > GWF2-35-9 > CAIUUT01. The sequence continues at coordinate 649 of CAIUUT010000049.1, forward strand.
CGGATTGCTATACATGCTCATAACTCCAGCTGAATCACTGGTGCGCAATTGATAAAGCCCCCCGTGGTAAAACGGCTGACCAATGCCTGTCAATATCCGCCCACTTATTGTACAACTTGCAGGTAATAGGGAAAATGCTTCCGAAATTGTTTGAGATTTGGTGATGATCAGCATGCTCATTTTTTGAATATAGTTATCAATATTTGAAAAAAGCTGCAATACATATGCAGAACCCGATACGTAATTTAATGTAATAATGCATTGCCCTTGGCTGTTAGTGAAATTATTGGAACCATACGAGATAAAATTCCCACTTAAATTATAAAAATTATAGCCTACTAGAGCACCGTTTAGTGGAAGCCCTGTAGCTTGAGCAGTAACGCTCAGCGTAATTGTAATAGGATAAGGTGTTGGCGACTGGTTCGCAGAGGGAACTACATAGTTTCTGGTTAGATAATATGTTTGACCAACTGAAGGATAGTCAGGAACCAACACAGCCCAACTTCCCACCCCAAGGGGTAGCGATAAATTGCCGTAGGCGTCTGTTTGATTCTCAGCAAATGTAAGTTCGACATTAATGGTCGACGGTCCGTTTGGTCCTAAGGGGAAATTAGCGTTTGGCATCAAATCGGATTCTCTAATCCCAAACACTGACCAGTTAGCTACAGGAAAATGTCCAGTATAAATATAAGGTGCTTCTTCAATAACCATCGATACCGTTGATATCGTGTTTCTATCAACCTTAAACTTCTCTAAAGAAACCAACTTGCCAACACCATACAGGTTTACCATGCATATATCGCTTAATAACTCACCCAAATTTCGCGTTGCCGTTATATAACCATTACTATTTGCAATATAAAAATATCTAATTGGTGAACCAGCGTTAATATCAGATTCCCAAGTTATGGCGATATTGAAACTAACGGCTGGAGCGCCATTAATATCGACAAAGCGTATGTTTAGTGTGGCGTTGGTTGCATTATTCACTGTTAGTGTTTGAATTTGAGAACTAAGTGATACTTGAGTCCAAGTATATCGATTAGCATTTGCACCATTACCAAGTTGCCCAAACCCATTCCATCCTGATACCCATAACGTCCCGTCACTCTTTAACGCTAAAGAATGAGCCGATCCGCCTGCAATCTGATTCACACCAACTAAACCCTGTATAAAGTTATTTGTACTGTAATTTGTCCCATCTCCCAATTGCCCATAATCATTTAACCCAGTTACCCATAAGGTCCCGTCGCTCTTTAATGCTAAAGAATGAGAATCTCCAGCTGCAATCTGGTTCACACAGGTTAAAACCTGTATAAAGTTATTTGTACTGTAATTTGTCCCATCTCCCAATTGTCCATCTCCATTCCATCCAGTTGCCCACAAAGTCCCATCACTCTTTAACGCTAGGGAATGATTGGCTCCACCTGCAATCTGGTTCACACTAGTTAAAACCTGTATAAAGTTATTTGTACTGTAGTTTGTCCCATCTCCCAATTGTCCATCTCCATTCCATCCAGTTGCCCACAAAGTCCCATCACTCTTTAACGCTAAGGAATGAGAATCTCCACCTGCAATCTGGTTCACACTGGTTAAAACCTGCATAAAGTTATTTGTACTGTAATTTGTCCCATCTCCCAATTGCCCATAATCATTTAACCCAGTTGCCCATAACGTTCCGTCACTCTTTAACGCTAAAGAATGACGATATCCACACGCTACCTGACTTACGCCCCCACTTAATATCTGTATAAAAATGTTTAGATTGGTAATTGAACCATTCCCAAGTTGACCATCCCTATTATATCCAGTTGCCCATAACGTTCCGTCACTCTTTAACGCTAAAGAATGCCAGGAACCCGCTGCAATATTCGGCGTTACCGCCAATGCGGCATTGAAGAGGGTGCTGGTGAGTACAGCGAGTAAAATTAAACTAAGGGATATTTTCTTTTTTATCATTTGTCTTACTGTAAAATATATACTTTTACCTGATAAATATCAACTTATATTTTTCAATTAAGCAATCTCATGTCCACTTCAAAACCTTAACCTATCTAGCTGATGTCCATTTTTATTGAACTCTAGAAAGGGGGAGGCGTTGAACTGCCTAAGCTCCTTAGCACTCGGAAGCATCACACACTTTTATCAATAGAGCGAATAATGGGTAAGATGTGGCTTTCTTGGGATTGGGGGGAGCTGTTGTGATTTCTGACTACCTCTATTATTTCCTTATCTTCATCTATTTGTTCCAACATTAGAGCCCCCAAATCGGCATGCCTACTCAGTACATAAAGTTGATTTAAGAAAGTTGGCTTCGTGCGATCTTTTTGTTTATTAGCTTCCACTCGGTCGTATTTTATTCCCGATAAAACATAGAGAACCCTGATGAATAGACTCACTTTCGTATAGGCCTTGCCCACGTCATGCAGAAGAGCCGCTCGAATTAGCTTAGCTCTATTAATGTCGCCATCTAAAAAGTTCTCGGCCAAACATTTCCCTGCCACCTCTAGCGCGTGTTTTTGGTCATAAACGCGCATACAGTAAAACAAAATCTGTTCAGGATGAGAAAGATATTTGCGCACAAACTCCACATCCGTAAAAGTAAGCTTGGCAATTAACGCCTTCTTAAACTGTCGTAACCGATGTTTCATTCTTTTAATACTCAACGATAAATCCTTTCACCACTCACTTTTCACTATTAAATTAATGTTTAAAGTGTCTCAGTCCCGTAAAAACCATAGCAATTTTGTTATTATCCGCCGCTTTAATACTATCCTCATCATTTTTTGAGCCTCCAGGTTGGATAATCGCAGTGATTCCAGCCTTAGCCGCTAACTCAACGCTATCTGGAAAAGGGAAAAAAGCATCCGAACCCAGCACCGCACCTTGGGCTTTCTCACCAGCTCTCTTAATAGCTAGCTCCACAGACTCCACTCTGCTCATTTGGCCAGCACCCACACCCACTAATACTTTATTTTTTACTAAAACAATCGCGTTACTCTTTACTTGCTTGACTAATTTTTCAGCAATCAGCAAATCTTCGATCTCCTCTGGAGAAGGATTTCTTATTGTTTTTTGCACTAAATCAGAAATAGCGGCTACCTGAGTATCTTTCTCCTGTACCAGCAACCCTCCGTTAATTTTGCGCACATCAAACTGCTGTTTCTCGGTATAAAAGTCTTTTTTGCTGATAAGTCTGAGATTCTGCTTTTGGGCAAATATCTCCAAAGCCTCAGGAGAAAAACTTGGCGCGATAATCACTTCTACAAATATTTTAGCAATTTCCTCGGCGGTTTGCGCATCACATTCTCTATTTAAACCGACTATGCCGCCAAAAGCGGAAACGGTATCGGCTTCGTAGGCGAGTTTATAGGCTTCTTGTATATTGCCCGCTAACGCTGCGCCACATGGATTGGTATGTTTAATAATAACCGCGGCTGGCTCTGTGAATTGCTTCACCGTCTCATAAGCGGCCTGCATATCGATGTAATTATTAAAACTAAGTTCTTTGCCTTGCAATATCTCGATGTCAATAAGACCCGTTGGCAATCCATCACTATATAAAGCCGCCTTCTGATGTGCATTCTCGCCATAACGAAGATCTTGCTTTTTCTTAAGCCCCATAGCCATCTCTTGAGGCAAACTGTCTTTAGCAAACTTCCCTCTAAAGTAGTTGGAAATTACGGCATCGTAATAGGCCGTATGACTAAACGCTTCTAAAGCCAACTTTTCACGCAGTTCCATGGAAACCTTGCCACTCTTTAGCTGGCTAATAACTTCTTGGTAATGCTCTGGGTTAACTAATATCAGCACATCTTCGTAATTCTTAGCTGCCGAGCGAATCATAGAGGGGCCACCAATATCTATTTTTTCGATAATCTCTTCCCAAGTAGAAACATTATTGGCAATGGTATCCTCAAAAGGATAAAGATTAACAACAACAATATCGATTAACGGAATGTTAAGTTCTTTTACCGTTTCCTGGTGTTCTTTATTATTTCTCTTAGCCAAAATTCCACCATGAATATTGGGGTTTAGCGTCTTCACCCTACCGTCCATAATTTCAGGATATTGGGTAATGCTACTCACACTCTTCACGGGTATGCCAATTTCTTTTAGTTTATTAGCCGTACCACCAGTAGAAATAATTTCCACTCCCAATTCATGCAACGTTGTGGCTAAATCTTCAATCCCATATTTATCAAATACACTTATAAGGGCACGCATTTATTTTCCTCCATTTGTTATATTTATCAAATCACCGAATCATCTAATCTTCCAATAATCAAAAGGCGCAAAATTTTGCGCCCCTACTTTGATTTTCCCATTCACCATTCACTTCTCACCACTCACCATTCTAATGGCTTTCGTATAAATTATGTGTTCTTTTTCCAATATTTTAGCACTCAAGCTTTCCTCGGTATCATGTTCATCGACATTTACCTTTTCTTGGAGGAGGATAGGGCCACTATCTAATTCGAAGGTCACAAAGTGCACGGTACAACCCGCCTCTTTTACGCCAGCCTCCAAGGCCTGTCGTTGAGGATGTAACCCCTTAAATGCAGGGAGTAACGAGGGATGAATATTGATTATTTTATTGGGGAAAGAGTTAATAAATTGTTCACTCAGTATGCGCATATAGCCCGCCAAGACAATTAGCTCCACCTGATGCGCTTTTAATACCTTCACGATTTCTAGGTCAAAATCGAGCTTGCTGGGAAAATCTTTGGGATTAAGATAAACATTCTCTAAGCCAAACTCTTTGGCTTTTTCCAGCATTTTACTTGGCTTATCGGAAATAACCACCGCCACTTCAGCATCGAGTCTACCTGCCAGAATATTATTATAAATAGCCAGAAAGTTTGAACCTCTTCCTGAGCCTAATACTCCTAGCTTAATTTTCGATACCATTAATAACAACGTCTCCGTTTCCAGCGGCAATATAGCCGATCTGCTTAATTTTTTTATTGCTTTTGGTAATTTTATTGGCTTCCTGCTTTGAGACTACCAACGTCATACCAATACCCATATTAAATGTATTATACATCTCACGATCGGCAACCTTGCCTAACTCTTGCAACTTTTTGAAAACAGGCAGAATTTTCCACGTTCCCGTTTCGATAACCGCATTACAATGCTTGGGAATAGAGCGGGCAATATTTTCGTAAAGTCCACCACCGGTAATATTGGCGATACTTTTAATTTTATGTTTCTTCAAAAGCCCTAAGATATCTTTAACATATATTTTAGTGGGGGTTAAGAGTTCCTTTTTAAACGCTAAACGTTCGTCTTTATCTTTTACAAGTTCTGCTATTTTTCGTGCCAGCGAATAGCCGTTACTGTGCACACCAGAAGCGGGAAGGCTCAGGATAACATCGCCCTCTTTCACATTCTTTCCGTTAATAATTTTATCTTTGTCTAATATTCCCACCACAAAACCCGCTAAATCGAAATCGCCGACTTTGTAGACATCACGCATTTCTGCTGTTTCCCCACCGATCAAGGCACATTGGGCATCCTGACAGCCTTTTACAATACCTTTAATGATCTGTGTCACTAACTCAGGAACTAGCTTATTTAGAGCAATATAATCCAACATAAACAAAGGCTTTCCACCCTGAGTTACAATATCATTTACGGTCATCGCCACTAAATCAATACCAATCGTATCAAATATTCCCAACTCGATCGCCAGTAGGAGTTTGGTTCCCACTCCGTCGGTACTGGAAACGAGAATTGGTTTTTTATATCCTTTTAAGTTTGGCGCAAATAAGGCACCAAAACTACCAAAATTATCTAATACCTGAGAATTAAAAGTCTTTTTAACTTCTTTGGTTAGTTGTTTCACTGACTCATATCCTGCATGAATATCTACACCTGAATCTTTATATGTAAGGCCCATATTTACTCCCTTTAGTTATTTTGTTTTATCTAAATAATTTTTTATATTTCGCCTCACCCAGTCCTTCGGACAGCCCTCTCTCACTCGTGGAGAGGGCCTCTGAAAACAGTCATATAGTCTTTCTCCGCAAGCGGAGAGAGATGGCCGTAGGCCAGAGAGAGGCGGAGTTTAGAATTTCAATTCACGGCAATATTATACTTTATTTAAAATAGCTCGTATAGTTTGGATATCGAGAGAAATTTGCTTTTTCAATTCTTCTAAGGAAGGGAATTCCATTGACTCTCTGACCTTGGAGACAAAACTCATTTTTATTTCCTTGCCGTACAAATCACCACGAAAGTCTAAAATATGTCCCTCTAATTCAATCTTTTCTTTTTGCAGAATACTTATAGCAGCTTGGTATTTTTTTTGACCGATGTGCACATAACCAGCATAGACACCCGGAGGGGGTAGCGTTTTTTTGGGGTCAATACTTAAATTTACAGTGGGGAAAGAAATGGTTCTCCCTAAGGCTTTACCGTGAATAACCAAGGCTTCGTAATAGTAATGATATCCCAAATATTTATTAGCTCTTTCTATATGGCCTTTCTGTATATTATCTCTAATGGTGGTACTCTTAATAATTACTTCTCCTAGCTTCACAGGCTCTTGCACCGCGAGCTCAAACCCATATACTTTAGCCAGTCGGTTAAGCAAATCGATATCGCCAGCATGATGGCTACCAAATCGGAAATCCCAACCAATAATAATTTTTTGTGGTTTAAACACCTGCATAATAAAAGCCATAAAATCCTCAGGAGACAGCATAGCTAAGGCTTTATTAAAATTAAGAAAGATAAATTTGTTATGAAGTTTTTCTTTTTCTTTTCGTAGGGTTAGTACCTTATGGATGTGAGAGAAATAGTCTTTGGGTATAGGATCAAAGGTAACGGCATAGTCCACGTGCGCAAGGAGTGCTTGATGTCCCAAATGACAACCATCAAAAGCACCAATAGTAATGGTTTTGCCTTGCAGTTTTTTGTAGTCGATATCGGGTGGTAAAAAGCTAGTAAAATTGTTCAAGTTTATAGGAATCCTTAACGCAATAATCTCCTACAGAGTACCTGACAAGTTTACTGAGAACGGCACCCACCTCCAGTTTCTCACCAATGTCATAAGCTAAAGAGCGGATATATGTCCCCTTGGAAACATCTGCCTTAATATTGATAGTTGGATAGGCTCCAATCTTATATCCCAACACATTTATAGATGAAATTGTAACTTCTCTTTCCTCAATTTCCACTTCTTGATTTTTCCTTGCATACTCATAAAGTTTTTTCCCATTCTTTTTTAACGCAGAATATATGGGTGGTTTTTGCTTAATATTCCCAATAAAATTTGGAAGGACATCCTCAACATCTTTCTGGCAAATGCTTTCAGGTCTCTTCATTTGGGTAATTCTGCCTTCCAGATCATAAGTGTCTGTGACTATACCAAACGTTATTTCCGCCATGTAGCTTTTCGGTAAATTTGTCAGTTCTGAAATGGTTTTGGTAAATTCCCTGCCAATAGCTACAATAAGAACACCCGTAGCCATAGGGTCCAAGGTACCAGAATGGCCTATTTTTTTAATACCAGAAATTCTCTTCATTTTATTTACCACATCAAACGAAGTCCAACCATAGGGTTTGAAAACGTTATAAATACCCGGATCTAATTTAATTTTATCCACAATATTTACTAAAATATGTCGCAACCTTCTCTTTAATATCGGCCAGTTGAGTGTCTAAGTCTTCAATCGCAACCTTCGCACCAGCAGCCTGGATATGCCCACCACCGCCAAACAAAGCGGCCAGCTCCCGCACATTTACGTCTAGTCGCTTGGAACGAAAACTGAGTTTAAGAATATCTCCATTTTTGCGCACTAGGACTGCAGCGATCATGTTTTTTATAGATAGTAAGGCATCAATCAAGCCATCCTCAAAAGCTGATTCTACATCGATATAGGAAAAAGCTATATTATCATGATATATTATTAATTTGTTTATGACCTCACCCATCAACTTGGATTTATTTAATGAAACTTCTGAGTAAATATTTTTATTAATATTGAAATAGTCCTCTGTCTTAACCTTACCAAACAGATCCGCTACTATGAGAAAAATCTCTCTGGTTGTGTTACTAAACCTGAATCTTCCCGTATCAGTAATAATGGAAACCAGTAAACAGTAAGCCACTTCTCTAGGAATTACAATTTTCAGCTTATTGAAAAAGAAATACAGAATTTCGCCGACTGAGGTAGCCTCTTCCACAAAATTCCAAGTTGCAAACCTAGAGTTATCTACATGGTGGTCGATGTTAATCGATAGCTTTGCTGTAGCTAATAAATCTTCGGCAAGACCTAACCGTTGAGGATTGCTGGAATCCACAACAAGTACTAGGTCATAATCGGTTACATTAATTAAATCTTTATCGTACTCAATGTCCAAGTCTGCTAAGAAGTCTATAAAAGCCCAATCTTCTTTGTTGATTTTTTGAAATAGTATTTTAGCTTTTACGCCTAAAGCCTTTAGCAAATAGAAAGCGGCTAAAGCTGAACCCAAAGCATCTCCATCGGGATATTCATGAGTAAGTATTAGGGCGGATTTTGTGCTAGAAATAATATTTTTGAACTTAGTTATTTCTTCTTTTTTTATTTCCATTATATCTGTTCCAAAATTATTTACGGCTTTCTTTATTTACAAAATTTGACCGTGACAACTAGCTTATTGATAACAACTACTCAACGTTTAAGTCTTTAATTTTATTTAGCATGGCATTCCCCTCTTGCAAAGAATGATCCAAGATAAATTCAATTTCTGGAACTTTTCGTAATCTAATTTTTTTTGCTAGTTGAGTGCGGATAAAACCCTTGGCGGCAACAATCTTGGCAAATTCCTCCGTGGCCTTGGAAGTAAAAAAACTTACATATATTTTAGCAACGGATAAATCTGCAGTAACTTTCACATAAGGAATACTAAAAAACTCAATCTTACTGCGTACATCTTTAAGAATGATTTCGGAAACCAGTTCTTTAATTTCTTGAGCTACTCGTTCTTCGCGGTGGTGCATGTTATTTAGTAATTTGTTTTAAAGCATAAACTAAAATATGATCTTCTTCCTGATACTCATTGAAACCGTCGATGACGATTCCGCACTCATAACCAGTTAGCGCTTCACGAACATCTTCTTTAAACCGTTTTAAAGAAGTTAATTTACCTTCATAAATCATATTAGTTCCACGGTAGATTTCAATATCTGACCCTTTAACCATTTTACCTTCAGTAATATAACAGCCTGCAATAACGCCAACTTTAGAAAACTTAAACATCTGACGAACATCGGCAGTACCAATATGTACTCTCTCAAATTCAGGCTTCAATAGACCTTTAAGCGTGGCGTCCAAATCATCCAATAATTTGTATATAATGTTATATAACTTAATAACTACGCCATCTTCTTCGCCTTTATTTTTAATTTCTATTGGCAACGCTACATTAAAGCCAAGGATTATTGCACTAGATGCTTTAGCTAACATCAAATCGGATTCAGTAATAACACCAGTACCACTATGAATTATATTAATTGCTGTACTCTCAACCTTAATCTTTTTAATGGAACCTAGAATTGCTTCCAATGAACCAATAACGTCAGATTTAACAACTAAATTAAGAGTTTGTAGTTCTCCCTCACTAATTTTTAGGGATATTTCTTCTAGAGATAACGCTCTCTTCTTACTATGTTGCATTTCCATAAGCTCATGCTTACGTTCTTCAGCAATTTGTCTGGCTTCTTTTTCGCTGCCCACAACTTGCAATACATCACCGGCTTTTGGCACTGAGGATAAACCCATAATTTCTACAGGCATTGCAGGGCTAGCTTCTTTACGCAAATTTCCTTTATCATCGGTAATTGCTCTAATTTTCCCATGTACTGGACCAATTACAAACGGATGACCAACTCTTAAAGTACCACTCTTTATTAGGATAGTGGCAATAGGACCTTTGTTTTTTGATAAATGTGATTCTAAGATAATTCCTACAGCTTTCTTATGTGGATTGGCTTTTAATTCTTCAGTGTCTGCAATTAAGAGAATCATTTCCAATAATTCACTAACACCTGTTCCAACTTTTGCAGAAATTGGCATAACTACAGTTTTTCCGCCCCATTCTTCAGGAACAAGATCATATTCGGTTAATTGCTGTTTAACTTTTTCAATATTTGCATCAGGCTTATCAATTTTATTGATAGCCACAATAATTGGCACTTTAGCGGCTTTAGCGTGACTAATAGCTTCTACAGTTTGAGGCATTATTCCATCATCAGCGGCTACAACTAATATTACGATGTCGGTTATATTCGCTCCACGTGCTCTAATCTCTGTAAAGGCTTCGTGTCCGGGAGTATCAATAAACGTAATATCTCGGTTGTTAACGTGTACCTGATAGGCACCGATATGCTGAGTGATACCACCAGCTTCAGAATCTACAACATTAGTTTTTCTAATAGCATCTAATAATTTGGTTTTACCGTGATCAACGTGCCCCATTACGGTTACTACTGGAGGTCTTTCCTTAAGGAATCGCTCTTCTTCTTCAATTTCAGCTAAAAATACATCTTCAACTCTTTTTTGTTGATCGGTTTTCTTCAATGATTTTATGTCTAAGACAATGTTAAATTGCTGAGCAATTTCTTCAGCTAAACTCATCTCTATATTTTGATTTAGATTTAGCATCAGGCCTTTCTTTAATAAGGCAGTGATAACTTGTGTTAAAGGCAATTTCGTTGCTTCTGCGAACTCTTTAACGGTGAGTTCTTTATCTTCAATTTCTATTATATTTAAGTCAGCAACGACTTCTTCAACTTGTTTTTTATTTTTGGCTTCTTCTTTCTCAAACTCAGCCAAAGACACAGCATCAATATTTTCATTCAATTTAGGTTCTTCTGGTGCTTGAGCGGCTTGAACTTTGTTTACAGCGATTGAGTCTATATGTTTCTTGATTTTGGCAACATCATCCACCACTATACTTGAGGCATGGCTCTTGGCATCAATTCCAAGTTTGGCAGTAATAACTAATAAAGCCTTACTAGTTATATCTAATTCTTTTGCTAATTCATGTACTTTCAATAAAAACCCTTCTTTCGCTTAAACTATATTTTCTTTAATTTTCA
>CAIUUT010000050.1 GCA_903902445.1 uncultured Candidatus Marinamargulisbacteria bacterium
AGCTATATTCGATTATATTGAAATATTTTATAATCGTGAAAGGAGGCATTCTTCTTTAGGCTATCTTTCTCCTGCTAATTTTGAAACGATAGCTAATGAAAAGGTCGCTTAATTGTGTCCGAAATATCGGGGTAATTCCAGACTAAATCCGCGGACTACTAACTTCAACTATCACCTTCTGTCATTAAATTGCGTATTTCTTTCTTTTCACACTACTCCCCTCTATTCCGCGAACCTTCCAGCGTTATTGTCAGCGCTGAGGGTTCGCACTAAATCACTAAAGGGGCTTCCAAGTCTACAATTATTTTAGCTCCAATATGTTCAATTTTTCTTTTTCCATTTGCACCCAGAAAATAAAACCGCAAACTGTCTTTACTCTGGTCTATTTCTTTAACCAGTTTTTGTCGTAACAGCACCCACTGAGCTGGATCAACCGTACATTCAAAAACCGAACATTGAACTCGCTGACCAAAATTCAAGCAGGTCTTAGCAACACGCCTCAGTCTACGTTGCCCACCAGGACTGGTAGTCATTACATCATAACTTACCAACACTAACATAATCGTTTATTTCCATAAGTAAACAGGATAACCATCAATATCTCCCCTGATATAACGTGCCATCAATAATGCCTGAATAAAAAACACTAGCCCTAGCTTAATCTTTTCGTTGAGAAACGGATGCATCAACTCTTCTTGTTTTCGCTTCTGATATTCAACCAACACTGTCTTTCTAGTATCATCGTCCATTAATACCGCTCCAGTTTGAGAAGAAACAAATCCTTTTGACGCAATTTGACAACGGTTAATAAGCGACAACACTAACCTATCCGCAATAAAAGGACGCAGTTCTTCCATCATATCTAAGGCAAGGCTTGGACGACCTGGTCGATCACGGTGCAAAAAACCAACACAGGAGTCCAGCCCAACAGATTCCAATGCTGCCCTCACATCGTGCATAACTAATGTATAAACAAACGATAACAAGCAATTTACTTTATCTTTGGGCGGTCTGCGTGACCGTCCGCTAAATTGGAAATCCTGTGTTTGCTGAACAATTAAATGATCAAAAACTGAAAAGTATGAGTGAGCACTGTCACCTTCGATCCCACGAAGTTCATCTAAACTGTAAGGCTGTTCTCTCTTCAGTTGCTCAAGCGACTGAGAAAGCCTAGAGACTGCTGTTTCAACTTCAGGTTGATTAATTTTTTCACTATGGTCTCGCAGGGAACGCTGCAATACTGTTCGGCAATTGGCTATTTTACCGATAAGAATAAATCGTGCAATTTTGGCAGAGATTTCTGGATTGTCAGCGTAGCGATACTGCTGTCGTCTGAGAAGGACATTACCAGAAATAAGCCCATTTACGCTCGCTAAATAATATCCATTTTCGCTTAAGAATGTCACCGATACGCCATGCTGCGCACAGTGTCCCAATAGAAATGGACTACAGCTAACTTGCCCGAAACATACAATACCTTCCAAGGCATGAATCGGTACTTGCAAAAGCTTCTCTTTCTCCACTTTTACAACTACCGTTTCACCTTCCTTATTCAGGTAAGACCCTTGCGTAGTGATGTATAGCGTATTTAAATATTTTTTCATAAATTTTTTAGCTGCTCCATAATATAATCATTTACATCCACGTTTCTGCTAACCTGTTTTGGCAAACAAACATCAATAAAAGAACAGGCTTCGCATTTTTTTGAATACTTTACATTTGGTGTCTGCCCCTTCGCAATAAAAGCATGAAGCTTATCTGCCACTTCCTTTGTTTTCTGACGTAGATCCTGAGTAAATTCTAGGTCTAACCGATGACGAGTTTTTCCATAGTAAAAAGTGCCTCTGGGAACACTAACTCTCAGCATTTCTTCCAAACATATTGCCTGTGCACATAACTGGACAGCATCACTATCATCTGTTTTTGGCTTCCCATGTTTATATTCCACTGGAAACGGTCGGTCTTTTCCAGTCAATTTATCTGCATGAAATTCCACTACATCTGCTTTTCCAGTCAGGCCCAACTCTGCAGAACATAGAGGAACACCTCTTTCCATACGAACTCCATTTCTTATCTTGATGCCTTCGTCATGTGCTTTGTCATGCATTGCTCTTCCTTGCGCAGTCAAGAAATTCTCAACCCATTGTTGCTCAATATGGATAAGGGCACACTGCCGCGGGCAAAAGGCAAGGTGCTGCAGAGCTGATAGAGACAAATATTCGTCCTCAGAGTACAAGTGACTTAAATGCCTCCGTTTATAACCTAACATCCAAGGTAACACCGGCTGGCAAATCGGCTTGTGTGGGGACGGTGATTGTGTAGTCATTTATGGAGCGTGGCAATTCTGATTTGCTCTCCACAACCACTTTGTCAAATAACTCACCAGACCTTGCATTCCCTAAATGGCTGTCATGCTTGAAAATAACAAGTTTGCGTGGGGTCATTTCACCACGTGCGGCCGCTCGATCATGCTCAAAAGCATTCAAAAGTGATTCCCATAATAGACTCAGATCAGCTTGTGAAAAACCAGTTTTTACAGCGTCCATAACAGAAACAAAGCCATGCATACGGTATAGTGCGTAGGGAACAGTTGCTTTACGACCAAAAGTTGAAGCATGTTCGCGGCTCTCTTGTTTTTTTGCATCGTCTTCAGTGGTCACTGCACATCGCGTTATTGAGTGTTCTGCTTGATAAACACGATCCTCTGATCGAGAAAAAGTAAATTGAATCGGACCTCTTACTGTGCCAGCACCTTTTTTGCCTGTACTCATAACTGCACCAAAAGCTCTCACATCAAAATAATCAGAACATAAATTTTCTTGTCGTGTTTGGACGGTTTCGCCCTCTGCTGAATCAATAAGGGTATTTAATACGTTTCCTTGCCTAATAAAAATATCATAAGGCGTTTTTAACTCATGTTTTAGTGTGACATAATTCCTAACCTTGCGTTTCATACAAACATCAGTTATCAATCCTTCTTGGTTCTCGGCATCTACACGAGGTAGATTGGCTTGGTCTGGGTCACCATTAGGATTACCATCTTTTACATCAAACAAAAACACAAAATCATACCTGTTTTTTATTGCTTCACTCATTTTTATGCCTCCTCCTGTATTTCTTTTAATTCTGTCTTAGAAAATTGGGCTTGCCTCTGATGGTAATACCCAATTGCAAACTGTCCCTGTTCTTCCAAGCTGAAAATAACAGGGAATGCATTAATAAAACTACACAATTCACCCAACTCTTTATCTAAAACAACAGCTAATCCCGGTTTTTCTCCTTTTAACTTTGATAAATGATGCTGGCTCATCTTCATCAACCGGCCAAAAGCCGTAGATGGTGTAGTAGACGCACTACTGAAAAACCGATCTCTGATGCCTGCGTTAGTTTTACCCAAAGCCGCATATTGAATACTTTCTAGCACCGCAAATATCCGGCCACTGATATAGGCAGTTCCTTTATTGTCTGAATCTATCTTTTCCATAATTTTCTTGCCTCCTTTACTATTTCGATTTAAAACCAGCCTTATCAAGGTCGCTCTATCTGAATTTACCCCCTCTAATTTTGCTCGCTTCAAGACATTTGTCAGAATCCAAAGTGGTGGAATGCTTTTTTTTAATGCGGCATTCCAGAGTAAACTGGCTGTTCTGGATAATGTATACTTTTTATCTTCTTTATTATTCTGACAACTTGAAGCTAATCGATATAGCTGGCTATAATGCTTTGTCAATTTCTTCTGATCAAAGTCATATTCCATAATCAAAATATCATCAAACCATGTTTTAATATTCTGCCGAAATTCCTCCAGGCTGGTTTCGATCCAGTCTCGCACAGCAATACGGGCAGCGGCACCAGATAAAGTACAAGCATAGAAAGTATCTGGCTTCAAATTACTAGAGGATCGCTTGTCCGCACTTACTACCGATTCAATGAGGTTAGAGACACTACCTTCAGTGGGTTGTTCCAGAAGATCAATTTCTTCTAGTGCTGTATTATTGCGAGTCCAGTATATTATCGCCGTATCTGAGCCAAAGTTTCTGCGGTTAGTAAAACGAAAATAATCTTTCGGCTTTCCCTTAGCATCCGTTTCTTGAGTAGTTATTCCGTTGGTCATAAGCCAGTTAAGTCCCTCAACGTATGTTCTGGCACAATTGGTACAGATATAAGAATTCAAATTGCCTTGTAACTCATAGGATTCCGATGCATTAAAATTAAAGGAAACCAAAGCACATCCAGCTGATTGTCCATCAGGGACACGTTTTATAAGTCCATGAGGAGCATCTTCAACGGGGTAGCCATTTTTGCCACAAATTGAACACTTTTTTGAAGAAGCAGATAGTTTCCCTTTTTGCTCCACCAAATACTTTTCGATAATTGCATCAACAACAGTAGATGATTCGTGAATACGCTTTTCATTTATGCGAAAAGCGATATTATTGCCTCGTTCTTTTTCGGATATTTTTCCTTCAAATGCTGATAGTGCACGATCAATGCCATTAATTTTATTGCTTTCATAAAAGCGAAGAACAGGGTGTATCTCAGTCAAGCCTTTATATTCCTGAACTTTATCCCAAAACAAGGCATGCTTTTTAGATACGCCTTTGTGTATATTTGTCATTTCTTTTTCAGTTAGTTCTCTTTCTAAATTCTCTTTTTTCAACTTCTCTTTTTCTTTAGCAATCTCCGTTCCGCTATAAGCTAAAACTTCTTCGGATTTATCGACTAAAAGTCTAGCTTTTCCCTTTTTGGCAGTTATCGCTTCGGTAGTCGTCATCTTTTTATCAAAAAGAACAAAATCGACAAAGCTCCCATCTTCTCGGATTACGACATCAATGGCAAATGGCTCTGAACTTACCCCGATATAGCGGACAGTAAAAAACGAGTATAGTATAGATATAAAAATAAAGGGGTAAGGAAATGATGGAACTAAAAAGATATGACAAAGAATTTAAAGAGCAAGCAGTAAAGCTGGCGATAAGTAGCGA
>CAIUUT010000051.1 GCA_903902445.1 uncultured Candidatus Marinamargulisbacteria bacterium
AGTTTTCTTTGATGCTAATGAATTCTACTTCGTTTTCATTCATTAAATTCATCAGTGTTTCAAAGTCCAGTAAAGACCGACTTAGTCTGTCTAACTTCTTAACAACTACAGCATTTATTTTCTTTTGTTTAATATCTTTAATTAGCTTCTGATATTCTGGGCGGTTAGTGTTCCCGCCTGATTTGCCACGTTCAACATAAATATTATTGATGGCAAATTTTCTAAAATCGCAATATTTCTTTAGTTCGTTTTCTTGCTCTTCCAAGGAATCGCCTTCATTTACTTGGCGTTCGGTGGAAACCCGAATATACAAAGCCACGCGAAACACTTCGGCTTGGGAAGTAGCCACCGAGCCAGTCGTGGAGGTATTTTGGGGGGTGAATTTAATTGAATTTCGCATTTTCTAATTCCTTTCTAGCTAACTAGTAGCTTTATGTTTTTTAACTATGTTTTGAATTTGCATTTCTTTTCACTATTCACTTTTCACCATTCACTCAAAGCTGTCTATTTTAGATAGACAGCTTTGAATGCGCCTTCCCAGCAACCACCGCACCTGAGAGGCTTCCACTTGATGTTGGGGAACTCTGGCAAAGGTGTGTCTAGACAAAAAATGACCACGGGTAAATGTTCACCCAAGGCTTTGCGGATGGTGAACAAACTGCCACGGCTCTCGCCATATAGGAAAGCTACAATGCCTGACACAGCTTCGATAAGGCGCAAGTTGCGCTGGAGTAGCCCAGTACGCACCACGGAATATTCTTCTTTGCCGCGCAAGTTGCCCCAAACTACGGAACCACCGTACTCTTTGAACTGGCGAGTGAGTGAGCGCACCTTTACAGGAAAACCTTCGTAGGTGTTCCAAGGGCTGTACAGAGTACCCTTGTCGGCTTCGCCGACATGCACCAGATAGGCTAGACAATATTCGTCTGTGCCAACCGCGCCGCCACTGGCCAGCTGGAACTTGCGCTTAAGCAAGTCTTCTACTACTGCACCTACCAGCTCTGCTTGGCTGGCGGGCAGTGACCGCGAACCTATGACCCCTATGTGTTTTCTCACGGTTAGTGAGCCTGTCGAACTACCCATTTTGTGCTGTGTAGACACCACAGCTGTTTTCTGACTTTTCATACTTTTGCTCCTTTTGGCTGGAGCCTATGCCCCAACCTGTTTGTGAAATATGAATTGAAACACCAGAAAAACAGCAGCCTGTCCAGCTCACTTATATGTATTTTTTATGGATGTTTTGGAGTATCATAAAACACGTAAACGGATGAAGCAGCAGAGGTAGAAGTTTATGGCGCAGCATCAAAGACTTTTTTTTGTTATAACTACCCCTTTAATAGTATTCGGCTTAGTAGAAGGATTAGTAGCCGTTATTTGGTATCGCCAGATATATTTTCAGCAAATAATTAGTCTAATTCTTGCAAATCTGTTACAATTTTATTAGGGTATAGAATGATAAAAACCATATCGGATTCGTTAAATAATAATCAGGGCTTAATAGGTGTAATTGCAATAATTGTTACTATTATTGGGATATGTTTCGCTGGGAATAAAATTATCAAGAAACAAAAAGCGGGAAATAATTCAAAACAATATATGGCTGACAATAATTCAAAGATTAATATAAAAAATCATGATTAATGTAAAAAATCAAAGTGCTGGTGAAAACTCGATTCAACTTATTGCGGATAACGGTTCGACGATTAACTATCAGGCAGCAGATAATCAGGAACAAGCAGATTATGGAATAATTGAAGAAATTCTCAATCACTTAGTACTCACTAAATTTCAAAATACAGGGCAATCAAAAGAATTAAAAAATGGCAAAGGATTAAAAAAAATACCGCTAAACTTTTCAGGGGATAGTCTTTCTACGGTTAAGGAATTAGTTTTAAAAACAACTCAAAGAAGGCAATATGTTGAAAAGTTTATACATGACAAACGAGAAATTGATGAATCGAAAATTGATGCACTTGTTCTGACATTTCAAATGAAATATAGAGAATTAAAAGGTTCAGAGACTCATTATCAAGCAATAGAGGATGTGAAAATAATTGATTGCTTGGCAAAGGCTTGTATAGAAAAAAAGAATGAAAACAATCCTGATTATCTGGCTAATGCAATAGCTGTTGTGCTGTATTTTTTTGAAATGTGTGATTTCGGGGTAAGTGATGTTGCAAAACCAGAAATAGAGGCAGTATTTTAAATACAATGTTAGTTCCTTCAAAACATGAACGACTTGAAAAAAACATCCTTGTTATTGGCGGAGATATAATAAATTTCTTAAGGAAAAAATCCTATAATGTTGAAAACCTGTTTCAAGAGTTAAAAATAGTTAAGTCAATAAATCTAGACCAATTTTATAATACAGTAACATTCCTTTGGCTTTCTGAGTTAATTGAAGTTAATAAGCATAATATTTCACTAAGGTCTAATAATGCTTCTTCATAAATTATACTCGGAACCAGATGGATTATTTCAACCAATTGAGTTTAAGAATGGCGTGAACTTTATATTTGCAAAAAAAGATAAAGCTACCGATAATAGACAATCATTAAATGGAGTTGGGAAGTCCTTATTATTAAACTTTCTTGATTATGCTCTTCTATCTTCTGAAACAAAACATATTCAAGTTGCAAGAAAAAACAATAATCTTGATGACTACCATGTTGTCTTAGAATTTAAAGTTAATGACATTATGTATATCATCAAAAGACCCTTTAAAACCCCGAAGAAGAATATATTGTTTGGTGAGAAAGATGGTGAGTTAGTAAGCTATGACTTACCAAAGGCAATTATTGATAGAGAGTTAACCCGATTTGTATGTGACTTAACTTTTAAAAATAGTAATTATCGGGGAGTGTATTTTGATACTTGGCTTCGACAATTAATGCCATTCTTTATCAAGAAGCAAGAGAACCCTAAAACTAAAGTAAATTTTGCTGACCCTATAAAATATATAGACAAACTAACAGAGATGGAACAAGTGCCATACCATCTTTTCTTTATGGGAATTGATAATACTCTCTTTTATAAAAACCTAGATGCACAAAGAGAATTAAAAGCAAAAACTCCTGTGCTGCAAGAGGTAACAACTTATATCCAAGAAACATATAGATTGGACGACATTTCACAAGCAGAAAATGAGATTGATAGACTAAAATCACAAGTAACGGCATTCGAGAAAAATATAGAAAAATTTCAATTAGCTGAACAATATAAAGACATTGAGGTTCAGTGCAATGAATTAACAACTGAAATTAAAGCACTATGGTATCAAAACCATTTGGATGGGGAAAAAATAAAGTCGTACAAAGAGAGCTATACCCTAGGCGATAGTATAAAGTCCGAAAAAATAAGGAATCTTTATAAGGATTTGAATGAGCTATTGGCAGAGAATATAAAAAAAACACTAGATGAAGCAATCGAGTTTAGGAAGAACATTGCTGATTCACGCAAAGACTTCTTATCATCAGAAATATCATTGCTTGAAAAAGGAATAAGTGAAAAAGTTGCAGCTATAGCAACGCTAGAAGAAAAACGAGCTAATTTGTTTTCAATCTTAGAGGCAAAAGAAGCCATAAAGGATTTATCGGAAGCCTATCTGGCTTTAAGCAGAAAAAGAGAACAACTTGGTGATTTAGATGGGAAAATAAAGATTTATCGAGACTTAAACAGATACTTAGCTGATAAAAAAGCTGAACTAACTCAATTATATTCCAAGATAGTTGCCTTTATACAGGAAAATAAGGACAGTATTACAAACTTTAGGAATATATTCTTTAATGTTCACAATGCCATCTACCCTGAGAATAAAAATCAAAGTTTTGGATTCACTTTTGATGCAAATCAGAGAAAAGATAGCATGGTGGATATGAGCGTTTATTTGCCCGCAAACCTTTCATATGGGAAAAATAAAGGGTGTACACTTATCTATGACCTTTCAATTTTATTTCATGCCATAGATAAAGGCTTAAATTTACCTCGATTTTTAGTACATGATGGAATCTTTGATGGCATGGATAAAGCTCATTTTATTTGTCTATATGAATTTCTTGAGAAACAATCAAGTGAAGGAAAATCTTTTCAATATATTATCACCGTTAATGAGGAAGGTACTTTAAGCGAGAACTTTGGCAATACCGATAAGGTTACTCCCGAGAAAATAGAACAAGAAGCAATTATCACATTAACCCCATCAAAGAAATTATTAAATAATGATTGGGAGTAAGAATACTCCTTGTCAATAAAACCGAACTCCTTCCCCTCTACATAAACGGCACTCTGACAAAATCACCATAAAGTGAAGCATCCCAAAAGTTGATGATGCACCCAATTACATTGAGAAAATTTAGTATTTTCAGTATACTATTAAGATGTGTTCAAAAAAGATTAAATTAATAAAAATGATGCTAGTTTCATTATTTTTAAGGTCTCTTAAAGTTTTATGCCTATGAAAATAATTGATAATATTAAAGAAACCCTAAAAGATGACCTTATTGTAGCTTTATCCAAAAATAGCAAAGTATCTATTGCTGCTTCGTATTTTTCAATCTATGCCTATCAAGAATTGAAAAAACAATTAGAGAACATAGATAACTTGAGATTTATATTTACTTCCCCATCTTTTACAACTGAAAAGGCACAAAAAGAAAAACGAGAGTTTTATATACCACAACTAAATCGTGAAAAAAGTTTGTATGGTACCGAGTTTGAGGTAAAGTTAAGAAATGAATTAACTCAAAAATCTATTGCCAAAGAATGTGCCCAGTGGGTAAGGGAAAAAGTTACATTTAAAGCAAATATGACCCAAGAAAGTATGGGCGGTTTCATTAATGTTAAAAATGAAAGTACACGTCACACTTATATGCCAATTAATGGGTTTACTACCGTAGATATTGGTTGTGATAAGGGTAACAATATATATAACGTGGTAAATAAATTTGATGCTCCTTTCAGTGATGAATACTTTAAGATTTTTGATGAAATTTGGCATAGTAAAGAAAAACTTCAAGATGTAACAGAAGAAGTTTTAGAAAACATTTCCACAGTATATAGAGAAAATCCTCCAGAGTTTATATACTTTGTAGCTTTATATAATATTTTTAATGAGTTTTTGGAAAATATAACAGAAGATGTTCTCCCTAATGAAGCAACAGGATTTAAGCAAAGTGCTGTATGGAATAAACTTTATAATTTTCAAAAAGACGGTGTGCTAGCTATTATCAATAAGTTAGAAAAATTTAATGGTTGTATCTTGGCTGATAGTGTTGGTTTAGGTAAAACTTATACTGCACTTGGGGTTATTAAATATTATGAAAATAGAAACAAATCTGTATTGGTATTGTGTCCAAAGAAGTTATCAGATAATTGGACAACTTATAAATTAAATCTTCTTAATAATCCCATTGCCTCCGATAGGCTACGTTATGATGTTTTGTTCCATACTGATTTATCGAGGACTAAGGGGTATTCTAATGGAATACCATTAGATCGAATAAATTGGGGAAATTATGATTTAGTGGTTATTGATGAGTCACATAACTTTAGAAATGGTGGACAAACTTATGGATTAGCTGGAGAGAATGAAAATAGATATTTGAAATTACTGAATCAAGTCATTAGAACTGGCGTTAAAACAAAAGTCTTGATGTTATCAGCAACTCCAGTAAACAATCGCTTTAATGACCTAAAAAATCAACTTGCTCTTGCTTATGAAGGTGATGAAAGTTTAATTAATGAAAAACTAAACACTAAGAAAAGCATTGATTTTATTTTCAAACAAGCTCAGCTGGCATTCAATCAATGGAGTGCTTTAGCAGTTAGTGAAAGAATAACTGAAAATCTTTTAAAAATGCTTGATTTTGATTTTTTTGAAGTTTTAGATAGTGTAACAATTGCTCGTTCAAGAAAGCATATAGAAAAATATTATGATACTGCTGAAATTGGAACTTTCCCTGATAGGAAAAACCCTATTTCTTTACGTTGTGGATTAACAACATTAACTGATGCTATTAACTACAATGATATTTATGCCAATTTATCATCACTTAATTTAGGTATTTATACTCCATCTGAATATATCTTAGCCAGTAAGGTTGAAAAATATGAAACAAGTTATGGAAATAATATTGGTAATACAAGGGAAATGCAGGTTGGGCGTGAAATTGGAATAATGGTTTTGATGAGAATTAATCTTTTGAAAAGATTGGAAAGTTCTGTGCATGCTTTTAGATTAACCGTTAAGAGAATTATCTCCTTAATTGAACAAACTATAGATGATATTGAAAATTATGAACCTAGCAAGGTAATTGAACTTCAAGATTTGAGTGATGTAGATTTCGATATGGATGACCAAAATACAGATGTATTCTCCGCTGGCAAAAAAGTGAAAATAGAATTATGTGATATGGATTATATGACATGGCTTGAAGATTTAAAGAGGGACCAGGAGTCATTATCTGAATTGCTTGAAGAAATGGGAATGATTACTCCTAAACATGATAAGAAGCTTAATGTGTTGCTTGAAACTATTGAACATAAATTAGCGAATCCAATTAATAATAATAATAGAAAAATTATTGTTTTTTCTGCATTTTCAGATACTGTTGATTATTTATACGCCCACTTGAGTAAAATGTTATTAGAAAAATATGGATTAAATTCTGCTATGGTTACCGGTGGTAATGGTAGTAAAACTACTATTCCTAAATTACGTACTGATTTAAATACTATTCTTACTTGTTTTTCACCACTATCAAAAGAAAAACATTTAATTATGCCAAATGAAAAAACTGAGATTGATATGCTAATAGCTACTGATTGCATATCTGAAGGACAAAATCTACAAGATTGTGACTTTTTAATTAATTATGATATTCACTGGAATCCAGTTCGCATAATACAGAGGTTTGGACGTATAGATCGTATTGGAAGTAAAAATAAAGTCATTCAATTAGTAAATTTTTGGCCAGATTTAGATCTAGATGACTATATTAAGTTAAAAGCTAGAGTTGAAACACGAATGAAAATTACGGTTATGACAGCTACTGGAGATGATAACCCAATTGACGATGATAAAGGTGATCTGGATTACCGTAAACAACAACTTGAAAGGCTTCAAAAAGAAGTTGTTGATATAGAGGATATGTCTGGCGGTGTTTCTATTATGGACTTGGGGCTTAATGAGTTCCGTATGGATTTGATTGGCTATATAAAAGAAAACCCTGATTTAGATAAAACACCTTTTGGGATGCACACGATTGTTCCTGCCGATGGAGCAGAAATTAAAGCAGGCGTTATTTATATTCTAAAAAATATTAATAATGGTGTTAATGTTGAAAACCAAAATAGATTGCACCCTTTTTACATCGTTTACATTTCTGATGATGGCAAAGTTCTATCCAACCACCTTGAACCCAAGAAAACCTTAGATATACTTAGGCTTCTTTGTAGAGGCAAAACAGAACCTATTACAGACCTATGCCGTCAATTTAATGACAGCACCAACGATGGGAAGAAGATGACTAAATATTCCGACTTACTTGAGGAAACCATTTCTTCGATTATTCATGTGAATGAAGATAGTGACATTGATAGTCTTTTTAAGACAGGGGGTACTACGGCATTAAGAACCAATATCAATGGGCTTAATGACTTTGAACTTATTTGTTTTGTGGTGGTTAAATAGATGATTGATTTTCCTAAAAACACCCTTTTTAACAAGAAGATACCCAAACAAAAATTTTATGACAAGTTGGGGGCAACCAATAAGCTTGAACAACAGTTTGTAAAAGAAATTGATTCAATTGTTTGGAAAAACAAATTATCTCCTGAGACTATCAACATTAGCGTTGGTATAAATGTCATGGAAATAGAGATTTTTGAGGTTTTCTTAAAAGAACAGGCTATTAGTAAAAATATCCTTGAAGTGATAGATAGAGAGATACCCTATCACCTTGTTTTTATATTGCGATATAAAGACTTAGGGCAAATCTGGATTAGCTACAAAGAAGGTAGCAAGAGCCGTGTGGGTAAGTTTAAGGTTGATAGTTTATACAAAACCGAATGGTTAAAATATGACGATTTAACTTTAACCCTTAATGGTCTTAATCTTGATAAGGTGTACGAAAACTTCATGCTACAGGTGGCTGATGGCAAATTACAGCTTGAACAAGGGGCTGACATAAAGGATGCCGTTACTAAATCTAAAGAACAAGATAAACTATG
The DNA here is from genome assembly GCA_903902445.1 of uncultured Candidatus Marinamargulisbacteria bacterium. Classification (GTDB taxonomy): domain Bacteria; phylum Margulisbacteria; class Riflemargulisbacteria; order GWF2-35-9; family GWF2-35-9; genus CAIUUT01. The sequence goes on from CAIUUT010000051.1 coordinate 8,230, forward strand.
GGCATATGTTAATAGCCTTGAAACCAAGATTAAAAATGAAAAGCAATATAACCAGCAGGTGAAATTAATGGCTGAATTAAGAAAAGCCAAGTCTCAACTTGAAAACGAAAATAAAATGACGGAGGTGATGTAAGTGGAGAAGCTAAAGATGGAAAGTGTGGACATGACCCAAACGAACATCGAAAGGATTGGCAACCTTTTCCCCAACGTCATTTCCGAAGCAAAAGATGAAAATGGGGTTCTTAAAAAGGCTATAAATTTTACGTTACTCAAACAAGAACTATCTGATGATGTCATTGATGGTGAAGAATGTTATGACTTTACTTGGGTGGGCAAAAAAGCCTCTATCGTTGAAGGGAATACGCCTATTAGAAAGACCCTGCGTCCTAACAAAGATGAAAGTAAGAACTTTGAAACTACAGGCAATTTATACATTGAAGGTGACAACCTTGATGTTTTAAAGCTACTGCAAGAAAGCTACCTCAATAGTGTAAAAATGATTTACATTGACCCTCCGTATAATACTGGGAATGACTTTATTTATAATGATTCTTTTATAATGGATAAAGGTGATTATGATGACCGAATAGGATTATTCGATGAACAGGAAAATCGACTTTTCAAGAATGCTGAAACCAATGGACGATTCCACAGTGACTGGTGCTCAATGATATATACTCGACTTAAACTTGCTCACAAACTATTAAAAGATGATGGGGTTATTTTTATTAATATTGATGATAATGAGGTTCATAATCTCAGAAAAATTTGTGACGAAATATTTGGTGAGAGTAACTTCGAGGGACATATTCATTGGAGAAGACGACACAATCAACCAAATGATAAGACAAAAATGATAGGTTTGGTTGCAGAGCATATTATCTGTTATGCAAAATCAAGTTTAACTCTTAAAAAAAGTGGCGTTGGCAAAATAGATTTAACAGGCGATTTCTCAAATCCTGATAATGACCCATTAGGTGACTGGGCAAGTAAGCCTTGGAAAGTTGGGTCAGACCAATCTGGCAGCAGATATACAATAACAACCCCCAACGGGAAAATCCTTGACGAAGAGTGGATGGGCGAGGAAAACACCTATAAGCAGTTGCTCGATAATGGTCGAATACTCTTCCCAAAAGGGGGAAATGGAATGCCCCGAAAAAAATACTATCGAATTGAACGAGAAGAAGAAGGGCAATGTGCAACAAATTGGTGGTCACATGACCAGTTTGGACACAATCAAGGTGCAAATGATTGCTTAACTTCGTTATTCGGAGTGAAAAATGCTTTTAGCAACCCAAAACCAATTGAATTAATTAGAGGATTAATTCAGATAGCTAATGTTAAAGATAATGATTATATATTAGACTTCTTTTCTGGTTCTGGAACTACGGCACATGCTGTTCTTGAAATAAACTTGGAGGACTCCCTCAATAGAAAGTTTATTGCTATTCAATGCAAAGAAAACCTAAAACAAAGCCTTCGACACGCTTCGTCTGATGCAAAAAAAACTATTGAAACAGCTATTGAATTTTTGGAGTCAAATAATCTTGAACCAAATGTAGCTGAACTTGGCAAAGAACGTATCCGTCGAGCTGGTGAAAAAATTATGAAAGATAATGCTGATAAGGCAGGAATTGATAAATTAGATATAGGTTTTCGTGTTCTAAAAGTTGATAGCACCAATATGAATGATGTCTACTATGCAGCCAATGAATACAAACAAGATATGCTGCTTAGTTTAGAAGCCAACATTAAAGATGACCGTACAGATTTAGATTTGCTTTATGGGGTACTCTTGGATTGGGGGCTACCCTTATCACTTGACCATAAGATTGAACAACTCGATGGCGTTACTCTTCATACCGTAGACCAAGGTTCTCTTGTTGCTTGTTTTTCAGAAAATGTATCAGAGCAAGTTGTAAGAGAAATTGCTAAACGTCAGCCTTTAAGGGTTGTCTTTAGAGACAGTAGCTTTGCTAATAGCCCCGATAAAATCAATGTTGAGGAAATATTCAAGATTCTTTCACCAAACACCTCGGTAAAAGTCATATAGGCATGGAAAATATGGAGAAAAATTCAGACTTAACTCAAGATTTTAGCCAGATCATAACTCTTATTGAATCAGCTAAAAGAAATGCTCTTAAAAAAGTAAATGAGGAGCTTATCCAGCTTTATTATCAAATGGGACATTTCTTGTCTGACAAAGTAAAACAAACAACATGGGGTGATTCATATATTGATGAAGTTGCAAGTTTTATAACCACTAGCCATCCAACATTAAAAGGATTTAATCGTCGAGGCTTATATAGAATGAAGCAGTTTTATGAGGCATATTGTGATGATGAATTTGTGTCTACACTGTTGACACAAATTACATGGTCAAATCATTTAGCAATTCTTGCTGCTTCAAAAACAACAGAAGAAAGGGATTTCTATATCCAGCTTAGTATTAAAGAGAAATATTCTTTTAGGGAATTACAAAGACAGCTAGACAGTGGATACTACGAAAGGTTTATGTTATCTCACACAACAGTACTGCCAGAAGCTGTAACCAAAACTATTAAAAATGAATTTTTAGATTCTTATGTTTTAGAGTTCCTGGATTTACCTGACAAGTTTTCCGAACATGATTTTAAAAAGGCAATCATTCATAACTTAAAGAGTTTTATCTTAGAGATTGGCAAAGATTTTAGTTTTATAGCAGAAGAATATCGTGTTCAAGTAGGGTTAGATGATTTCTATATAGACTTGCTGTTCTATCATCGAGGTTTAGCTTGTTTGGTGGCGTTTGAATTAAAGATTGGTAAATTTAAACCTGAACATCTGGGCAAATTAAACTTTTATCTTGAAGCACTAGATAGAGAACACAAAAAAGAGAATGAAAATCCAAGCGTGGGTGTTATTTTATGTTCCACAAAAAATAGTGAAGTTGTTGAGTTTGCCCTAAGTAGAAGCCTTTCACCTGCAATGATTTCTGAATACACATTAAAACTTCCACAAAAGGAACTCTTACAAAAGAAACTACATGAATTAAAAAATGTAATTGAGGGTGATTTAGAATGAGCAATACAGATATAAAAAATATTTATGAAGAAGGTGAATTGGAGATGAAGTCAACTGTTGCAAATTGTGCAACAGTTCAAAGTGAGGGGAAAAGAACAGTTGGACGAGAAATAGGATAAGCGAAGTAAATGAAGTTAAAGTTTAAACACCAAAAGTTTCAAGCAGATGCAGCCACAGCCGTATGTG
>CAIUUT010000052.1 GCA_903902445.1 uncultured Candidatus Marinamargulisbacteria bacterium
AACTGTTGGTCTCGGAAAAGAAGGTCCACCGCATCCTAATATACAAGAACTGTCGACAAGATGAAAAAATTCAAGAAATTATCGAATTAGCTGGCCAGGAAAGAATCCCTTTAATGTATGTGGATAATAAAGAAATAGAGCGAATATATGATGGGGCGAACCATCAAGGGATTTTGGCCTATGTTCCGGCCTTTCAGTATGCAGAAATAGAAGATATCCTAGAATATGCCAAAGAAAGAAATGAGCAACCATTTATTTTAATCTTAGATGAACTTGAGGATCCCTATAATTTTGGTTCTTTGGCTAGAACATCTGTTGCTGCAGGTGTGCATGGCATTATTATTCCCCAAAAAAAGCAAGTTGAGATTACTCCTACTGTAGTTAAAGTGAGTACAGGTGCCGTACATAACATACTTATAGCCAAAGTGAATAACATTGTTCAGGCTGTGGAAAAACTTAAAAAGGAAGGGGTATGGGTAATTGGTACACATCAGAATGCGAAAGATAGTTATACCAATTTAAAGTATGATTTTCCTTTGGCTTTTATTATTGGTAATGAGGGGCGGGGAATTGGGAGATTACTAAAGGAAAAGTGTGATTATTTTGTGAAAATACCTATAAATACCGATAAGATTGACTCTTTAAATGCTTCAGTTGCAGGAGCCCTAGTAATATTTAAGATAAGGGAAAAGCGAGATGGTTGTTAGGAAAATATTATTATATGATAACCCGATATTAAGAAAAAAATGTAAGCCTGTTAACGCTGTTTCAAATGAGGTAAAAAAACTAATTAATGATATGGCTAACACGATGTACGCAAATAATGGCGTTGGTTTGGCAGCCAATCAAATTGGAGAACTTCTTAAGGTAATAGTCGTTGATATTTCCGAAGAAAGAAACGAATTGTTGGTTTTTATTAATCCCAAAATAACAAAAAAAGAGGGCTCTCAGCTTGGTGTTGAGGCTTGTTTAAGTGTTCCAAAGTTTGAGGGTGAGGTTGATCGTAGTCAAAAAATTTGGGTTAAGGCAAAAAATATTTTTTTTGAGGACTTAGAGATGGAGACTGATGGTTATTTGGCTGTGGCTTTGCAGCATGAAATAGATCATCTGAGCGGTATCTTATATACCGATAAGGTGCCTAAGGGTAAGTTAAAGGCAACAGAAGATCATAAATCTCCAAAGGATATATAATGTTTAGTAAAATCTTTTATTTGGGGACACCTCTGTTCGCGGCGCAGATACTGTCTGATTTATTAGAGAAAAATTTTAAAATTTTAAATGTTATTACTATGCCAGATAAGCCAAAGGGACGTGGCTACCAGTTATGTCCGACTGAGGTTAAAGTTGTTGCGCAGGCAAATTCCATCCCTGTATTTCAGCCCACCAATGTGGATGAGTTAAGGATCTTTCTGGCACAGGAGGAGCCTGATTTGCTTATTGTTGTGGCATATGGAATGATTTTCCCAAGGGATTTGGTGGATAAGTACTTTTTCGTAAATATTCATGCCTCGATTTTGCCTAAGTATCGAGGTTCTTCGCCTATTCAGGCACCCCTTCTAAATGGAGATAAGGAAACGGGGGTTACTTTGATGCGCATTGGGCATAAAGTTGATGATGGGGATATTATTGGTCAGAAGGTTGTTCCAATTGTTGAAAGTGATGACTTAGCTTCTGTAAGTGATAAGTTAATGAAGGCTGGGGTGATGGTTCTTGCGGAACAGCTAGTTAAACCTTTAGCTCAATGGCAGTTTCTTAAGCAGGAGGAGGAAAAGGCCACATTTACTAAAAAGGTAACGAAAGAGGATGGTTTGGTGGATATAGCCAAGGATAGCACTATTGACATCATTAGGAAAATAAAAGCCTACACTCCTTGGCCTGGTGTTTTTACCTATAAAGAAGGAAAACGAGTGAAAATTATTGAAGCCGAAATCAATAATGGCCATTTTCTAATTAAGAAAGTCCAAGTAGAAGGTAAAGGGATTATTTCCTATAAAGAGTTTGTTAATAGTTATGGGTTTTTGTAATAAATTTAGATTCGGTTGTGAATATTATTTAGTTCAAAACTGATAAAAATAGTTTGATTAGGTTCTATTTCTTTGTATGTTATTAGATAATCCCCGTAAAGTGGTTCAAGCATGAGTTGTTGGAAAAACTGTTTATAATCTTTATTTAGGCTAACATCAATTTTAAATTTAAAAGTCATGCCAAGAGGATGCCCATCTGCAGAAACGATATCCATGTTGCTCCCCTCTGTAACTTCCCAAAAGGCAATTAAAGAGGGTGAAAGATTATTCTTTTGATCCTTATGGGATACTTCTAAAAAGTCTTGTCCTTTTCTTGCGTCTAGAGAATTCAACATAATGATATAGTATATATAAAAAAGTTAAACAATTGAAGTAGTTATTTTATTCTTGTTAGCCCAAAGTGATAATGTCACCCCTGAGCAAAGTAGAAATGTCACTCTATGGTATAAAATAGACTTCTTTTAA
>CAIUUT010000053.1 GCA_903902445.1 uncultured Candidatus Marinamargulisbacteria bacterium
CAGTTAATAAGTGATTGCAATCCGAAGCGTAGCGTTACTAAAACTAGCAGCCCCATAAATCCAGAAAGAACTCCTTTTAATCCACGCTGAACCCAAACAATATTTTTAACTTGATGATGAAAAAAACTTAATATCATTATTCCTATGAATGAGGGTAAAAAAATTCCTAAAGTACCCACTGCTGCGCCAAGTACACCCGCTAATTTATAACCAATAAAGGCAGACGTAATTAATACAGGCCCCGGGGTAACTTGTCCTAGGGCAATTCCATCACGAAATTCTGATAATGTTAGCCATGTGTGACTATCTACCGCTAAGTGTTGCATAAGAGGAATAGAGGTGAAGCCACCCCCGAATGCAAGCAAGCCAACCCCTGCTAAGGAGGTAAACAGCTCTCTAAATGGGGATATTAAAACAACCGCTATTATGATAATTACCCCTATAATAAACCGAAGCCATTGGGTTGTCTGCTTGTTAGAAACGGACTCGACTGAAGCTTCCTGTAATGAACTTTTTACATTTACATCCGTCAGGAAGATCATTCCTGCCAGTGCTGAGAAAAAAACAAGGCCTATTACATGAATATGCCATACAAAACCACCTAAAAATGATAAAGCAGCAATAGCATAACGCCAATAATCCTTGGAAACGTGATGAGTAAAAACTGACTTTCCTAAAACCAACATAGCATTAATTAGAAGCGCCACAACTAACGCCCCCATTCCTACAAAGAGAGAGCGAATTAAAGGAATTTGTCCATAACTAAAGTATACTGCTGACAAGATAAGCATAAGAATAAAGGCAGGTAACGCAAAGAAAAAAGACATAATAACAGCACCAAGTGGTCCCTTAAGCTTCAACCCCATATAGCCCATTAAAGTTACTCCTGTCGCACCAGGCAGTAGTTGAGCTAGGCTGAGCCCCTCCATGAATTGAGACTCTGACAACCAAGCCTTTTGCTTTACCACCACTCGCTTCATGTGGGCTAATATTGCAGGACCTCCGTAGGCCGTGAGCCCTATCATCCATGACGTTCTTAGTAGTTGTAGTAGAGTTGGCATAAATTATCCTTATGGCTTCTGCGCTGTAATTACGAAAATAGTGAAGGTTTCTTTCTTACCCGACTCTGTCTCTTTCTGGAGGGTATAGGCCGTTGTAGCCTGAACATTACAAAATCCCATATCAAGAAGCTGCGCTTCCCATATACCACGTTCAAATCCAAAATGTTTGATGCCGGTGTTGTCTGGGTGAAAGTTTCCTGACTCGGTATCCAAATCGGAAATGGCTAAACTCCCACCAGAAAGCAAAGCATCATGAAACTTCTTTATAAGCTGAAACGGCTCACCAATATGGTGCATGGTCATGGAAGAGAAAATTACGTCAAACTTGTCGGCAAGCAAATCTTTCTCTAAATCGCACACTTCTACGCCAACGTTCTCAACTCCAAAAGCAGTAATTTTATCGCCCAGAACCTTCAACATGGCTGGAGAACTGTCCATTGCAACGACATGGTTCACTCTCTTGGCAATTTCTAGAGTAATTAAGCCTGTCCCAGCACCATAGTCTAACACTCGTTGACCAGCGTTTAGTTGAATGGAATTCACCAAAGTGTTGGCAATTGCGCCCGACAGTATTTTGCGCTGCGGCGACTCGTCCCATAAGGGAGCTTCCTTTTCAAAGCGGTTCACAATCGTTTCGTCTTCTACTTTTTGCATGTACTAATCCCTAACGGAATGTACAGAGGACACCAACTTATAAAGGCTGTAGCTAAAGGGATTAAGCCAATAAGTCCTAATGGATTTTTAAAAACTAGTCCGGCACCCAGAATAATGATTCCCAGCACCATACGCACTATTTTATCTGCTGATCCTACGTTTTTTTTCATTTTCTTCTCCTTATATATTTTCTAATAATCATTTTGCAAACACATCTTTTTCAG
>CAIUUT010000054.1 GCA_903902445.1 uncultured Candidatus Marinamargulisbacteria bacterium
CAGCATGCACCACCAAATTCTCATCCTTATAAAAAACGTTCTTATCAACTTATGTTATTGAAAAAACAAATTGCTTAATTTATCAAAAAGTGACATTTCTACTTTGCACAAAAGGTGACATTTCTACTTTGGGTTGACAGATAAGCTTATAAATTCTTATTAGGTGGGTAGTATTTAATGAAGATTGTATATTTAGATAATATATACTTTAATAGCAACCATGCTTTTTATAGAGAAGGATTTATAAGTGAAAAAAAAGTCTCATTTCTATTCTCTTTGCCTTGAAGATCTACTGCTAATTGTAGCTATCGCTGTATTTTCCTTTGGTTTATTATTATCAAATTTTGGCGTAACCAAAAGCCATGAAGCCCTCATCTACCAGAACAATCTATTAGTACAAACTATTAATTTACAAAAAGCACAGTTTATTCACCTAAAAAACTTGGTTATCGAGGTTAATGAGGGAAAAATTCGAGTTAAAGAAGCCAGCTGCCCTGAGCAAATCTGTGTGCACACGGGCTGGATAAGCCAAGCTGGGCAAATCATTGTGTGTATTCCCAATCATTTACTCATCCAAATTGAGGGTCAAGCAGAAGGAAAATATCAAGGCTATGTTAAGTAAGTCCGCCTTTACACATAATAAAAAAGGCATAGATTCCATGCATAAATTAGCACTGTTTATTGCGTGGGCCTGTGTTTTCCAAATGATAGAATTCATTTTCCCCAATCCCTTTCCTGGTGTAAGACTGGGACTCGCCAATATGATTACGCTTGTGGTGCTCATACAAATGGGGTTTGCCGCAGCACTTGAAGTTGCCCTTGTTCGGGTAGTCATTAGCTCCATCTTAGTGGGAACTTTTTTGTCCCCCACGTTCACGCTTAGCTTTTTTGGCGCTTTAATCAGTACTATCTTTATGGGAGTCGCGTATACCGCCTCAAAAAAACAAGACTTTCTACGTTTTAGCCTGCTTGGTATTAGCATTATCGGTGCCGTCACTCACACCATGACTCAGTTATATTTGGTATACTTTCTACTCATTAAACACACGGGCATCTTTTTACTCACGCCGTGGCTACTCATCAGTGCCCTAATTATGGGCATAATCACAGGAATAATTGCCAGACAAATTTGCATGGACCTCGATAAAACCGATTTATCTATAGGACGCAAAGAAGTGAGACACTTACTTCATACAAGCAAAATCTACCAAAACAACGCACCGCTCCCAACCTCTCCTCTGAAGTATTTTTCCCCTAAAATAAAGATTCTATACGCTTGTTTCCTCGCTCTTTTGGTGGTGTTTATTGAGAACATTTATTTATATCTCTTAATACTTATCTTCACCGTAATTCTAGCTAAAATTGCTCGCATTCCGGCAAATAAACTTTGGACAGGCATCTATAAAATGCGCTTCTTCTTGGGCATTACCTTCATCCTCGACTTGTTTTTCCTTAAGCAAGGCCCCGTGCTTCTGTCCTTAGCAGGTCTTCAAGTGACGCAAACAGGAATAACACATGGGTTACTTTTTATTTTAAGACTGGTAATCCTCTTACTAAACTCCTACATCGTAACCCTCAGCACCACTACCGAGAGCTTAGCGTATCATCTTAGCCAGTTACTATCTCCACTTAAATTTCTTGGGTTCTCTCCCAAAAGATTCTCTAAAATTATGCTGATGGCCTGGATGCTTGTTCCCTATTTACTGGAACGTACCTTTCGCTATTTTAAGGAAACAATTACTCATGTTTCTGCTCTGCGCCACCTAAGCAAAAGCTTATCCTACCTTATTGTCAGTTCAATAAGTCCCTCCAAAAATATACTATAACTATACGGTTATACTTTATTAATGTTAATAAATTGCTTTTCTATAGACATTTCCTAAAACCTTTTGCATAATAATATTTTAAAATTGTAAATAATACTGTAAAAAAGGGGAGAAGTTATATGTCCATTAGATCCAAGTTAAAAATGAGTTCGACTTTTATGTTGTTCACCTTAGTAATTGTCTTAGCTGCAAGCTTTGTGGGGTTTAGCCTTATCCGCAACAGCATCAACGCGCTAACCCAGAAAACCACTCCTTATCAAATAAAAGCTCTTAACCAGCAAAGAGTCTTTCAGGAGCACGCCAATAATTTCCTTTCCTTAACTGCTGTAACCAACCAAAATGACTTTAATATTCAAGCCGCGCTGTGTGATAAGAGTCTGGCTGATTTAATTAAGGTCTCAGGAGAAATGGCTAAAATGAAAGGCCAGGCTAAGGCCGATTTGTCACAAATTGAAAGAATTACCAGTGAAGCCAAAAAAATGGTTCTAGCTAAAATGAAGGCCAGTGGTTCAATGGATATGACCCAGTCCTCAAGGTCTATTGGCCAGAAAATGGCGGTTTCTAAACAGCAAATGGGTTTACTGGACACGCAAATCCGCAAACTGCAACATGGAACTTCTCAACAGCTAGTGCAGGGTATCGATTATGTTATGCTCACTAATATGGGGGTTGGCGATATTTCCTACCTAAGAGATGGCATGAAAGATATTAGAGTCAACGCCATTCGCATTCCTTTACTCACCGACAAAAAAGTTATTCAATCCATTAAAGATGATACGACTCATACAATTAAAGGTATCCTCGACTTAATGGAAAGCGCCACCGAGCTAGATGAAACTCTTGTAGCAGAAGCAAGCAAGCGCCTTAACGCTATTCTAAAGAAAATAGACGGAGCCAATGGACTTGCAGCTTTACAAATACAGAATCTTGATGCCAAAGACCCCGAGGCAACAAGCAAAATTGAAGCTCTAGAAGCTGAAATTAATGGCGACATCGCTTTCCTTCTACCTATCGTCGATAAAGAGATTAAGTTAGCCAATGATGGCTTGCGTAAATACTCTACAAGCATGGGGGAAGGTATTGAAAATTTCACCATGACCAATACCGTGCTTGGTTATGCCTCTGTTCTCGCTCTCTTAAATATGACCATTGAATCAAGAATTAACTATTCGTTTAATGTCGTGGAGAAACAAGCGCTGGAAGACAACATCAACCTAGTGGCTAATTCTTTTAGTCAGGCTTGGGAAAATTCCAATAAACTTAAAGATGCCTTAGAAAAAGGCAAGCTAAAGGGTCAACTTGAGCAATTGAAATCCTATACTACTTCCTTGCGTGAAGTATACTCCGAATACATGGGAAGCAATGGCGTTGCTATTGGTCTTAAAAATATTCTGGCACTTAACCAAACCCTCCAACAACTCAATAAAGATATGAAAAACCTTGTCGACCTTCAGCAAAAACAGAGCAACAAAGAGGTTAGTAACGCAGGTATTACTCAG
>CAIUUT010000055.1 GCA_903902445.1 uncultured Candidatus Marinamargulisbacteria bacterium
TCACTCCTCCTGTCATCTGTATTACTCCTTTTTACTTTTTTAAAAGAAGTCTATTTTATACCATAGAGTGACATTTCTACTTTGCTCAGGGGTGACATTATCACTTTGGGCTAACAATATGGTATATTATATTGAAAGACTTAGCAATAATGATATAATCACCTTTAATTACTCTAATAATTATATAAACTAAAAATGAAAATATCCATAATTACCTCCGTATACAACAGTATAAACACTATCGAATCTTGTATTCAAAGTATTCTTTCTCAAGATTACAATAACATTGAGTATATAATAATAGACGGCGTCTCAAATGACGGAACGTTAGATATAATTAATAAGTATAAAAACAGAATTTCTCTCATTGTTAGTGAACCTGACAAGGGCATTTACGATGCTCTTAACAAAGGCTACCAGCTAGCTAGTGGAGAATATATTGGCTTACTGCATTCCGACGACTATTTTTCAGATAGCAATGTAATTACTCGCTTAGTTGCTAATTTAAAAAGCAATCATACAGACGCCATTTACGCAGATCTAGATTACGTCACCAACACAAATCCACCTAAAGTTTTTAGAAAATGGAAAACAGGAACCTACAAAGTGAACAGCTTCCAATATGGATGGATGCTGCCTCACCCAACTTTTTATGTAAAAAAAGAAATCTATGAAAAGTACGGATATTTCAATACTAATCTAAAAAGTGCTGCAGATTATGAACTTATGTTGCGTCTAATTCATAAACATAAAATATCTTTGTCCTACCTACCAGAAACTATCGTTAAAATGAGGGTAGGGGGGCAAAGCAATAGGTCCCTACTCAACAGACTAAAAGCTAACTTAGAAGACCGCAAAGCCTGGGAAATCAACCAACTTAAACCCAACTTCTTCACACTTTTCCTAAAACCCCTCCGCAAACTCCCTCAATGGTTTAGCTGGAAGATTGGAGGATTAGAAGGTTAGATGGTTGGCTTTTTTTCTGATCAATTCTAAACTTCTCAACTCTTAAACTATTTCTTCAACCCATCGCATCATACAACGGCGAATAATTATTCGCCGCAACAGCTTACGTCTCACGCTTTACGTCTTACGTCTTATGATCCCTCGTCCCTCGACATTCCTCCAACCCTCCAATCCTCCACGACTTACGTCTTCCAGCTAATAGTATTGCATTCCTAATAATATTAAGTTAATATAGTATTTAATTACTATGAATATTGAATCTCTATATTTATTAAGTCAGCGACTTATTTCTGTCTTAGACAGAACATTTAAGCGATATTTTATCCAAAACTATTCCCTAGATAGCCAACTTTCATTAATCCTTGGTGCAAGAGGTGTTGGGAAAACAACAACTCTTATTCAGTATATGAAACGTTTTACATCCGACATATTTAGTCAAAAAATATTATATATTCAAGCAGATCATGTGGCCATCCAAGCATTATCTCTTTACGAAATTGCACAAGAGTTTGATTCAAACGGTGGAGAACTTCTGTGCATAGATGAAATACATAAAGCCAAAGATTGGACTCGTGATTTAAAAAGTATATACGATACCTTCCCCGATTTAAGAGTAATCGCCTCTGGTAGCTCGGCTATTGAACTCGAAAAGGGAGCCTTTGATCTCAGTCGAAGAGCCTTAGTATACAATATGGTCGGCTTGTCCTTAAGGGAGTATCTAAATATAACTATGGGACTTACTTTGAATGTCATATCCTTTGACGATATTATTAACAAACATCAACAGATTTCTGTGCAAATTATTCAGGAGTTAAAAACTGTAAACGAGAAAATACTGCCTTCTTTTCAACGTTACTTAAAAATTGGGTATTTCCCATTTTTTATTAAATATCCAGTAATAGAGGAATATCAAATGATATTAGAGCAGGGTATCAACACAATTCTTGAGTCTGATATTCCAGCTATCCACCCCCAATTAACGGGGCAAAGCAGTAAAAAAATGAAACAATTACTAGCATACATTGCCTCTTCAGTACCATATACCCCAGATCTAAAAAAACTAAAGCAACTAGTAGATATAGGCGATGAGAGAACCCTAAAACAATATCTTCGATATTTAGAAGAATCAAATCTTATACAAACACTCACCACCTCTGGTGCGGGCATGAAACAAATGGAGAAACCAGAAAAAATATATCTAGGTAATACTAATTTTGCTTTTGCTATTCAAGATGAGCGGACTATAAATATAGGAACCATCAGAGAAACATTCTTTATGAATATGGTTTCAATGCATTCTACACTTAAATATTCCAATATTGGAGATTTCTTTGTTGATCCCAAGTATTTGTTTGAAGTTGGTGGCAAAAATAAGACTTATAAGCAAATAAAGGATATACTAAATTCCTATATAGCAATGGATGACATTGAATCTGGCATTAACAATAAGATTCCCTTATGGTTATTTGGTTTTTTGTATTAATTTAGAGTATTCAAGCCCCTCCGCAAACTTCCACAATGGCTTTCAAATACATTTAACTGTTGAACTGTTAAATCGTTTATTTGGAATATGAGTAATCTAATTAACTACCATGAATAGTTTATAAGTTGAGAAATTTAACTCCTAAACACCTAAACTTCTAAACTCATAAACTATTGTATTTCCTAAACAAATCAACAAATTAACAGTTTAACAAATCAACAAAATGAGAATAATTATTCGCCGCAACAGTTTACGTCTCACGTCTCACGCATTCCACCATTCACGGTTCCCCGATTATCGTCCCTCGGCCCAGCGCAGCGATCGTCCCTCGGCCCTCGACATTCCCTATATAACACTCTAACTTCATACTTCCCTGTTATTTAATATTATTTTATATTTAAATATGTTATTCTACTATTTATTAGTTAGGAGAGTAATTTAAAATGTCTAAATATTCTGATAAATTAGAAAAAGCTGCAAAAAAAGCCTCAAACGAAGCTATAAAAATTAGTTTTAGTAATAACATTCCTATAGTTTCCCAAAAAGGAGATGGAATATATCGTATATTCCCAGACGGGAAAAAAGAATTATTAAAAACAATAAAAAGTTCAAATATTACATTAGCTAAAACAAGAATATCTCTTAATAAAAAATGACTAAAAGATTAAGGATATTTGCTGGACCAAATGGCTCAGGGAAATCAACACTTTTTACTTATATTAAAAATAATTTTGGTATAAATACTGGAATATTTGTTAATGCGGATGAAATATATATTTCGTTGTCGCAAAATAAGTTTTTAGACTTAAATGTTTACGGGATTACAACAAATATTAATGAATTTTCAGAATATTATTCCAAACATGGCCTCTCTAAACTTATCAAAAATGATTTTATATTTAAGATAGCTGGAAATATATTGAATATTAATTATGCTGATTCATATATCTCAGCATTAATTACTGATTTTGTAAGAAATAAAATGATAGACAGTAATACTAATACATTTTCAACTGAAACTGTATTTTCCCATATTTCCAAAATTGACTTAATTGAGAAGGCAACAAGTAAAGAATATAACGTATATTTATATTTCATATCTACTAATGACCCTGTAATTAATGAAGCTCGTGTATCTCAACGCACTAAATTAGGCGGTCATTTTGTTAGCCCTAATAAAATTAATGATAGGTATTATCGCTCATTAGAGAATCTATACCCCTCTTTAAAATATGTTCATAGGGCCTATATATTTGACAATTCAGACGATTTAAAATTAATAGCCGAAATTACCCCGAAACACTCAATATTATTAAGGAATAAAGAAACTCCTAAATGGTTTGATGAATATGTAATTAAAAAAGTTTAGGAGATTTAAAGTCCCTGCGCAAACTCCCACAGTGGTTTAGACGATAAGCTGCGGTGGGGCCAAATCATGCAACGGCGAATAATTATTCGCCGCAACATCTCACGTCTTACGCTTTACGCATTTTGCATTTCACTATTCACTATTCACTATTCACTATTCACTATTCACTAATTATCGTCCCTCGGCTCACCCATCGTCTATCCACAATAATCCTTTATTAAGTAGTGATATTAGTATATTATTAGTCTACTTTAAATCGAAAGGAATACTACAATTGATAAGCGATATTGATCAAGACACTACCTTTAAATTATCTGGAGCTTCCCAACGTAAAACACTCAATAGTTTTGAGGATATTAGTGCTATCGCAAGAAATATTAATTGTTTCTAACTATCATTTATGCTTAACTCATTTGATGAAGTATTACAGCTATCTCCCAAGCAATTAGCTATTTGCTGCAGTGAAATTGAGGTTGATGTCATCGCTAGTGCCTTTAGTGAGTTAATGGCTGAGGACTTACACAATTTTTTCCATTTACTTAGCGAAGAAAAAAGAAATGAAATATTAAAAGAAATCCACACTAACCAAGTGAATTATTCAAGCCAGTCCATACAAGACACCCAATCCTATATGGTAGATGTAGTAAATGAATTTGCAAATATGGGCTTAATTTCTTTAGAGGTCGACCAAGAATCCATTAAAGAAATATTTACTTCTTTAGACCCAGTTAAAGCCGTATTAGATCAAAGTGAAATCGACGCCCTTGTGGGTTTTTCCTTGGAAGATTCTTTCCACAGTAAAAAAGATATAAAAATACCAGAAGTAGATTCCAGTATGGTAATTTCTGCAGAGGAATTTAACTTACTTTTTTCTAATACCCAAGAATAGAAAGTTAATAAATAATTTGGAATTCATTTAGTAGCAATAATTATATTAAATTTAGAGCAACCTTAATACCATCTGCCGCACTCGATATTATTCCTCCACTATGGCCACTTCCTTCGCCCACAACAAATAAGTTATCAAACCCCAAGCATCGGTAGCCAGAATCTCTAATAACTTGAATGGGGGCAGAAGTCTTGCTCTCAAGGCCCATTATATTTCCAGACTCAAACCCCACTAATTTTCTACTGAAATCCATTATGCCACTTCTAATAGACTGACTTAACTTTATTGGAATTAATTTCCAGATAGGGGCATCTACAACCCCAAGAGGAAAACTAGTTTCTCCAGAAAAAGAGGTCATGTTTTCGCGCATATAATCACTAATCTTACAAACTGGAATTTTGTATCCATTTGTAAATTCATAAAAGGATCTTTCCAAATTCTCTACCCAATCTAAAATCTCCAAAGGCGAAGAAATGCCGCCAAGAGTTTCTAAATTTAGGCCAGTCACACAGGCCGAATTCGCATATTTACCATCCCTTTGATAATAGCTCATCCCATTTACCACACTCATTTTCTCGTAGGCATTAGCAGGTACAATAACACCACCAGGACACATACAAAATGTGTATACCCCCAGCTGTCCAGGTACATTCGAAGTCAGCCGATACTCAGCAGCCGTTACCCCCTTTAATTTTTCCACTCCCCATTGGGCTAAATTAATTGAATTTTGAGAATGCTCTACACGATGACCAAGCGCGAAGTTTTTCGCCTTAAAAGCTACCCCATGACTAATGAGCATTCTAAAAGTATCGTAAGCACTATGACCACTGGCCATAATAATAAAATCTACTTCTAACAGACCATGAGAAGTAATAGCCTCAACCACTTTATTATGTCTTATCTTTATATCAGTTAAGACGGTTTCAAAAAGAATACAACCACCTAAAGATAAATACTCCTGTCGGAGATTTCTTACTATTAACTTTAGATTGTCACTTCCAAGATGGGGATGCGCCAAGTAGGCTATTTCCTTGGGGGCTCCAGCTTGTATATAACAATCTAATATAAACTGCTTTTCTCTTGAAATATGCTTACTTCTACTGGTAAGTTTTCCATCCGAAAAAGTACCCGCTCCACCTTCGCCAAAAGCATAGTTAGCGGTAGGGTCAAAATTTCCAGAAGTTTCAAAAAGTTCTATAGCTTGGGCTCTTTTATCAACATCTTTTCCTCGCTCTATTATTGTCGTCTTAAAGCCAGCCTTCTGTAACACCAGCGCGGCAAAAAAACCAGCAGGACCACTTCCTACAATTATTACTTTTTCTTTTCTAGGTAAATAGGAGATATGCAGAGTAGGGGGAGCCTGCGAGATAGATTCACCCGCTATTGGCAAAAAAACAGCAACCTTCACTAACCAATAAATGCTGTCTTTATTTCTAGCATCTAAACTTTTATTTTCCACTTGGTAGGTAAATTCTTTTACTTTAACAATTTGGCATATTTTTTCTTTAAGATACTCTTCAGAGTAATCCGTTGGAAGTTTAAATAATAATTCTCTAGGACTCATTATATAAGGATTGTAACATATTCATTGCATTTTCGATTCACTTTTCACCATTCACCATTCACTATTCATTGCCAATTTTTCATAAATATCATAATATAACTGTCGTAAAAATTAGGACAAATAGAATAACATCAAATTTACGAAGGAGAAAAACATGGTATCTAAATCGTTAATCGAAGACTGGAGCAAAATAGACTTAAAAGCAGAAGTGGTTTCCAAGGATGAAATATTAAAGTTAAACGCGCAAAGATTTGAGTTTGAACAATTAGATAAATTGGTATATTTAGACTTAGAAAACGCATTAGCTGTTGGGGTTAAGCTGCAAACTCTTGAAGAGTTTTGGATAAAAGGCCATATACCAGGCCGCCCTTTAATGCCAGGCGTACTGATGATAGAAATGGCTGCGCAGCTTTCTTCCATTGTTTTCCACAAAATATTAGATACTCAAGGTAAAGTATTTTTCGGGTTTGGTGGTGTTGATAAAATAAAATTTAGGGGCAGCGTAGAACCTGGTTCAGAATATATAATGGTGGCCAAAGCACTAAAAATCAGACCTAGAATTGCCATTTTTGAAGTTCAAGGCTACGTGGCGGGAAAGCAAGTCTTCGAAGGCGAAGTCACTGGCTTAGCAATTTAGACCTTAGTGGCTCTATTGTAAAATATCCACTATTTCCTGATTTCCTTTATTTTTTGCCCAATCAAAAGCAGTATAGCCATAACTATCTCTTAGTGATTTGTTAATACCTGCTTGCAGTAATATTTTCACAATCTCTAAATGACTTTGATAGGCTGCAAAAACCAGCGCAGACTGCCCATTATTGTTTACAGCATTGATATCGGCACCACATTTAAGCAACTCTTTTAAAGCATTAATCCTATTATAAAGCGCTGCCATCATTAGTGCTGTTTGACCGTATTTATTTTTTGCATTAATATCCAACTTATGCTGCACCAGTGTGCTTATAGCTAAATCACTATCGAAAATTGCCGCCAACATTAAAGCGGTGTTTCCCTCTAAATCAGCAATATTTATATCCGCTTTTTCATTTAATAATAGTGTAATAATTTTTATGTCATTTTTTTGTGCAGCTAACATTAAGGGAGTTTTCCCTTCTTTATTTGCGGCGTTAAGATTGCCATCGTTGCGGGCAATTAGGTCTGAAATTTCCTGATTATTTATTTTACCTAAATTTCCACGCAATCTGTTATTAATGTTACTTTCACTCAGCTTTTTGGCTTGTTTCTCATCCACGTTTGCTCTCAGAGTTGGTAAATTACTGTTATTTTGTTCTTGAGTTACATTTAATACACTAGCAAGTTTTGCATTACCTTTCTGCCTTGCCATTCCAATGGCTTTCAATTTATCTTTTTCAGGACAAGCAACAGTTCCTAATAGTTTATTGGCCACTTCCGTTTGCCCATTCTTAACTGCTAGTAAAAATGCAGATAAATCATCTACATTCCTACATTGAGGATTCGCTCCCAGTTTAATTAATAGTAACACTATAGTTAAGTGCCCATTCTTAGACGCCAACATCAAGGCTGTATCGTTATTCCTATCCTGAGCATTTATATCAGCGCCCTTAGTTAAAAGCCATTTAACAACATCTAGATTACCATTTTCGGCAGCCACAGCCAATAAGGTCTGCCCCTTTTCGTTTAGCTCATTCACATCCAAGTCACTATGCGTTAATTTATCTAAATCACCCATAGCAGCCGCAGCCATCATTTCATTCCTGTTTTTTTTCTGTTCAGGAGTTTGCTGATTCACAAGCTCAACTAACTTAAGCTGCAAAATATCATTTTGGCCTCTAAACATATCCAGAAGAGGGGTAATTTGCTCAGTTGTCACTTTTTGCTGTGCTTTATTGTTAAGCAATAAAAGAATAAGCGAAACATCATCTTTTTGAATAGCCGCCGTTAGAGGATTATTATTATCTTGCGAATTATACTTAACGCCTTTAGTAAGAAGCACCTTAACAATATTAAGTTGTCCTCTCTTAACAGCTTCAAACAATATTTTCTGCAAATCCTTACTATTGATGCTGTTTAAAATACTTTCATTTTGTAGAAGTTTCTGTGTTTTGGTAATATTTCCCTGTTTAATAGAGTTAA
>CAIUUT010000056.1 GCA_903902445.1 uncultured Candidatus Marinamargulisbacteria bacterium
CTAGTATGAACTAAGGGGGAAAATCGGCCAATTTGTTGGTACTTGCAGATAAAAAAGCACAGAATCTTTTTTTGCATGCTTGCGGCAATATGCATCATGCCTGAGTCTGGACCAAGAAAGTACTCGCAGTTTCTAATTTCCTGAATAGTTTGAGATAACGATAATTTTCCTATTTTATTATTTACATTACTACAGTTTTTCGCAATTATTTTGCTTAATTTCTCAGCGTTCTTGTCTCCAATAAGCGTTATGTTGTATCCGATTTTCACTAATTTATTGATAACTTCACAATAACCTTCAATATGCCATAGTTTATTTTGTTCACGACCATCGATGTGAATTATTATAGATTGTGCCACTGGATTTTTAATTGAATCCATTATGGGAAGGTACTGATTTGAATTGGTATTAATACCAATTAGACTCAGCAAAAGAAGATGGACGTCGACCTGATGCAAGAGTAGGTTTTTCCAAGGGGCACTTATGCATTTTGTAAAAATTAAACGTGAATAGGGACTTACTTTATAACCTAACCTCTCTTTAATTCCTGCTAAATAACCAAGCCACATGTAGTATGGGTCTTCAAATAATGCGATGTATAGATCAAAATTGTAGTTGCGCAATCTTTTTGATTCTCGGGTAAAAGATCGTCTATTTTCTATAATGGATTCTTTAATATAGGAAATACCGCCGAGTATGTCCTTATGATGTTCTTTGCAGTATACATAAATTTCAGTTTGAGGATATTTATCGTGTAGTACGGCGAAAACAGGTAACGACAATACCATGTCACCGATTGCATCTGTTCTGACAATGAGAATTCTATTATAGGGCATTTTCTTTTATTCTTGAAAGTATCTGCAATCCACTTGCTTCATATTTCTGGTTTTCTCTCTGAAGACGAATAACTGCAAGAAAAATATACCATAATTCAAGTAAATGCAGGGTGATGATATGAAATAATACAATTTTTAGGGGAAGCAAATGGGAATCCTTTGAAAAATGTTTAAATAAATATATATATTTATTTCGTTTAAAGAGAGTTTCTATTTTTCTTCGAGAAACCAGTTTAGGGATGGTGGCGTTATGATAATGAAAAACCCTAGCTTGAGCAATGTATATTGACTTATAGCCCTTTCTCCACGCTTTCATTGATAGATCCGCGTCTTCTACATAAAAGGGATTGAATTCCTTACTAAAGCCGCCCAAAGTATTGAAAATATCCTTTTTACATATGGTTGCGGCTCCGCAGGCCCAAAGTACAAGTGCGTCATGATTTTCATCTTTTTGTAGCATATTGAGATGATCAAAATCGATGCCGTAGTATTTTATCTTAGCGAAAGTAATGGATTCATTGGTATTATCTTGCAAAGGGCGAATAATCCGTGGAACAACAGCAAAGACATCAGGTGAAAGCAGTTTTTCAGTTAGAAAACTAATGCTAATGTCGAGCTTTACATCGTTATTTAATAGAAATAATACGTCACCCACGGCTTGCGCAGCTGCAAAGTTACAATTGTTTCCAAATCCACGTATGCCTTTATGCTTGATAAATCTAATTTGAGAAAGTTTTAAGCCAATCACGTATTCTTCTGATTGGTCTTTACTGCCATCATCAGTGATGATTAATTCAAACTGCTTTAGGAATATTTTTTTTAGTATTTCATAGTTTGGAACTAAATATTTTCTTAATAATTCAACACCATTATAATTGGGAATAATTACTGAAATATACATCAATCACCTTTTAATATAAGCTTTATACTGACTAATGATGTCCACATCATTTTCTAAAATTACAGGATAAGTTGGAACAAACATGGGTAAAAATATTTCTAATAATATATTAAGCAGCTTATGGGTGCTGATTACAATATTTATATTATAGTTTACGCATTGTCTTAATATTTTAATTGGTTTGAAGAAGTTCCCAGAGTGTATGGACATAAACTCTTGCGTCGATTGATTCACGCCAATGTAGAGGAGTTTAAATACACTTTTTGCAGCCTTTTCTTTGGAGTATGGTGTGCTTTGGTTGTTAATTAAGTTATCAAAAGCTGATAGCAAATCCTTGGCATAAAGCTTTTTCTTACATATATCAAGTTTGCAAGCACTATTAAAGCAACGCTTTTGGCAAAGATAATCGGGAATAATCAATTCATAATTGCAACCAAAAGGTGCATATCGAGCAGGTTGCTGATTCTTAGCGATAAAAAATGTTAGGATAGGTAAACCAAAAGACGCAGCAATATGCATTAACCCAGAATCTGGGCCAATGAAATATGAACTTGATGCAATCTCAGTTATGGTGTCCGCCAGAGAGAGACTACCAGCCTTAACTCTTAGAAGATTATTCCTTATTTCATTTTCAATACGAATAGCCATATCCTGTGCTTTTTCGTCACCCAATAAAACAATATTTATTTTATACTTTGAAATTAGTAATTTTATTAGTTCTACGTAACCTTTTTCATACCACATCCTATTTAATGGTCTGGAATCAATAGCGATTGCAATTCTATTCTCTTTCTTGTATGGTTTAGGTATGTATAATTTAGGTCGAAACTTATTTTTTGTAGTATTAATACCTAATAAACCTAAAACTACAAAATTGTAATCAATTTGATGCATTAGAGCATCTCTCCATGGAGGTACAGCGCTTTTTGTATAAAATAGTCTGCAAATCCAATTATCACGAAAGCCTACTCTTTCTTTTATGCCTGCAAGGAATGATAAAAAAGAATAATAATCATTTTTATGAAAAGTTATAAATAGGTCAAAGTTGTATTCCTTAAGTCTTTTTGACTCTACAAATATTGATCTTTTTCCCTCGACAATTATTTCTGTAACATAAGGATTATGCATGAATATAGGTTTTGTTGTAGAGGTGCAATAGACATATATATCTGCTTCTGGATAATGGTGATGAAGTGCTTCAATACAGGGTAACGTGAGCACCGCATCTCCGATAGCATCAGTTCTAGCTAATAAAATTTTCTTAATCATAGTAATTGGCTCCTCAATACTATTTTGGGTGGGTAATAGGTAAAAATTGCCGCAAATTGGGTTATTAACCAAAGCGATATAGTTTTATTATTAACCACGATTATTGCGATATCATTGTTTATTATAAAATTAAAAAGATTTTCTGTATAATCATTATAGATATTATAACCACTATATTTTTGGCTAACATCCGTGTTCGATAAATTAAGAATATTAAGTGAAATAGCTTGCCAATCTCTCTTAATTTCTTCCATGCTTTTTTCTTTAATTGTGGTTACATTCCTAATAGCTGTAAAAATATTTGATATGGAAATGTTTTCAAGACAGAATGTTTTGGAACATTTATAAGGAAAACAACGGTATGGGCAAGGGTGCTCAGGCTTTACTACAATATTAGGCACTCCGTATGGCCCCCATCTTGTAGGTTTTACCCATTTAGTTGGTGAAATTACAACAACTCTCACCCCATAGGCAGCGGCCAAATGCATGGGGCCAGTATCAACGGATACAAAAACTTTGGCGCGTTCAATAACATAGGCTAATTCAAGTAAACTCGTTTTGCCAGTGAGATTAAGGGTCTTATCCATGTCTTGGCAAATGAGGGTATTTGATTGCAGTTCAGAAGCACCACCCGTAATGACAATATTGTAACCATTTTTACTTAACATCAATAGTAATTGGCGAAAGTTGTTTACCCCCCAACTTCTATTTCCATTACCAATGCCTGGGTGTACAACGATATACTCACTATATTTACTAATTTGATGATAAATTTCACCGTTAATTTGCGGGGTGCTGGGTAGTATAAACTTACCTTCAATTGGCGGTTTGATGTCTATTGCTTTCAGTAAATTCAAATTTAGATCTACTTCGTGCATGCTAACATTTTTAAAATCCTGATTTACCCTTCGGTTATGAAGAAACTTAGGTGCTAATTTTGAACTATCTCCCACCCGAATCTTTATGCCTGCAAAAAATGATAATAATGCGTAAGGTAGCTCGTTGTAGCAATGGAAAACAATATCAAATTTATGTTTCTTTAGATTTGTGATCATGGAAAGTATGGCAGAAAGATTACTGCCTTTTTGGAGTGAATCGATTATTGTTCCTGTAACTAGTGGATTTGCGTCAAGTAAGGGTTTTGTATAGCTACTGCAAAGATAGTATATTTGCGCATTGGGGAAGTTTTGTTTTAGTTCATAGGCTAAGGGCAAGGTCAGGATTACATCACCGAGAGCATCGGGCCTAACGATTAGAATTTTATTTATATGATATTTTTCGATGGTGAGTTTCGCTACTGACGGTTTCATTTACTATAACTTTCCAGTTTCTTAATATATTTTTCGAGAATATTTTTAGCATTTCCGATTACCAAAATAGGAAACGTGGACATAAAGTTTGATGACCATATCTGCAGAAACTTCCATTTTATCCAGTTTGTTTTATCAATGATGTGGATAATGTTGCTGTTGGTGTTTAAAATAATGGCTTTTATCTCACTTAGTTTTTTTGGGAGCTCCAATTCATAGACGCGATAATCCTTGAGTTTACTGGCTATTTTTTCAAGTTTAGAGTGGGAATGGCTCAATAGTAAGATTTGGAAAGCTACCGTTTGCCAATATGACTTATCATTTATCTTACCTTTACCATACACAAGTTGATCGAAGGCGTTTGTAACTGTTTTTACACTTAAAGCTCTTGTGCAATAATCTTCTCTACAGATAGCAGGATTACATACTAATGGACAGTTGTAGTCAGCTTTAAGCATGAAGTGTCTTGTATTAAGAGGAGCCCAGCGCAGAGGCTTTTGGTGTTTGGTGATGTACAGAGCAATTAGAGGAATGCCATACGAAGCAGCGATGTGCATGGGGCCTGAGTCAGCACCAATAAAGTACTTGGCGGTGGCGATGGAGGCTATAGTTTGCTCTAAACTCAACTTGGAGAAGTTATTTATAAATCTAGGACTAGCAATATTTTGAGAAAAATAATCGCCTAGGGAGGGATCTTCAAACCCACCAATTAGTTCTACATCATAATGGGTGGTTTTGAAAATATGTCTAATAACTTCCAGAAAATTATCGGGTGTCCAAAACTTATTATCCCCCCTTCTACTTACTTGAATGACTACTTTATCTATAGTTTCCCTTTTTTCAATATATAGTTGTGGTTTGTAATGACTTATATTAGCGGCAATACCCATAGCTTTAAGTAGCGCCAAATTTATTTCTACCTGATGCTTTGTATTATCCTTCCAGGGGAATACTTTTGAATGGGTATAGAGAAGCTTGTGAAGAGGATTAGTGTAGTACCCTACTCTAATTGGAATGCCAGCTAAAAGCGCTATTTTCCCGTAGTCTGGGTTTTCCCAAGAGTTAATGAATAGGTCAAATTTTTGCTTTTTTATTTCAATAGCCTCTGCTTTTATTCTAAGAGGCCTATTCTCTATAATGTAC
>CAIUUT010000057.1 GCA_903902445.1 uncultured Candidatus Marinamargulisbacteria bacterium
GAATACAGGCACTATCCCCAGAGTGAATTCCTGCCTCTTCAATGTGCTCCATAATGCCAGCAATAACGCACTCGATACCGTCAGAAACAGCGTCTACGTCTATTTCAACTGCCTCTTCCAAGAATCTGTCGATTAAGATGGGTTTATCTTCGGAGATAACTACCGCTTCTCGGGTGTAGCGCTCTAAATCTGCCATGTCGTACACTATTTCCATGCCTCTACCCCCTAAAACATAGGAAGGACGAACAACTGCTGGAAAGCCGATGCGACTTACAACATTTTTGGCTTCTTCCAGATTGCGGGCAATCCCATTTTCAGGTTGCTTAAGTTTTAATTTATTAACCAGCTGCCCAAAAAGCTCTCTGTCTTCCGCCACGTCAATTGATTTGGGCGAGGTTCCAATAATGGGTGCGCCCGCGTCTAATAGTCTGTTGGCCAATTTTAAGGGAGTTTGTCCACCAAACTGGACGATAACACCTTTGGGCTTTTCTTTTTCAATAATGCTCATGACATCTTCAAAAGTTAAAGGTTCAAAGAATAAGCGATCTGAAATATCGTAGTCGGTACTGACGGTTTCAGGGTTACTGTTTACCATAATGGACTCGAGTCCACTATCACGAATAGCCAGTGACGCATGCACACAACAATAGTCAAACTCTATTCCCTGACCGATACGATTTGGCCCACCACCTAAGACCATAATGGACTCTTTCTTACTGGGCAATAGTTCATTTTCTTGGTCGTAAGTAGAATAATAATACGGGGTAACCGCTTTAAATTCAGCGGCACAAGTGTCTACCATTTTATAAACAGGAGTAATGTCGAGCTCTAACCGTAATTTACGCACATGGGCTTCCACACAACCCAGTAGCTCGGAAAGAAACTTGTCGGAAAAGCCTAGTTTTTTAGCTTGGGTCAGTTGCTCTGGGGTAATAGTGGCGATTGTCAGGCCCTCTAAAGATTGTTCGTAACTCCACAGAGCATATAGTTGGTCTAAAAACCAAGGATCCACCTTTGTATACTTATGGACTTCATCGACGCTCATTCCCGCCTTGAAAGCTCCCTTGATATAAAAAATTCGGGATGCATTAGGATAGATAAGCTTATCTAGTAAAATTTTGTGTTCCACATTCTTAGCCTCATCAAACCCATAATGACCAATTTCCATGGAGCGCAAAGCCTTGTTCATGGCTTCCTTAAAGGTACGGCCTATCGACATCGCTTCACCCACCGATTTCATGGTGGTACCCAACGTACTGTTGGCATTGGGAAACTTCTCAAAAGCAAAACGAGGCACCTTGACCACCACATAATCCAGCGTGGGTTCAAAGCAAGCAGGCGTGTATTTGGTAATATCGTTAGGTATTTCATCTAGGGTATAACCCACTGCCAGTTTGGCGGCAATTTTAGCTATGGGAAACCCAGTAGCTTTAGAGGCCAAGGCGGAACTGCGCGAAACTCTGGGGTTCATTTCGATGATGATGACATCACCGTTGGCAGGGTTTACGGCAAACTGTATGTTACTGCCCCCAGTATCCACGCCAATTTCACGCATTACGGCTAGGGAATAGTCGCGCAATCTTTGGTATTCTTTGTCGGTAAGTGTTTGGGCTGGTGCCACTGTAATACTGTCGCCCGTGTGCACGCCCATAGCGTCAAAATTCTCAATAGAGCAGATAATGGTTACATTATCGTTTTTGTCTTTCATTACTTCCAGTTCGTACTCTTTCCAACCAAGCACCGACTGTTCAACGAGTACCTGAGTAATGGGACTTTCCGCCAAACCGTTGCTAACGATGGCCTTCAGCTCTTCCACATTGTAGGCAATGCCTCCGCCTGTTCCACCAAGGGTAAAAGCTGGGCGAATTATAAGCGGATAGCCAATTATTTCGGCAATACGCAGAGCATCCTCAACCGTGTAGGCCAAGTCAGAGGCGGGAGTTTTAATATTGATTTTGGTCATGGCGTCTTTAAAAAGCTTACGGTCTTCGGCCTTTTTAATGGCCTCATATTTGGCGCCAATTAACTCTACGTTATACTTATCCAGAGTCCCATTTTCAGACAACTTCATCGCCACATTTAAGGCAGTTTGCCCACCCATGGTTGGGAGAATAGCATCGGGTCTTTCCTTGGCGATAATTTCGGCAACAAATTCTGGAGTAATGGGTTCTATGTAAGTTTTGTCGGCTAACTCGGGATCAGTCATGATGGAAGCGGGGTTACTGTTTATAAGTAAAACCTCGTAACCTTCCTCTTTTAATGCCTTTACGGCTTGAGTACCGGAGTAATCAAACTCACATGCTTGCCCAATTATTATTGGACCAGACCCTATGATTAATATTTTTTTTATATCTGTTCTTTTTGGCATGTAACTTTAACCTAAGGAATTATAACAAGAGTTTGCATAATTGACATCTAGATATTTTGACTAAAAAATGGTTTTTTTCGGATAAGTGCTGTTGACTTTCAATCTTAATATGCTATATATTATTATATGCTCTATATATGCAAACGTATTTAATTATTGTATATATAGGAATAGACCTACAGATTGCGCGGGGAGGATGGAGGTGTGCTTGCAGGGTTTAATTCAATAGATTAATCACAACAAAAGGAGTTCATTATGAAATTAAAAAAAATATTAGTACAGTTATTGGTAATCTCCATTTTTTCTACCAGCCTTACCCCTCTGTTTGCGCTAGACAACAAAGCTCTTAAGCAAACAGCTAACCGTGTAGTACTTTCAGACGTGCAAACAAGTAGAATACTTGGAACAGGAAAGCAACCAGCTCCACCTCCTCCACCAGTTGTAAATAGAGTTTTCGAAATTACTTTTGTAAATAGAAACTCAGTTGCTTTGGGAAATACTGACAAGGTTAAGAACATTAAAGTCTTTGAGGTTAACTCAGTAAGTAATTCATGGCGCGAAATTACAGGGTGTGGTAATGGAACCTATACATCACCAGCTGGCTATTATATTGCCAAAGTTGGTTGGGTTGAAGGTGTCGGCACTTGGATAGAAAAATGGAATGACAAGCAGTCTGCTGCAGATAAGGTAGTGGCTCAGTCCGTCGGACTATAATAAGTCTAAGTTAATATACAAAAAGGGCATGAAAAAATCATGCCCTTTTTGTATTGTTAGGTACCCCCTCAATTTCAATAAGAAACCAAAAATCTCGAATAAATTAGGCTAACCCACTTTAATAAGTTAGCCTAAACAAATGAAAAACCTTTGAAAATATTGTGGAAAATAAACACAATCTGTACGATAAATTAGAAAGAAACTATTTGGAAACGATACAGAGTGGAGTAAATTGGTGAAATTATATTATCCTTACTTATTAGCCTTACTGGCTGGCTTTCTTATTAATCTGTCATTACCCCCTTTTGGCTTCGTTTATTTGGAATGGGTAGCTTTTGTCCCTCTTTTTTACAGTTTGTATTACCTTTCTTTATGGGAAAAACTTTTTGTTTGGTATTTATTTGGCTTTATTATCTTATGTGTCATCGTTTTCCCCTTTATTGGTTATAGCCTCTCTGTTTTTCTTTTATTTAGCATATTTAGTCCCTTCCTGTACGTATTCATTGGCCTAATAAATGAGCTAGTACTCGGCAAACAAAGCAAAGAACTGCGCCTACTGGCCATCCCCATTCTTTGGGTTTTAGTGGAGTTGATTGTTGTTGAGTCGCCTCTTGCCTTACCCATTCAAATTAGTGTGGCACAATATACAAATCTAGCCTTTATTCAAATTGTCGATATCTTCTCTATGTTTGGCACCGATTTCTTTATTGTAGCCCTCAATATTCTACTCACTTATGCCCTTATTAAATATCAAGAGAAAAACTTTAAGCAATCGTTGGGGGCTGCTGGGCTTGTTATCTTTTCTCTTATAGCCATCAATGGCTATGGGGCTTTTCAACTCCAGCGCCACATCGCCACAAGTAGCACCCTCTCCATGTCGCTATTGCAGGGCAATGTAACGTGGCAAAATCAGATAGCGACCAACTCGACCAGAACCATACACGAAAAAGTAGCCGACTCCTACATTTCCCTAATAGAACAAGCCGCTCTCACTCACCCAGAATATATTATTTTGCCTGAAAGTGGAGCCGTGGGGTACATCTTTAATGTACCTGCTTTATATCAAAAATTTGAAGCCATGGCCAAAAAATATAATTTAAGTCTCATCGTGGAAGCCACTGAAAAGGAAAAGGGGAAAACATACAGTAATGTTTCAATTTTTACACCCCAAGGAGGCGTTCTAGGCTCAAATAGAAAAACACGACTCACTCATTTTGGAGAAAGCGACTTCAGTCCAAATAAAGTGGTTCATCCCATTCTAACTCCGCAAGGGTCCCTTGGCATTGAGGTCTGCTACGATGCCTGTTTTCCCTTGATATCAGGGATGCTCACTAAGAAAGGGGCACAAGTACTCATCGTTCTGGCCAATGACTCCTTGTATGGTTACTCTGCCATACCCTACTTACATACTGGACAGGCAGTTTTCCGTGCCATTGAAAACAGGAAAATGCTGGTGGAAGTTAATAACAGTGGGCAATCAGGGCTCATCGATGCGCAGGGACGAATTTTAGAACTGACCGACTACAACAGCTCTAAAATTATTAATTCACAAGTGGCTTTAAATTTTGAGAAAACTATCTTTTCCCAATACGGCTACTTGGCACTTTTTGTACTAATGTCACTCTATGCCCTAATGATTAGCAGGAGATTCTTTAATGAAAAAAATAAACGTTAAACCCTATATTTTCATTATTCTAATTGCACTTGGCTTAAATGTTACATTGGTACTTAGTTCGTTTTTCCTAATCGCTTGGGAAAATACCAGCAGTAAAATGAGTTTTCAAAAAGATTTTGTTTCCTTTTATTTAAAACCCTACCATGACCTGCCGGCAGACAAGAAAGAGCAGTTCCTCCAGCAGAAAAGCAACACCTGCGGCCCAGCAGCTTTATCCTACTTATTTAACATGTATGGCCTAATGGTTGATGAAGACCAAATTGCGCAACTAGCAAATACCAACAGCCAAGGAACATCGCTGAAAGACCTCATAGATTGTGCAAAAAAGTATGGATTTAAGGCTTGGGGAGAGCAACAAAACTTGCAGGGTTTAATAGAGTGCCCCAAACCAGTCATTGCCCACATCAATAATTCGCACTTTGTAACTGTAGAGAAAATTAGTGAAACAAACATTATACTCTTTGACCCCTTATTTGGCAGAATGCGTATGAGTTTACAAATGTTTGAATCGATTTGGAGTGGATATGTAGCCATAATTGATGTGCCAGAACCTGTACATAATCAAGCCCAGCAGAAATGATAAAACTGAAAAAAATAAATAAATATTATGGCGACTTGCATATTCTTAAAGATATTAGTTTGTCTATAAAACAAGGGGAATTTGTGGCGATTACTGGTCCATCTGGCTCTGGGAAAAGCACACTTCTACGAATTCTGGGGCTACTGGAAACACATGCTGGAGATTATTTCTGGCAAAAAGAAAATACCCAAGATTTGCCCGATCACAAAACAGCCAAAATTCGCAACGCTCAGATGGGGTTTGTTTTCCAAAATTATGAACTCATCGACTATTACTCGGCTCTGGAAAATGTTACCGTTCCAGCCTTTTATGCTGGTGTGGACGGCACCCAAAGAGCTATAGCCCTACTTAAGCAAGTGGGATTAGCCAATCGGCTATCGCACAAGCCCAGTCAGATGTCGGGGGGGGAGCAACAACGCGTTAGTATTGCGAGAGCCTTGCTTAACGAACCAAAGGTAATCTTTGCCGATGAACCCACTGGAAATTTAGACACAAAAACCTCTGAAGAGATCATGGGAATCCTTTGTCAGCTTCATAAAAAAGGAACTACCATAGTAATGGTTACACATAATAAAGAAATCGAAAACTATGCTTCAAGAGGTATCCATATCGTGGATGGGAAAATAATATGAAAATATTTATTCTAATAATAATCGCATTTTCCTATATCTATGCGCTCGATATGGATATTTACTCTATCCTGGGGAAAATAAAAACCAAAAATAATCCCTATATGTCTATTATTGAGGAAAAGAAAACACACGGCCTAAATACTCTAGATGAAACCTTTGCTAGCTACAAATTAAAACTTGCCGTAGATGCCAACTTACAAACCTCCGTAATTTCCAGTGATTTAAAAGAAACCAAGACCATTCTTACTGGCGGCAAACTTTCGGCTTCCAAAATGCAACCAAGCTTGTGGGGCGCCAATGGTCAGTTGATTTATGCGTTTTCTCAAGACAAATCCTCAGCCAGTGATATCGCAACCTACAGTTTAAGTCAGGAAATATTATGGCAATACTCTCAGCCCTTAACCTTAGGGGGAGCGGTAAAAAATCACTATGCGCTACTGATATATCCCCTCCAAAAAAAAATTCTTTTATTAAATCTTCTTGATGAAATTAATCAGTATTATTATCAAGTTCTAAGCATGTATTTGAGTTTACTGCGTGAGCAGCAACAAATATATATTGTAAATGAAAACATAAAGAATATGAGTACGTTCAATGCCATTTCCTTACAGAAATATAATCAGGGGAACATCTCTTCCATGGAATATAACAAAACCAAACTGGAGTTAAATAAACTAAAGTTGGAGCAGGAGCGCTATAACCTAGCCAAGCAGATAAACAATCGATACTTTCAAGACAAACTGGGCTTAGAGCACTCTCTGACTCTAAATATTAACTTTAGTCCCTTACCTGAAATCAACCCAGAGATACTCACGTTAGACTCCATCATCGATATTAGAGTTAAAAAATTGGAATTGGAAAAAATAGAATACGATATTGAAAGTATTTATGGAGAGCAAACTCCAGAACTAAGCTTATCTGGACAATTCAAACGCTACAATCAAGCCACTAAATACGAGGATTCGCTAAGTTATGCCAAAACCGACTGGGCGATTCTCAGTTCCTTTAAATATCCCTTTTTTGACGAAGGTAGCACCAGACAAAAAGCATTCAATCTCAAAATCCAGAAAACTATTCTGGAACAACAGTTATATTTACTGCAAATATATTATGAAACAAAGATAAAAGACTTAACGAAACGGCTAGAGTTGTTGCAAAAAAACATTGGCTTATATGAAGAAAATAAAAAATTAGCCAATGAGGTCTATAAAGTCGATCAAAAACGCTATATAGATGGCGTAATCTCTTACTATGAAATGATACAATCTTTGCAAAATCTCAATAATATCGAAATTGATTACTCGAATTTTCTCTATGATATGGAATTAATAAAAATTGATATTTTACTATTAACAGGAAGGTTGGTGAATTTATGAAGAATATAAAGATATTGTATGCGGGAATCGTTGCTATTTTAATTATTGCCCTACTAATTACCAGAAATTACTATAGTAATCAGCCTGAGTTTGCCACAGTTACAAAAAAAAATCTGGCTTTTTCCGTAAGTGGAGAGGCTACCATTATGGCCGAGAAAAGCCAAAGTATTTTTTCGCAAACTGAAGGCATAATTGCCGCCATTCAGAAGCAAAATGGGGACAAAATATCCATAAATGAAGTTATATTAATACTAAGAAATGAGAAAGTTGGCTCAGAATATCAGAAATTATTGCTAGAAAAAAACATTTTAGAAACAAAAATTAATAATTCTAATTATGGTAATTCGACCAATCTGGAGCGCTTAAAGGTAGCTAGGGAAGATCTACTAAAAGTTGAAAATGACTACGCACAAGCGAAGGACTCTCTAGCACTTGGCGCCGTTTCTCTAAAAGCGGTTAAGGAATACGAAACCATTGTTAAAAAAAATAATATATATATTCTTGACCTAAAAAACAATATTAAACAAACAGAACTTGAGCTAAAGACCTTGTCCTACAACCTTAAGGAGATAAACAGACAAATTGAAATGAGTAAACAGCAAGGGGAAAGTTTGTCGGTTGTTTCCAATATGCAAGGGGAGCTGGTTAACATACCTTCGGCCATTAAAGTTGGAGCTCTACTCCAGAATAATACGTTTATTGGTGAAGTTATTGGAGAAAAAAGAAATACCAAAGTTTGCATTGATAATAATCTCAGCGAAAAAGTAAAAGTCGGAGATAGTATTTCCTATTATTACCAGAACAACATTATTACCGGAAATATCGAACAGAAATTAGCCCCCTTTTATAATATTGAATCACGGAAAACGGAAATAACGTTAATCTGCTCTATTAGTCAACCCTTGCCCTATCTGATAAATTTGCCGGCCAAAATTTGGTATGAACAAAAAAACGGTATTAACACCTTACCTTTGGATTTTATTAATAGTGACAATGACACCTATTATGTATGGATAAAGAGCCATGGGCAGCTAAGCAAAAAATATATAAAAATAATAGATATTAGTGGGGATAGCGCACAAATAGATCTACCTGAAGGGACTAATGTTTACAAGAATTAACGCCTATTTGGGATTGGCCATTACCACCTTCTTAAAGCGTAAAGTTCACTTTTTTCTATCGGTATTAGGGATTTTGGTTGGAATGATTACCCTCACCATCGTACTCACAATAACCGAAGGAAATAAAATTCAAATACAAAAAACCATGGAGTCTATGGGGACAGATCTTATCTGGCTTCAATTTCCGCTTGGCATATCGCTACAAGATGCCTATAGGTTGAAAGCTATAAGCGAATTTGAGTCTGTAGCCCCTTTAAATAGCACTATCTGTCGATATAACAGTGGCAAATATGTGCTGATTTATGGTATCGATGAAAATTATTTCAAGATTAAACACTATAAATTAAACTCAGGACGTTTATTGCATCATTTGGACGTAGTCTGTCAGAAGCAAGTGGCAGTGGTAGAAGGGTCCTACAACGAAGCAACGGTTGACCTAAGCAATGAACGCTTCAAAATTATTGGTGGCGTGGAGTTAAAGTATGCCAACGATGACGTACATGGAAGTACCATCTACATTCCCATTACCCTAGTGCATTCTCCAGTCTATAAACTGTTTATTAAAATGAAGAAAAAAGGTGACATGCTTGTCAAAACTAAAGATGTTATCACTAGAGTTAAGATAATGTTTCCGGGGGTGGAATTTACTGCTTCCTGCGCAGAAGCCTTGATAAAAACAACCAAGCAAGTTAATAACCTAATTATGAGTCTGGCCTTGATGCTCACAGGGTTAATTTTACTCACCGGCGGAGTAGGCATCATGAATGTACTCATTATAAGTGTTAAAGAACGTACACGAGAAATAGGACTACGCAAAGCTTTAGGTGCTACTAGCCAAGATATACTCCTGCAATTTTTGATTGAGGGCACCCTCATTACCTTTATTAGTGGCTCAGTTGGGCTTATTGTTGGGCTAATCTGTGCCTACACACTCTCACGCTTTACAATTAGTCTTCCAGTAGCCATTAACTCTATGATGCTGTTTACTTCTATTTTTATTTTGCTCCTTGTCTCTGTTTTTTTTAGTTTTTACCCCGCACTTAAAGCCTCAAAAATGTCTCCAGCCGAGGCCCTAACTGGCCAATACTAACTTGATATACATTAATTTTTATCTATGTTTAAGAAAGCACATTGCTTGGCATAATAACTTGTGAGAGGGTGAAAAACATGGTTAATTTTAGTGAACTTTTTTATAATGATTTGTATCGAACTGGCACAAGTTCTTCCACTACTACAAAAACTCAACCCAGAAAATCTGTGGCGCTAGGGGCTCCTGAGGCAAGCACCAAGCTAGCCAGTGATGAGATTATGTTTATGGTGGGACAAAAGGAAAATAATGCCAGATGCATCACGGTAATATCCACCACCAAACAGAAAATGGTGATAACCAAAGAATATGCTCACGAACATGTAATCGTTTATGAGCTCAATTACGAAGATGGAACCTTTACTAAAAACAATCAACCGCTGGATGATGGTTATAATAAAATAAAGTCCTTAATTTCCTCCTTCTATAGCAACAATAAAAACACCATAAAAACCTACGTTTCAAAAATTAACAAGGAGAATTAATGTCAGGAATAAGCGGTATTAGACCTGAGGGATTATCTGCTCGCAAAACACCAACTGGATTTGAGCAATACTTATCTGCATTTAGTGCTCATGGCATCAATCCCAGTGATTGCAAACAAACCACCAATCCACCCGCCAAGGACTTTATGCCAACTTTGTCCACACCAACGTCTACCGCTTCTGCAAATCTGCAGAGCGATAGCTTGCCTAACTATAGGTCTCTTTTGAATCTGTCTTAAAACAACTCGGTCGGCAATCTCTAGCTTTTCTTTGCGTCATTTTCCCGCCTTATGTTACACTAATAATAACTTAACATAAGGAGTGATTATTTTATGTATAGACCCGAGATTAAAGTATTAGATTGTACGATTCGTGACGGCGGACTTATTAATAAGCATCAATTTAGTTTCGAGTTTGTGAGGGCTGTATATAAGGCACTTAGTGCAGCAGGCATTGATTATATGGAAATTGGCTATAAGAACTCCAAAAAACAATTTTCCGAAACAGACTATGGTCCTTGGAAATTTTGTGACGACGAGGTCATTCGCAAGGTCATTGAAGGCATCGAATCCAAAACAAAAATATCCGTAATGGTAGATATCGGACGTGTGGATATGGAAGATATTAAACCCAAAATAGATAGCCCTGTAGACATGATTCGTACCGCCTGCTACGTGAAAGATATCGACAAAGCCATTTTTATGGCCAATCAATTCCATAAACTTGGCTATGAAACCGCCATTAATATTATGGCCATCTCCAAGGACAGAGGCCCCGAACTGGACAAGGCCCTCGACCAAGTGAACAGAGAGTGCCACTGCGAAGTTGTAAATATTGTCGACAGCTACGGAGCTTTGTATCAAGAAGAAATTGAGGAACTGGTGAAGCGTTTCCAGAAACATATTCAGAATAAAGTCATTGGAATCCATGCCCATAATAATCAGCAACTGGCTTTTAGTAACACCATTGAGGCCATTATTCATGGGGCTAACAGCTTGGATGCTACCATTTACGGCATTGGCCGAGCAGCAGGTAATTGTCACTTAGAGTTACTTATCGGCTTTTTAAAGAATCCTAAATTTGACATCCGTCCCATTCTGGATATTATTTCCACAGAGTTTCTAGCGTTACGTGAACGCATTGAATGGGGGTATATTATTCCTTTTGCCATCGCGGGCATTATGAATGAACATCCGAATGCCTCGATAGCTTTCCGTGAAGGTCCAGACAAAGACAACTACCGCATGTACTACGAAAGCGTGGCTGTTCCTTCAGCGGGTGAGTAACTACTTATAAGAACACAAGTAAGAGGATGTTTCTGAAGTAGAAATATTGATTTTTGAACCTTCTTTAATGAGACAAGGTTGTTCATCCGTCGGGCAACATTGTTTGCCGTTGATTATTAGATGTCCCGTAATCACCTTCATAACTTCGGCTCTAGTCGCAACACCAAAATCATGGTCGCCGGCCATCATTACGCCTACGGTCATATCGTTATTATTTTGCGTAAAACCTAAACTTTGAACATTACCTTCAAAATAGTTATTGTGCTTAATCATTATATAAACTCCTTTAAATTTTTCTAAGTTTAAGGAAAATACTGGGACTAATCGCAAATTTCTTCAACCAGACCGGAAGTTTTTCCTCGATCTTGGCAAGTCGTTCTTGCCCTACTTTTCTTTTAAGAAAGGGGGAACGTAGCAAGGATGACGCAATTTGCGTTTCCACAGCCAAGCCATATTTATCTAGCATTTGGGCAATATACAGCGGATGAAAATTGAAGGTAAGCCCCTTTTCAGAGCGATTTTCAGGCTTCAAGTTAAAAGGACGAAGCTTACTTTTGTGCAGGTAAAACCGAACTATTTCTAAAAAATTTCTTTTGTTGGCATACTCGAGAATGAAAATGCCATCTTTCTTTAAGATTCTACTAATTTCTTTAAAATAAGTATCTACATCTTCTACATGATGGATAACGCGAATGGAAATGGCGCCATCAAAGCTTCTATCGGGAAACGGCATCTCATAAAAACTGCCTTGTACTGCTTTAAACTTTTGGTTCCGCGAATTCTTTTCTATGGCACTGTCGAGAAGTTTTTGCGAATAATCGAAAAGCACCATTTCTTTGTTTACTAAACTCTCATAAATGGGGATTAATCTACCAAAACCGCCACCGACATCGATGAGGCTATCTACTGATTTATCTAAAAGAAGTTGAATATAATGACTCTCAATAAGATTCTCGTAAATACGATCAGCCCAAAAGTCCTGTTCGTAGTTGGTGTCATTGTAATTGGTGATATTAATGGCTGTTTTTTGCTGTGTCATAATTTATAGAAGGAATTATATGAGATGTTTAAGCTTTTGGGAAGGTCTGGTTAAGTTGTGTTAGCCCAAAGTGATAATGTCACCCCTGAGCAAAGTAGAAATGTCACTCTATGGTATAAAATAGACTTCTTTTAAAAAAGTAAAAAGGAGTAATACAGATGACAGGAGGAGTGACATTGAGTAACAAGGAAAAAGA
>CAIUUT010000058.1 GCA_903902445.1 uncultured Candidatus Marinamargulisbacteria bacterium
CGATTATATTGAAATATTTTATAATCGTGAAAGGAGGCATTCTTCTTTAGGCTATCTTTCTCCTGCTAATTTTGAAACGATAGCTAATGAAAAGGTCGCTTAATTGTGTCCGAAATATCGGGGTAATTCCAGTGCCAGAAGTTGGTGAAGGGGAATCTGTGATTTCGCTTTGCGAAATCGGTGATGAGTGATCAGTGATGAGTGAAGAGTTGTTGGAAATCTCATCATCCTCTATTATTTTTGAAACTACAAGTTCAGAAGCAGGTGGTGCAATTTTTCCCAGATTGGCGCTAGCCATTGGTAATGTAAAGTAGAAGGTTGAACCTTTGCCTACTTCAGACTCTAGCCAAATCTTGCCTCCATGGAGCTCTACGAGCTGTTTGGTGATGGAGAGACCGAGCCCTGTGCCGCCATATTGTCTGCTATTGGAGGCATCTACTTGCTCGAAAGAGGCAAAGACGGCGTCAAACTTGTCGGCATGAATACCAATCCCAGTGTCAGTGATGGAAATCTGAAGGAACCCTTCAGAGGAATGGTCGGCTAGAGAAGGGGATATTACAGCGGCACCAATGGTTACGCTTCCATCTTGAGTGAACTTGATGGCATTGCCGATGAGGTTGTGAAGGATTTGCTGTAGTCTGTTTTCATCTGCGAAGACGGAAGGTATTGTTGTCCCAATATTGTTAACGAGGGTAATACTTTTGCCTGCGAGAAGAGGCTTGGAAAGGAGCATAACAATATTGGTCATTTCCCGAAGGCCAACGAGTTTGCGCTGCAGAGAGAGTTCATTGTTTTTTATTTTAGAGAAATCAAGTATGTCGTTAATAAGTGAGGCCAAGCGACGACCGCTGGAGGTAACAAGAAGAAGATTATCGCGTAATTTGTTGGAGATAGCCCCGACGGCACCGTCGATAATAGATTCAGTAATGCCGATAATACCATTAAGTGGAGTACGCAGTTCATGGGAAGTGTTGGCAAGGAAGTCGTCCTTAAGCTTATCGAGTTTAATTAAGGACGTATTTTGCTCTTCGACCAAGGTAAACATTAGGGAGTTAGCTAAGGCGATAGAAAACTCCATAGCTAAATCTTGAGTGAACTTAATGTCTAGGTTGGAGTATTTTTTTAAAGTAACTTTTTTGCCAAGACAGATAAGCCCCAGTAAATTATTATGAATAACAGGAAACAAGATAACAGAATCAGAAAGAGAAAATATGCGAGAGATGGTAGTTTTGTAGGGTAAATATTTTTGGTCAGTGTCAAGTAAATCAAGCTCAATAGGTTCAGAAATGTTAAGAAGGAAGTTCTCGAAATCTTTGTTAATCTCTAAAGAAATGTTTTGGGTTTTATCTGCATGAGGGAGTGATAATTTGCCCTGTTTGAAGATAAGGATTTCAAGGTTTTTAGGGTAGAAGGTGTTGCTGAAAA
Source organism: uncultured Candidatus Marinamargulisbacteria bacterium (assembly GCA_903902445.1). Classification (GTDB taxonomy): domain Bacteria; phylum Margulisbacteria; class Riflemargulisbacteria; order GWF2-35-9; family GWF2-35-9; genus CAIUUT01. Next base: position 1,426 of record CAIUUT010000058.1, read on the forward strand.
TGGTTTTAGTTTCTTGAATAAGAACAGAAAGACTATTTAAGGTGCTCACTTTTTTTAAATAGAGTTCGAGTAAGTTTTGATAGTCATATTTTTTACGTTGGAAAAGGTGATCGATTTTAGGTTGAATAGCCTGGTAGTAGATGAGTGTGAGAACGGAAAGGCCTAAGGAGAGGGCGACTATTTCGGAGTAGGAAGCAGTTTTGAATAGGGGGTAAAGAAGATAGGTAATACCTGCAAAAGGAATAACCACAAGGGCAGAAGTAAAAAGCCAAAGTAGTGTTTTATGAATAACGGTCTCAATATCAAAGAAACGATATTTAACAATAGCATAGCCAACAATCGTTACCCAAATTAAGATAAAAAAGTAACCGATTGGATAAAACTCAATGCCATATTTGGCAATAAAATCTGCTCCTCCGGTGTGAGCGACGCAAACTCCGATTAGCATAAGTTTGGAGTTGTTGTAACGAATGATATCTTTTTTATCAACTTTGCAAAATTCTTTATAAGATACAAATATAGTACGAAAAAAATAACCAAAGAAGAAAACTAAGTATATGGAATACAAAAGAGTAGAACCTTTGGGGTAGTATCCCCAGAAGTACTTATAGGCATGAGAAAAAAATAACTGACTCCTACTAAAAATAAGAAGAATTATTCCTGCAATATATGAAAACCTAACCCAGAATTTGTCGACTTCATTTCTGTTGAAAAAGGAGATGAAGAAGTGATGTACGAAAATAGCAATAAAGGTTATTCCAAAATAGGAGTTTCTAGCCCAGAATAGTGCTTGTTGCTCGTTAGGACTTAGGTACGATAGACAATAGTTAAATAACCAAATGCATATGGACATACACAAAAAAAAGAAGGTAACATTGGTAATGTTTTTTTCTTTAGTTTTAAAAAAAATGAAGCAGCCAAAAAACAAAACATAAATACCTGCAAATAAGTTGGGGAGCGCAAAGTAGCTAAATTGGAAGTTAAACATAATATTACAACTAATGGTAACAAAAATAGTTTAAATAATAAACCATTAATAGTTTATTTATAAGTGTGCCATTCAAATACTTTGCTAATTTTTTTTACTAGCTAATATGTGTCCATGAATAATATTAAATGGAGAAGCAAATTCTAGGAAATGAATCAGGTTAGAGTATTGATCTTAAACCTACTTATACCGAAACTTTAAGACTAAAATCACGATGAGTAAGCTTAAAATTGCCACATTTGTAGTAATGACTGGCAAAGCCGAAATGAGTATTCCGTAAGTAATCCAGAGAATTGAGCCAAAAGAGAACAGCAGATACATAAAAATGGAAATATCTTTGGTCGATTTAGTTTGCATAATTTTTATAATCTGGGGCAAAAAAGAAATTGTGGAAAACACCCCTGCCAACAAGCCCAATAGAGTAATATTCATTGCCAAATCCTTTCCTCGAAACCGCTCATATTCTAGTAAAGTATACTTTTAATTACCTTTTTTGAATAATTAAATCTTTGTAAAAATACTTTTTTCTTCTCAACCTCCACAGAGTCTAAAACATACTTTAAGCGGTCAATAATTTGAGCTGTGACTTGGTTAATGTTTGGCTCAGCGGGTGGCATATATTCAGGGATGTAGTACTGCATGAGCCCCGTTCCCACTAAATACTTAATTCCGAACTGTGCATGCGTACCCAAAATAATTTTATTAAATTCACTTTTAAGCCGATCCAGAGGGAGGCCAGCCTTCTGTAGTAAAGTTGGCGTAATCTGCGCTAGGGTTTCTTGCTCAATGCTAAACCCGAGTTGGCTGGCAAAACGGATTGCGCGCAACATTCTCAGCGCATCCTCGCTAAAGCGAAGCGCGCTATTGCCGATACAGCGGATAAGTTTGTTTTCTAGGTCTTGCAAGCCACTAAAGTCATCTATGAAAATCTTGCTTATAGGGTTGTAGGCCAAGGCGTTTATTGTGAAATCCCGCCGAGGCAGGTCTTCTTTAATATCACGCACAAAAGCAATGGTGTTGGGGTGTCGCATGTCGAGGTGCTGTGCTTCTTTGCGATAGGTTGTAAGCTCATAACGGTTGTTCTCAAAATTTACGGTAATACAGCCGTATTTACTGCCAAAAGTATTTGTAGATGAAAAAAGGGGGTCAATTTCGCTGCTCAAAGCATTGGTGGTAAGGTCAAATTCATGGGGTTCTATGCCAAGAAGTATATCCCGTACCGCTCCGCCTATGATAAATATTTCAGCTCCAGAAGACTCAATTTTTCCGATTAGTTTAAGTAAACTGGGCGGATAGGGGAAGTTATGGAGATTATTTAAGTTCAATTTGCTCCCTCCGTGGTATTTTCTTGCTTATTTTTTATTATTTCTCTTATCTGATCTTTCTTGAAAATAAGCTCAACTCGTCTATTTTTTGACTTTCCAGACTCTGAGCTATTGCTAGCTATTGGCCTGTACTCACTAAAGCCCTCTGCGGAAAAGAGTTTGGGGTCAAGTCCTGAACTAATGAAAAACTTTACGACGTTGCAGGCTCGAGAGGTTGAAAGCTCCCAGTTTGAGGGGTAGTGCTCATTATGGATTGGCGTAGTATCAGTATGTCCTTCAATGCGCATGGGGTAGGGGAATTTTTGCAGCAGATCCATTAGTCTAAGTAGCAATTTTTGACTGCGGTCACTAATTTCTGCACTACCAGCGTCAAAGAAAACATCGTCAGCAATTTTAATAACTACGCCTCTATCATCAATAAAAGTGGTTATTTTGGTTTGTAGGTTTTCCTGATAAATGAAGCTGTTTATCTTTTCTACCATAGTGTTAAGTTCTTTATTAAGTCGATAGTTTAAGGACGTCGTCTTGGCGATGTCTCCCAGCTGTGCAGCGTCAACTATTTGTACAGACTGCGTAACTAAAATTTGTCCAGTAAAGGTTTGGTGCAAGGAGTCGGATATATTTTTATACTTATCCTGATCGACTTTAGACATGGTGTATAAAATAACAAAAAAGGCAAAGAGTAACGTAACCATGTCGGCAAAGGTAAATATCCAAGAGCCACCATCATCATCATTTTCTGCTTCTTTTTCTGCTTGAAATAGTCTAACCATTATGAAAAGTGCTTGTTATCCGAAGTATCTTGGTTTGTTCTTTGTCGTCTAGAGGACAGCGCTTGCTGGAGTGAGCGCGAGATAAACGAGCTTAACTTGTCTTGCATGAGGGTAATCGACTCTCCTGTGGAAATAGCCATAATGGCCTCTTTGGAAATTTGCATATTTAAAAATTCTTGTTCGCTGCGTCTTTTTAGTTTATTGGAAATTGGCATAAAAAACAAATTAGCAGAAACGGCTCCGTAGAAAGTAGTGAGAAGTGCTACACTCATGGCTGGACCAACTTTGTCGGCTTCCTTGAGATTGGATAAAAGTTGTACTAGCCCAATTAGGGTGCCAATCATGCCGTAAGCTGGACCAAGTTTTGCCATTTGTGAAAAGATATCACGGCCCAATTTATGTCGGGTTTGCATGAGTAATATTTCAGTATCAAGCGTTCCTACTATTTCTTCTAAGGGGATGTTGTCAGCCAGCATTTGTACGCCTTTACTTAAAAAAGGATCCTTAAGTTTCTTGGCATGTTCGGGCAGTTTCAACATGGAGCCTTCTTTTTTGGCGGTAGCGGCCAGATGCATGAGCTCAAGCATGAGGATGGTGGGTTCTTTAATATGGGAACTAAAAACTTTTCGTGCTACTTGGAACACACTAATCACTTCATCTAAGGGGTAGCTAATTAAGGTTGAGGCGCTAATTCCACCTAAAACAATACATAAGCCTGAAGCGTTGATGTATTGATGGATGCTTCCGCCTTCTCCAAATACAATTGAGCCAACAATCAAGCTAATGCCTGCAATAATTCCTAGAATAGTGCTTAAATCCATGATTTACTTTTATTCTAACAAATATTAATAGATTTGTGAGGGGTTAATGTATAAAAATTCAGGAATTTCACGTTTAGCAGTGCTATTGCTAAAATTCAATATCTTGAAAATATTATTTTTGCTATAATAGGCGTGGACTTAAGTAAATTTAATTTAATATTCTGAAATATCAACGTTAGCTTCATTTGGGATTGTATATATATTTAATAAATATAACAGAAATAATGTAATGTGAAGAAGGAAGATCGTAATGGCTATAAATAAGACTTTTGAAGATAAATTGCAGACGCTGGAAAGTATAATCAAGGAGCTGGAGTCGGATATCGCTCTAGATAGCGCTATCCAAAAATATGAGGACGGCATGAAACTCGCCAACGAGTGCCAAAAAGAACTGCAAGTAGTAGAAAAAAAAATAATGAAAATTGTGGAGGCTGATGGTCAGCCCCAAGTAATACCAGTTGAGGAACATGAATTTCCAACTTTATTTTAATAATAAAAAACAGTCATTAGAAAACTATTTAGAGACCCTGTTAGTTTCGGCAGAGCCCGATACGTCTGTTCTCCAGGAGGCTGCTCGCTATAGCGTGCTTAATGGTGGCAAGCAGATGCGTGGCGTTATTGCGCTGATGTTGGGGGAGCTGCTCAATATTAAGGCTGACTTCTTGCCTCTAGCGGCAGGGCTAGAATTAATTCACACTTACTCCCTTATCCACGACGACTTACCTTCCATGGATAACGATGACTACCGACGCGGTAAGCTAACCAACCACAAAGTTTATGGCGAAGATATGGCCATTCTTACTGGTGATTACCTGGTGACGCTGGCGTATTCTATTTTTTCTCAAGAACTAAAAGGCTTCAATAGTCGCAAGGTTTTGGAATGTATTAGCTATATCAGCCAAAATATTGGCATAAAGGGGATGGTGGGTGGACAGGTAATCGACATAAAATGTACAGGGAAAAAGATAGACCTAGCCCTTCTGCAAAAAATGCACCAATACAAAACTGGCAAGTTCTTCGAAGCGGCTTTCCTAGCCCCCGTAATATTAGTGAAGGGGCAAAAGGAATGGATCCCCAATTTTTCCATAGAGAAGTACGCGGCTAATCTGGGGCTTTTGTTCCAAATTATTGATGATTTGCTAGATGAAATAGGCAATAAGGAAAAATTAGGCAAGCTTACTGGCTCAGATAAGAAGCTAAACAAAGCCACCTACACCTCCATTTTAGGAACAGAAAAAACCAAAGAGATGGCCCAAGCACTGTTTGACGAGTCCTTAGCTATGTTACCTGTAATTAAAAATAAGAAAATCAAAGAAATGTTACATTTTTTTCTCGAAATGGTATATAACAGAGATAGATAAAGGGGATGGGTGTGGAGTTACTTAATAAACTAAATTTACCGCAGGATTTAAAGCGTCTTACGCAAAGTGAACTCTATCAATTGGCCAGAGAGATTCGTGCCCAAATTATAGATGTGACCTCCAAAAATGGTGGACATTTGGCCTCAAACCTAGGTATCGTTGAACTTACTGTTGCCCTGCATACAGCACTGCAAAGCCCCGTAGATAAAATAATCTGGGACGTGGGACATCAAAGCTATACCCACAAGATACTTACCGGCAGACTGAAGGATTTTCCGACCATTCGCCAGTACGGTGGGCTGAGCGGTTTCACCAAGCGAGAAGAGTCCCCTCACGATATTTTTGGCGCAGGACATGCGGCGACTTCCCTCTCGGCAGCTATTGGTATCGCCAAAGCTCGAGACTTGAAGGGTGAAAAGTTTGCGGTACTCACCGTGATTGGCGACTCTTCCATTTCTTCTGGAGAAGCATTTGAAGCCATCAACAATATTAAAACCATTAAGGGACCGTTCATCATTGTTTTAAACGACAACGAAATGTCCATTTCCAAACCAGTGGGCGTTTTATCTGACCACATTACCTCGCTTCGCTACAACCAGGTTTACCGCAAATTCAAAAAGAAAGCTGAAAAGCTAATCTTAAAGTTGCCAGAAATTGGCAAGCCGCTTACGGTTTCCATCGATAAGTTGCTGCGTCGCACCAAGCATTTACTCATTAATTATTTTAAAATTGGGGTTATTTACGAAGAGTTTGGTATTCGTTACTTGGGGCCCATTGAAGCCGACAACATTCCCCACATTATTGGGGCAATCCGTTACGCCCAAAAAGCGCCTGAACCCGTGATGATTCACGTGCTCAGCAAAAAAGGGCAGGGGTTTAGGCCAGCAGAAGAGGATCCCACGACCTACCATGGTCTGGGTAAATTCAATCCTCAAACAGGAGAAATCAAGGTTTCTCAAACGAAATCTTATACCGAAGTTTTTGGCCAAACCTTAGTGAAAGAGGCTCAGGTTAATCCCAAGATTGTGGCCATCACGGCGGCCATGACTGATGGTACTGGGCTTTGCGAGTTCCAAAAGCAATTTCCAGACCGCTTAGTAGATGTGGGTATTTCCGAGGAGCATGCCGTAACTTTTGCTGGGGGGCTTGCGGTTGAAGGCTTTGTGCCTGTTGTGGCCATCTACTCTACGTTCATGCAGCGAGCTTACGACCAAATTATTCACGATATCGCTTTGCAGAAACTGCCTGTCATTTTTGCCCTCGATAGAGCAGGGCTAGTCGGCGAAGATGGCCCCACACACCATGGCGTCTTTGACTTGGTGTTCCTGCGCTCGATACCGAATATGCTAATTATGGCCCCCAAAGATGTCAGAGAAATGGAGCAAATGTTGGCACTGGCCTTTCAGCATAAAGCGGGTCCCATAGCCCTTCGTTACCCACGCGGTGCGGTTCCCCAAAACTCGATGCCCGAAAGTCCGTTGCTGTTGGGTGAGGCGGAACTGTTAATTTCAGGCAAAAACGCTAAAACCACTGTAATTGCCATTGGGTCTATGGTAAGTTTGGCGTATGACGTTATCTTAGAGAGTAAGTTAAATGTAAATCTAGTCAATTGTCGTTTCCTTAAACCGCTGGATAAAGCAGGTCTTAAGAAAATGATAGGCACAAGCCAGAAAGTAGTGACACTAGAAGAGGGCATCAAACAAGGTGGCTTATACAGTGCGGTGGCGGAGCTTCTGTTGGAGGAAAAGATAAGTGCCACTTTAACTGGCCTAGGCATAGAAGATACCCAGTTTGTAACCCATGGCGCCAGAGACAGGTTGCTAATCGATTGCGGCTTAACTAAAGAGAACTTGTTAGCCAGCCTTTAGTTAGTTTTTTTCCTCGATGAATAGTGGCCGCCCGGGCACAATCTTTCCTTATTAATATATAACATGCTTAAACCTAGCGACGTGTATGAATTGCAAATCACCGCCAAGCCACCCTCGCCCAAGAAATGGGGTGACACGCCAAAGCGTGTCGGGTGAGATCGCCGCAAAAGCCTAAAGTTTATTAAGGGGTTCAGCGGACACTGAGGTTCTCGAAGTGGAAGCGAAGGGGCCTTATCCCCTTGGAGAATATTGGAATAGGAGCTTGAAAGTGTTTTGAAAAGTCTTGATTTTCTTTTGTTACCTTTTCTTGTTAAGACAAGAAAAGTAAATTGAATTTAGCTTACAGTCTCAAAAACTTCCACGTGTTTCGTGGTCTGCTGCTTGGCGGCATTTTGTCTTTCAATTGCTTTGGCCGTTAAGGTGGCTTTGGTTTCTTCGGTCTTGTTGAAGGCTTCAATATTTTTTTGTGCCTGTTTGTTTATTTCTTCGGAGGTAGCGCTGGAACTGGCAAAAACCCCTATGGAATTTCGCAGCATTTCATCAATCGCTAGGTTGCTGTGCTTGGCCCAGCTCTCCATCTTTTCATCGAGTTGCTCTAGGAGGCTGTTTAGTTCGCTATAGTCGCAGTCAAAGTCGAACTTTAGGTTAGCGTTTTGTGCATCTTTTTTGATGTCGTTAGCTGCCTTTTCAAAGGCTTTTACGCTGTCATCAATTATGGTTCGTATTTGATGGGCATCAGTTAAGTCTTTTATCTTTTCGTAAATACTGGCGATTAAAGGAGAATTAGCCTTGGCATTTTCAAAAAGCTTAATGACATCACCAGCATTTTTGGCTGTATGGGCAACTTGAAGTAATATTTTTTCAAGTTCATCTTTGTTATGTTTAAACATTTCAGATAAATCGGCTATAAATTGCTGCGCTGGGGTTTTTATTTCACCTGCAGGATTTTTGCTAAAAATTTCAAATATAGCACTTCTTAGCGCACCTGCTTCTTTGTAGAAAGAGGGCCCTTTTGCAAATAAAGTTAAAGATAAATTTGTTGCAAACTTGATGGCGTTGCTATTGCCGTTACCAACATCGGTAAGGAGATTAGCCAGTAGTGTACTGCCTTTAGCCGTATAGCTCTCCAGTGTTTCTTTGGTTATCGTAGAGGGGTAAGTGGTGGTAGAGGCTTTTTGGTCTTTTTCAGCCTGTTTTAATGGGGCAGCCTTATATATAGGCGTTTTACTTAAGGAACTATCGGGAAGAATTGTCATATCAAAATACTCCTATTTCATTAGTCATTATTTATAATATTCCCATCAAAGTTAATGTTTAAACATATTAATTTACAATTATTTTAAAACCAGTGGTTTTAGATAAATCTGGTATAGTAATATTGGTATAAAAATTAGAAAAGTAATCATTTAATGGGAAAGTTTTGGTAATAAAGAGATTAGCTTGACCCTGGAAAAAAACATTAACTTTTAGAATTTTATCAGTTAGACTTTTTTTTGTTTTGCATTTTTCAATTTCATCAAAGAGAGCATAAAGTGGCTTTATATCCATTTTAACGTCATATTCAGCTAATTTTACAGTTTCAATATTGTGTAAGATTTCATAGGTTTTACTGCTATCAAAAACATTATTAAGTATCCTATTCAGGGTTTCCTGCCCCGTTTTTATGGTTGCATTTTTCTTTTCCTCAGAGGCAGTTTTATCACCAAGAACGGAGTAATAATAAACTAAATAATTCTCTGCCCATTTTATTACTTTCTGTTTGTAGCGTTCAGGTACGGTCTGAGCTGTAAAGACACCGCCATGTTGGGCCAGTTCGCGTTTGGCCTCATCGTAGAAAGGTAACGTAAATTCCTTTTTTATCAAGATTAATTCTTGTTCATCAGCATAATTTACTGCTTTTAATGAATTCCTTGGATAATTTCTCAAGTACGCCGCAGACTCAGAGGGTGGAAGGTGTTTCGGGTGTTTCTCAAAGCCTTCAGTTAGGATAACAAACTCACTATCTAACCTATCTGCCCAGTCCAGCAGAAGCGCTTCTGTGGTGCGGTACTTGCTCAGCTCAATAGCAGGAATATCGTCGCTACTGGCTGCCAGAAGGGGGGCGTGCAGGGTAAAGGTGAAGGCTAGTGTAGCTATGCCGAGTAGTATTTGTTTTTTCATTTGCTTGCTCCTATTGAATCCCC
>CAIUUT010000059.1 GCA_903902445.1 uncultured Candidatus Marinamargulisbacteria bacterium
AAATACAATAAAGCAAAAAAAGCAAAAATTATTAGAAATATATTCACGATTAAACTAAACAAAATATCTAAACTATCCATACTGGCAAGCTTAAATAATGTAGAAAGTAAAAAGCAGATAACCGCGCCAATAATTCCGATATACATTAAGTGAAAGTTCCCAATGTGAATAATACCTTTGTGCTTGGAAGGTACGTTAAAATAAAATGATCTGCCAAACAACTGTAAGCAAAATTCTAAAACACTTTTTGCGTGTTTTTCGATAAGTAACGGATGTCCAAAACCATAGCCATGCCATTGACGATTGAAGCTATTTAAGTCTACCCGATGCATATGTTTTACTACTGATTCTTTAGAAAAATAGAGCAGATATCCTTTTTTCATGATACGTAAAGAAAAGTCTACGTCCTCACCAGTGGGCTCATCCCAAAATTCTCCGCCTATTTTGTCTATGGCTTCTTTACTAACTGCAAAATTGGCAGTTGCAAAGAAAGGGGAGTCATTTCCACCATTCACTTCATGGGGATACCATTCATTAATGGTTGGCATATAGCCAGACTCAGTAACTCCGCAACGCCCTACTGGACTTAAAAATTTTACTTGCTCACAATAGGACTCAGTATAGTTATCCTCCTGTGCTCTTAGGGTTAATACTTCGCCACCTACGCCGCCAATTTTCTTATCTTTTTCGAAAGGTTCGACAATTTTATATATCCAATCTTTATTAGGCGCACAATCACCATCGGTGAAAAGTACGTATTGTCCTTTAACTACTTTAATAGCTGCATTTCGAGCATGACCTGGAGATTTACAATTTGGAATTTCAATTAATTTAATAAACTCATATTTCTTCATGAAGTCTTTAGTAATCCCCACCGTATTATCCGAACTTCCGCCATCGGCTATGAGAATTTCTAACTTTTCTCTGGGGTAATCTATAGCTAATAAATATTCAAAAGTAGTAGTTAATGTTCTTTCTGCATTGCGCACTGGAACTATTATCGATACTTTTGGCTCAAAATCGCTCATATATTATGTGCTCCTTCATGAAATTACCTCTAACACTATAAGAAAAAAACTTTTTAGCGTCAAGTTAACTTTTCTATTTTTTTCTAGATAAATGCTCTATAATGTTAATGTAAAATACATTTTATGAAAGGGGTTAAATTTTGAAAAAATCTATATTTTTACTCATAGCCTTATTCCTTGTATCTTATGTTTTTGCACAGTCTGAAGAAATTACTTTTAAAGCAAAAGAAATTCGAGCTGGAGGACAGGAAAGAACCTATTTCAATATCAACAATAATAGCGAGCCTATTGCTTCCCAAGTGCTTAATGCCTACGGTAAAGTTATTAGCCAAGAAGGGATTATCCCTGATTGTATCGCCAAAGCTTACTATGATGATGGTTCGCTTGCTCATGAATCTTGTTTTGCATCCAATCAGCTTGATGGAGCGGATAAAGGCTATTTTGAAAATGGGAATATCAGCTCAGAAGCTAATTATGACCGAGGACTATTATCTGGTACCAGTAAGGTTTATAGCTTAAATGGCTATATCGCAAAAGAAAATAACTATAAGGACGATATGCTAAATGGAATATCTCGAGAATACAATGAAAAAGGAATACTTATTACTGAAATGACGTTTATAAATGACATTTTGAACGGTTCATATAAGATATATAATGATTATGGGAAAATTAAGCGAATAGATAATTATCTTAATGGGAATTTGGAAGGGCTTTCCAAAGAATACTACGCAAACGGTATATTACAAAAAGAAACGATATACCAAGAGGGAACCATAAATGGTATCATTAAAGAATATTCACCTACAGGCATTATTTTGAGTGAAAGAAATTATCGTGACGGCATGCTTTCAGGAAAATCAAAAGAATATTATGTTAATGGTAAACTTAAATGTGAAGCAACTTACCTTTCCGATAAATTGAATGGCTACTACACTGAGTATGATGAATCCGGAAGGGTTATCATTAGTGTCTACTATAAAAATGGAAATAAAAGTAAAGCCCCTCAAAAAAAATAATTATTAGCATAATTTTTCAAACAAATCCCATTGACAGAAACAGTCCACCTTGTTACTATTTGCAGTAACGTTACTACGGATAGTAACGAAAAAGAGTAAATAAGGAGACACAATGATATTTGATGAACTAATCTCGATTATCACTGAGATTACGTCTGAAAAGGACATGAATTTATTATTTACCGAGATTTTAACCCCTAGCGAATTAAAGGACCTGTCCATGAGATGGAACATTCTTAAAGAACTTCAAGCTGGGGTTTCACAAAGAGATATTGCAAAAAGAAATCATTTAAGTCTATGCAAAATAACCAGAGGCTCCAAAGTATTAAAATGCAAAGACTCTATATGTAAAAAAATCTTGAACGAAAGAAACAAGAGGGACCAATACACATTAGGAAGTTATTAACACACAGCATCTATTCACTATTCACTATTCACTAACCTAATAAAATAGTTATAATAGGGATGATATGTTTAAAGATTTAAGCTTCATATTATCTAAACGCGACAAAATATATTTTCTGATCTTACTAATACTCTCGATCGTTGTTTCAGTGATTGAAACCTTCAGTATTTCCATGATAATGCCTTTTTTTTCAATCGTTGCTAACATTAAATTACTTGAAACAAATAATATTTTAAAAAAACTTTATACATGGTCTCACATAAAATCGCCTCTTAGTTTTTTATTTCTGGCTGGAGTTGCTTTAATTCTACTTATGATTTTTCGGGCCATTATGAACACAGGCTTTAACTACTTACAAATTAAGTTTACTAGGACAAGACTCAGAGGGCTTGCTAACCGACTTTTCAAAAGATACCTTGACTTAACCTATCTTGATTTTTCCAAAGAATCAAGCGCTAATCTCACACAAAACATAATACTCGAAGCCACGAATGTCTCCTCATATATTTTGGGAATTATTATTATTTTTTCTGAGGTATTGATGATCTTATTAATATATACCATTTTAATGTTCATTAATTGGCAAATTGCATTAACAATGACATTTATCCTCGCCATCATGGGACTAAGTATAACAGCCGTAGCATCCAAGGTTTCAAAAAATGCTGGGGAACGAAGGTTATTTGGACAAAATCAACTATTACGGACAATTCAAGAAACGTTTGGTAATTACCGCTTTATTAAATTTCTAGGAGAAAAAGGGTTTGTGGTTGATCGATTTTTCCATGCAAGCAGTATTTTTATTCGCTCAGATGCAATATCCGCTATTTTAGCTGTATTGCCTAAAATCATTATGGAAACCGTTGGTATAATAATATTACTCAGCATTTTACTTTTTGCAGTATACTCCTACCACGACCCACTCCAAGCCATTCCCATTTTAATGATGTATGCAGTCGCTTTTTTCCGCCTGATGCCTTCCATAAACAGAATTATGAATGCATGGTTTCAAGCCATATATTTTAATGTTAGCTATAAAAAAATTGTACAGGAATTAAAACGTCCCATTGAAAATCTAGGAGAAAAACAAATATCATTTACTCAAGAAATTTCCTTAAATAATATATATTTTTCATACTCAAACGAAAAACCTGTTCTAATAAATTTCTCCATCAAAATTCCAAAGGGAAACATTATCGCTTTTTGGGGACCAAATGGAAGCGGCAAAAGTACGGCTATGGACATTTTGTCTGGCTTACTTTCACCTCAAGAAGGAAATGTGTCTGTAGATGGCAACATTATTGATGCAACAAATGTTCAGTCTTGGCGAAGAAAAATTGGTTATATTCCTCAGCAACTATATCTATTTGAAGGTACTGTTGAAGAAAATATTTTATGTGGAAGAGAATATGTAATTGAAAAGTATCAAAAAGCCTGTAACTTATCTGGAGTAGCAGAATTTGTTGCTTTTGAGGAATCTAAGACCCTCTGGGTTGGAGAAAATGGAAATCAACTTAGTGGTGGACAAAAACAAAGAGTAGCCGTAGCGCGTGCGTTATACGACAACCCAGAAGTAATCCTTCTAGATGAAGCTACTTCCGCACTCGACAAGATTTCTGGAAAAGAAATTTTATCTCAGATTTTTAATAATCTAAAAGGGAAGACCATGATATTAGTCACACACAATGAAGATTTTTTACAGTTTTGCAACCAAGTAATAAAGTTTTAGAACTCACCATTTCACGTTTCAAAGAAACAAAATAGCAGATTGTGAAATTAAAGGTTATTGAGCTGGAATAGACTTGTGATTAATTTCAGAATAGTTTATATTTAAATAGTCGAATTTAGTTTCACGGTCTACATTAGTACTAGTTTAATTAGAAATAAAGAAAGGTTATTACAGCCATGAACCAGTCACAAAAGTTGTATATTGAATTGCTAAAAAAGGTTCTCACTAATTTACTGCGTATAGATGAAGTTGAGATCAAACCTATAAAGATGTTTTCTTCTGATTATCGAGCTATTGGCGTTAAGAAAGCAATTGGGAAAACATTATTTAATATACTAGATAATATTTTATTAATAAAGAAATTTGTTATATGTAAAATAATTGAAGTCGATGTCGAAAAAAGAATTAATGGTTTGGATTGGCCCACCTATGGTGAAACTATGATGGGCTTAAAAAGACTAAATAACATTGAAGAATGCGTCATAGATATTGTTAAAAATAATATTCCTGGAGATTTTATTGAAACTGGAGTATGGAGGGGCGGGGGAGCCATTTTTATGAAAGCTATGCTTAATGTTCTTGACGTATCTGATAGAACGGTATGGTTAGCTGATTCATTTGAAGGGTTACCCGAAGCAAACGGCAAGAAATACTCAGCAGACAAAGCTTCAATTTTTCATCTTTACAAAGAATTAAGTGTATCGGCGGAAAATGTGAAAAAAAATTTTGTAAGATATGATTTATTTGATGATCATGTAAAATTTATCAAAGGTTGGTTTAAAGACACAATGCCACTAATAAAAACAGAAAAATTTGCTCTTCTCCGTTTAGATGGAGATCTGTATGAATCTACTTGGGATGTAATCATTCACTTATATCCCAAACTTTCAAAAGGTGGCTATATAATTATTGATGATTACTACGCTGTTGAAGGGTGTAAATTAGCAGTCGACGACTACCGGAGACAAAACGCTATTGCCGAAGAAATTATTAACATCGACAGTTCTTCCATTTATTGGAAAAAAACAACATAATCGCTCATCGCTATATTAAGTGAAAGTTGAGGGGTGTATATTGAGCCAAAATATTTGCAGGATATGTAATTCAACCTCGGAAAATGACTTAACATTTTCAGTAAAAGAGATGATGTATGGAACACAGGAAAGATTTGAATATTTTCAATGTAGTAAATGTAAGGCATTACAAATTGTAACCGCCCCCAGAAATTTAGCCAAATATTACCCTCAAGACTATTATTCGATTAGTTTTAAAGAACCAAAAGTTTCTATTATTAAAACCTTCATCAAAGCTTTACTTTTCAAAATTCCGCTGCTTCTTAGAAATGAAAAACTCTATCAGAACATAAGTAAAATTATTTATAAAATTATTGATGGATCGATTGCAAACATTATTTTCTACTCTAAGGCAACAAATCAGTCACGCATACTCGATGTCGGCTGTGGTAATGGGAACCTATTATGGCACCTGTGCGAATTAGGTTATACCAAAACTATTGGAATTGATCCCTATGTTCAAGATGACATTGTTTACCAGAATGGTGTAAAGGTTTATAAAAACAACCTTGAAAACTATATTTCAAAAGCAAATATCCCTCAATTTGATTTAATCATGTTTAATCACTCTCTTGAGCATGTAGAAACCTCTCATATTGAAACGTTGATTTTAGCGTCTAAGATGCTTTCAAAAAATGGGCTAATCTTACTTAGACTTCCAACTGTTTCTTCTCACGCTTGGGAAAAGTATCGTGAAGCTTGGTTTAACCTAGATGCTCCGAGACACATAATTCTTCATTCCATAGAATCAATTGACTATATCTGCAAAAAAAGTGGTTTAAACATAATTAAAAAATATTATGAATCTGGGGCAATGCAATTTTTTGGTAGCGAATTATATCAAAGGAATATCCCTTTTCTTGATGAACAAGGACATCCTCAAGACCTCAATAAGTTTTTTTCCAAAAAAGAGCTTCAAAGGTTTCAAAAGGACTCTGAGAAATTAAACAAAGAAGAAAAAGGTGATTGGATTAGTATAATATGTCAGAAAAAATAATTTATAAACCATTAAGAGTAAAAATATTTTCTATTTTTTTTAGGCCATTTAAAGCCTTTCATGTTAATCCGTTTATCCCTATTCAAGCTGGGAAAAGTGGCTCTAAATATAATTTGGGTTTTTTAGGAGATGACACTGGTGAGAATATCTCACACAAAAATAAGACTTTTTCCGAATTGACCGCCTATTATTGGGTATGGAAAAATATTAAATCCGAGTATATTGGCTTTTGTCATTACAGAAGGTACTTAAATTTTCTTTCTCCAAAAGATAAATGTAAAGCGATTAGCGCCAACTCAAAAAAACTTTATGTAAATCTTACTCACTCAATTCCCGCTATTGAAAACTATTTACACGAATACGACCTTATCTTACCCCAGAGACATAATTTGGAGAATTCGATCAGTCAATTATATCAAACACACTTTAGTGCTTCCGATTGGGAACACTTTACGGACACAATTACAAAACTTTATCCGCAACTACAAACCATATCAGATAAGACATTTAATGAAAATCGTTACATCTACTACATGTTGTTTATTACAAAATGGGAGTATTTTGATGAATTCATGACAATGTTGTTTAATATTTTTTCGGACCTGGAACCTAAAATATCTGTCAGTAACAACCCCTATAAGTCTAGAGTCTTTGCTTTTTTAGCCGAGCGTTTTTATAATCTTTACATTCAACACTTAATTGACGAAAAAAGAGTGAAATACTTAGAACTACCATTTTATACCATAAAAGATAGTTTAATTATTAAGTATTATTTATTTTTTATAAAAAGAGCATATCGTTTATTCGGTCGATTTCATTATTTTGATTCATTTAAGCCTGCTTAGGAAAAATTAGATGTTACTATCACAACAAAACTGTCTATTCGTACTAAGAACTAAAAAATCAAGTATTAGCTCAACTTTCCTTGAAGATATGCGGCTAAAAAGCGAAGAAATGTTTAATAAAGTATTCATGTATTATTATATGGATGACTTAAATAACTTAGGATTTGAAGCTACTGAGGTCAACTTTCATAAGTTTCTTAAAACAAATAATATAAATCATATTTTTGTTGGATCTGACGGTTATACACTACCGTTTCTCCTTGAGAAAATTGATTCAAAGATTAAGATTTTTTCATTATTTATTGATACTGAGTTTATGTTGGAATTAGACAAAGGGTTAGCCCAAATATCTTGCGGAATTTTTACTCTTGATTACTTTAGTCAGGCCTATTTCGAACAGATTGGGATACCTAGCACCTTTATGCATTTTTTACCCAACAACCAAGAAAAATACAAAGCAACAGAGTCAATTAAAGAAATTGATGTATCCTTCGTTGGGAAATACACACCTGAAAGAGATATGTACATTAATTATTTAAAAGAGAAAGGCATAGAAGTACTTTGGCATGGAATATCGAAAACTCCTGATGGGGAAATCTCAATAGATGGAATGATTGAGTTATTTAATAAAAGTCGGATTAATCTTAATTTTACTGGTCCCACCTCTAACTTTGATAACTATATTATTGAAGACCCTCTTAAACAAAGAATAAAGCAAATAAAAGCCAGAGTTTTCGAACTCTCCTTAACGGGCTCATTTTGCTTATCAGAGCACTCACCAGCCCTTAAATATTTCTTTAATATTCCCGGAGAAATGGATTATTTTCACACAAAGGAGGAATTGTATGAAAAAGTTGTATATTATTTAAACAATGCTTCAGTGCGTGAGAATATGGCGAAATCTGCCCACCATAGGGCACTTAATAATTATAAAGTAGATTCATGGTTTAATAAGTCAATAATTACGAAATTCCTAGCGGAAAGTGAGTTAGCAGAGAAGTACCGAACTACCAGACAATTATTAATTAGTGACGCAT
>CAIUUT010000060.1 GCA_903902445.1 uncultured Candidatus Marinamargulisbacteria bacterium
ATTAATTTTTGAGGAAGATACTCCTTATAATTTAATCCAAGCAGTAAAACCTGATATCCTAACCAAGGGTGGCGATTACACAATTGAGACAGTAGTGGGCAGGGAGTTTGCTAAAGAGGTGAAACTAATTCCTTTCGTTGACGGTTATTCTACTACTAGTACTATTCAAAAAATATAATAGGAGTAAAATATGAAAGAGCAAGTAAGTATTGGGGTTTTTGGAGGTAGCGGTTTTTATCAGTTCGGAGAAGATGTTAAAGAAGTTAGAATGGATACTCCGTATGGCCTGCCAAGTAGCAATATTTTCATAAGTACGATAGAAGGGAAAAAAGTTGCTTTTCTTCCTAGGCATGGCGTGGCGCATATCTACCCTCCTCAAGAAATTAATTATCGTGCCAATGTTTGGGCTATGAAGGAGCTGGGAGTAAAGTATTTATTTGGTCCTTGTGCTGTTGGTTCCTTGCAGCAGAAAAATAAAGTTGGTGATATTGTTTTTTGTGATCAGTTTATAGACAGAACCTATGGACGAAAGGATACTTTCTATCATGGGCCCACGACTACTCATATTTCATCAGCTGAACCCTATTGCCCTTCTTTGAGGGAGATGGCCTTTAAACAGGCTGATATACTTGAATTATCCTATCATAAAACTGGGACAGTTGTCGTAATCCAAGGACCACGTTTTTCCTCTAAAGCTGAGTCACAGTGGTATACTCGTGAGGGGTGGGATATTATTAACATGACTCAATATCCTGAAGCAATGTTGGCTCGTGAACTTGAAATGTGTTATATAAATATTTCTATAATTACGGATTATGATTGTGGGATAGCACAGCAAGTTAAACATCTTCCTTTGGCTGATATTATGACGACTTTTAATAATAATATTAGTAATGTAAAAAAATTACTATACGGTATCATCAAGGATCTTGACATTCACTCAACGTGTTCTTGTCATTGTGCTCTAGAAAACGCTCGCTTTTAAAGATGTTTGTAAGTACCAAGTTTCGTGAAATTGGACAGCAGTTATTTTCGCTAGGTTACAATAATTCCCATAGTGGCAATATTAGCTTGCGACGTAGGGATTCTATTTTTATTACTCATACGGGTTCGATGCTTCATAAATTGAAGAGCAAAGATATTGTTAAAGTTAGTATTCACCCAAATCCAAGTGCAGACAAAAAGGCATCTATGGAGTTGGGGGTACATAGGGCAATATACAATTCAAAGAGTGATGTTTATTCTGTTATTCACGCCCATGCTCCGTACGCAATAGCCTTGGTTGGTGATGGCACACAAAAAGTTATTATTCCCTATGATCATGAAGGCCAATATTACTTTGATAGTATCCCTACTATAGTTGTGAAGAATGGAATTGCTTCTCAAGATGTTGCTAATAAAATTTCAGAATTTACAAAGACGGCTGGAGCGGTAATTGTAGCTAAGCACGGTATATTTGCATGGGGAAAGGATTTAAATGAAGCTTTGAAATACTTAACTGTTACCGAGTCAATTTGTAGAGTAAATTTTTTAGTGGAGGGACGAAATGCTACCAAAAACGATTGAAATACAAGAACAGAGGGTATTTATGATTAACCAGCTACTCATCCCCACTAAACTTGAAATTATAGAAATTAGAACAATTGAAGAAATGTTTATGGCAATCCAGACAATGATTGTGAGAGGTGCTCCGGCAATTGGGGTTTCTGGAGCTATTGGTTTGGCTTTGTATATTAAGGTTTCATCCCCAGCCGATATGCTGCCTGAAAAATTAAGAGCAGCTGCTGATTATCTAATTAGTGCTAGACCAACTGCGGTAAATCTTGCATGGGCTGTTAAGTTAACTCTTAATTATGCCTTAAGTATTAATGATTCAAATATTCTTAAAAATAAAATATGGGAATTTGTTAGTAATTTAGCGGCTGATGATATTAGAATAAATAAAGCTATTGGGGTGGTTGGAGCTGAACATTTTAATGCTAATCGTAAAATAACAATACTGACACACTGCAATGCCGGCTCTTTGGCTACAGTATATTGGGGAACCGCATTGGGAGTAATTCGTGAGTTGAACGAAAGAAACAAGATTGAACATGTTTATGCAGATGAAACAAGGCCGCGTTTACAAGGCGGTAAGCTTACCTCTTGGGAATTAATGCAGGATAATATTCCAGTTTCAGTAATAACGGACAATATGGCAGCCTATGTAATGAAGAAAGGTTTAGTTGATGCCGTTATTGTTGGTGCTGACAGAATAGCGTTAAATGGTGATACGGCAAATAAAATTGGAACTTATGGCCTTGCAGTTTTGGCTAAATATCACAATGTACCATTTTATATTGCGGCTCCAGTTTCAACAATTGATTTCCAAATAGAAACAGGTAGCGATATTATTATAGAGGAAAGAACTTCTACGGAAGTAACTCACATAAATGGGCAACTAATTTTGCCAGAAGGCGTTAATGTTCTAAATCCGTCTTTTGATGTAACTTCTGCATCTCTAATAACAGGAATTATTACCGAAGAACGCATGATCAACGGTGACTATAGGATAGAAATAGAAAAGTTAAGAAGTTGTTGATTAATGCAAATTAGTGCCGGAGCAAAATATATACTTTACCCGATGGCTGTAGGGCCTCTTTCTCCAGTACGGATTCGGATGCAGTCTTCGAGATCGTAGACGAATATTTTTCCGTCACCTACTTTGCCAGTTTTGGCACCGTGGATAATGGCTTCAATGGTTTTTTCTAAGAAGTTGTCATTAATAGCTATTTCTAGACGAATTTTGCGCAAGAGATTTCCGGTTTCTTTAACGCCACGGTATACTTCCGTAATGCCTAATTGCCTGCCGTGACCTAATACTTCGCTGGCCGTTATTAAATTTACTTCAGCAGCGTATAGCGCTTCTTTTACTTCTTCTAGTCTATGGGGTTGAATAATGGCTACAATCATTTTCATAATTTATCCTCCTACTCTATTATCGTGTAAGCACGTTCATTATGTTCACTAATATCTAGGCCTGTAGACTCTTCCGCCTCATCTACTCTTACTCCAACGGTTAGGTTAATAAGCCAGTAAATAATAGTGGTCACTATCATAGAATAAACAATAGTAGAAATAATGGCAATGCTTTGCACTTTTAAAAGGTGAAGGCTGCCGCTGGCGAGCCCCTTATAGGCTGACTGTACCAAGGGTGTAGCGTAGAGTCCTACAGCAAAGGTTCCCCATATTCCAGCTACGCCATGCACTCCGAAGGCGTCTAAGGCATCATCATAACTAAGTCTTGGTTTAATGATAATCACAAATATATAGCAAATTAGGCTGGCAAAGATTCCTATTCCCAAGGCACCGTAGATGTCTACAAAACCGCTGGCTGGAGTGATAGCTGCTAATCCAGCAATGGCACCGGTAGCTACTCCGAGGATTGTTGGTCTTTTAATGAAAATCCAGTCTAATATTACCCACGTGATGGCAGCAATGGCGCCAGAAGTGTTAGTTACTACAAAAGCGTTGGCGGCTAATCCGTCGGCTGCCAGCGCGCTTCCTGCGTTAAATCCGAACCAGCCAAACCAAAGTAGCCCAGTACCTAATACTGTAAATGTTAAATTATGCGGGTGGCTGTGTAAATGATTTTTTCTCTTGCCAATAAAGAGTGTTGTCATGAGTGCCGCGATACCAGCATTGATGTGTACAACGATACCCCCAGCAAAATCTACTGCCCCCATTTTTAGCAACCAACCATCCTGTGCCCACAACCAATGTGCCACTGGCATATAGACAAATATTGACCAAAGAATAATGAATATTAGATAGGCAGAGAATTTCATCCTTTCTGCAAATGCTCCAATAATCAGAGCGGGAGTGATAACGGCAAACATACATTGGAAAATCATAAAGGCTAAATGTGGAATGCGTGCGTACGGCTGTGCAGCGGTGTAAGGGCTAGGCTCAAAGCCTACGTGGTTTAAGAACGCCCAATCAAAACTGCCGATAAAGCCAGCTAAGGCTCCTTTCCCAGGGCTGAAGGTTAGACTGTAGCCAAAAACCACCCAGATTACACTAATCACCGATAAAGCGATTAAGCATTGCATCAGAACGCTCAGCACATTTTTACGTTTCACTAAACCACCATAAAAGAAAGCAAGCCCAGGAATGGTCATTAGCAGAACGAGTGCTGTAGCTGTTAGTACCCAAGCTGTGTTGCCAAAATCTATGTAGGGATGCATGGGGATATTGATAGAATTTAGAAGAACTTGTAAGAGCTGTGAACTGTCAGTGTAATTTTGGGAAGTAATTATTTCTCCGCCAAAGGATGAGCTAAAGATAAAAGAAAAAGTGAATATGATGAATTTGAACATAACTATTCCTTTCTAAACAATATGGTACATTTTTATTGGTAAATTAATTATTGTCAATTAAAAATATATTGCTTATGCACAAGATTATGCTATTCTTTTAGTGAAAAAGATATATTTATTAATATCTGCGTGTAATATTTTGTGTTATTACGGGTAATAATATATATCAAGCTGAAGAAAGTTTTTATCATTGGTGTAAGACTTATATTTTCCGTATCATGGTTTTTTAATTATACTGTATTAAGCAAAACGTAAGTATTGACTTTGTGGCGACACAGATAAATAATTCAATGCTTGTTTCTATTAATTTATTACTTGGAAGGGGTTTTTGTTATGATGCGAATAATGGTGGTAGAGGATGAACTTGTTAGTAGACAAAAATTATCTTATAACTTGAAGGTTTATGGGATTGTGAATGATTTTGAAGATGGTGAAAGTGCGTTAATTGCCTTTGAAAAAGCCTGTATCGAAAAAAATTATTATAGTTTAGTAACCTTAGATATTGGAATGCCAAAAATGGGCGGTTTGGTGGTGCTTAATAAAATGAGAGCTATAGAGGATGAAATGAACCTATCGCCAGAGAATAGAGCCAAAATCGTGATGGTTACCTCACACGATGATGAAATGAGTATTAAATTTGCTTTATCTCAAAAATGCGACGATTATATAATTAAGCCTTTTGAAAAGAGTATTATTCAAGAAAGACTAGAGAGAATTGGATTTGTAGACCCTGCTACAAATTGAATCTTGTTTTTTCATATTCAATAGGGAAATCCATCAGGTTCCACTCTAACATACCACCTTTCATATGGTAGACCTCGAGAAACCCTCTATTTTTCATAATATCAATCGCTCGTTTACTGCGGCTTTCTCTTGTCCCGCAAACGATGTACTTATTTTGCTTTTCCAATTTAATTAGAGCTTTAACAAAATTTAGATCCATTACGTTTAAATTGATAGCTCCTTTAATATAGCCTCTCTTAAATTCTTTAGGTGATCGTACGTCTAAAACAATGAAGTCACTGAGTCCTGCCATGAATTTGGATTTGTGCGTGTAAATGAAATCATAGGCAACTTTCACATCTATATCCTCAAATTTCTGTTTATTTTTGCTTCTTTTTTTTTGTAAATTTAAGGTAATGCTAATTGTTAAGGTAATAATAACTAATAATATAATATTAATAATAAATAA
>CAIUUT010000061.1 GCA_903902445.1 uncultured Candidatus Marinamargulisbacteria bacterium
GTAATTTCCGTTGTCAGCGTTTTATCGCTAACATCAATTACTTTGCCTCTAAAAATATTTACTATTTCAATAACTTCAGAACGATTTGTACTGGTAATTGAAACTTTAATCAGCGCCATCTCACGTTCAATATGGCTTTGCTTTGTTAAGTCTATTACTTTATAGGTATCGATAAGCTTATAGAGTTGCTTAACAATTTGCTCAATAATCGTATCATCCCCATGTACAACCAAAGTGATACGAGAATACGCAGGATCCTCAGTAATGCCTACCGCAAGACTGTCTATATTGTATCCACGTCTACTAAAAAGACCTGAAATACGTGCCAAAACACCAGGCTTATTTTCTACTACAACGGAAACAACGTGTCTCATGTTGACTCCTTTTCTGAATGTATCATTTTATTCAAGATTCCACCGGCTGGAACCATGGGGAAAACATTCTCTTCGCGATTCACAACAACATCAACAAAAACTGGACCGTTATGAGAAAAAGCCTTTTCTAATACTTTCTTCAAATCCGCAGGTTTTTCCGCTCTCAGTCCCATTACATCATAAGCTTCTGCCACTTTTACGAAATCTGGTTGTTTGCCTTCCATATCAACGTGTGAATAACGTTTGCTATAGAATATTTCTTGCCACTGACGAACCATTCCTAAGTAACGATTATTAATAATAATTACTTTAACGGGAAGATTATAATTGGCAATAGTAGATAATTCCTGAATGTTCATTTGTATCGATCCGTCTCCAGCGATATTAAGAACCATTTTCCCAGGGTTTCCTACCTGGGCTCCAATAGCTGCTGGAAAACCAAAACCCATTGTACCTAATCCGCCTGAAGATAAGAAATGTCTTGGTTTCTGGTGATTTATGTACTGAGCAGCCCACATCTGGTGCGTGCCAACTTCTGTGGCGATTATGGCATCACCTTTAGTCATCTCACTAATTAATTGCAAGGCATACTGAGGGTTTATTACATCCTCTGATTTATTATAGGCTAAAGGATATTTAATTTTTAAATCAGCGATGGTATTTAACCATTCCTTCTTTGGCTCTAAAGGAGACTGCTTTAATAATTCAATCATGTCAGTTAAAACACTTTTCGCATCGCCAACCACTGGAACTGTCGGATTAACACATTTACCAATTTCAGCTGGATCAATGTCTATATGAATAATCTTCGCCTTTGGAGCGAAGGTACTTAGCTTACCTGTAATACGGTCATCAAAACGCATACCAACCGCAATTAATAAATCTGCTTCGTGAATAGAATAATTAGCAAAAGCGGTACCATGCATCCCAGGCATTTGTAAGGATTGCTCATCGTAATATGGATAAGCCCCTAAAGCCATTAGAGTTGAGGCAATAGGTAGTTTTGATAACTTAATAAATTCTCTGAGTTCTGCTGAAGCGCCAGCAGCAATTATTCCGCCACCCGCCAAAACCACAGGTCTCTGAGAACTGTTTATCAAGTCTAAAGCAGCTTTTATTTGTTTAATGTTACCCTTAATAGTTGGCTTATAGGTTGGTAAATTTATGTTTTCAGGATAAATAAACTGCGCTCTAGCTTGCGTAATATCTTTAGGTAAATCTACTAATACTGGACCAGGACGACCAGATCTAGCAATGTAAAAAGCTTGCTTCATAATTTGGGGAAGGTCTTTAACATCTTTTACTAAGAAATTGTGTTTGGTAATAGGCATTGTAATACCGGTAATATCTGCTTCTTGGAAGGAATCTTTACCGATTCCAGGTAAAGCTACCTGTCCCGTTAAAGCTACCATAGGGATAGAATCCATATTGGCTGTAGCGATCCCTGTAACCAAGTTTGTGGCACCGGGACCAGATGTTGCTAAGCAAACGCCAACCTTACCAGTACTACGAGCATAACCATCAGCTGCATGGGCTGCTGCTTGTTCATGTCTCACTAAATAGTGATTGATATCACTTTCAAAGATTTCATCATAAATTTCTAAAACTGAACCACCCGGATAGCCGAAGATATCGGTAACTCCTTCTTTCTTCAAACACTCTAATAATATTTTGGAACCCTTTATTTTATCGGTCATAACAATCAATCCTTTCAGTACATTCCGGCACTCGTAGCATGCATTGTAGCACAAAGAGAAAGCTTTTCAAATAGGGGGGGAGATATGTAAGTTTAATAAAAACTAAGGATTATTAATAGCTTACTTATCATTTATTATATGTCTTTTGCCTAGTTTTTTCCCTTTACTATATTCCATTTCATCTCTTACCTTGCCGTCTTCACCGTAAGTTTTTTGTAAACCATCAGGTTTGTCGTCAATAAAATTTACCTCAGACTCAACCTTACCACCTTGATCATAATTTTTAGCAGCACCATTAGTCTTATTATCCATATAATTTACTTCCGTAGCTAAGGCTCCATTAATATGATAAGTTTTTGCCACTCCCTGCTTAATTCCATTTACGTAATTAACTTCTGACGAAGGTTTATTATTTTTATAATATGTTGTTGAAATGCCATTTAGCACACCGTTAGCAAAGTGTGTTTCCGAAACTAAGTTCCCATCATTATCGTATAGCTTCAACGCTCCGTCATAATTTCCACTAACATAACTTGCTTCCATTATTAATTTTCCATTATCACTATAGGTATTGTTAACACCACTCTTCTTTCCACCAAACCAATTTGACACTTCCTTTGTCTGACCATTTTCATAATAATCCTTTTGTATGCCATGTAATTTAGCCCTATAGGTTGAAAATTCAGACTTCAATACTCCACTTTCATAAAAAATCTTCACTGACCTAATTTTGAGACCATCAACTACATTTTTTGTAGCCGATGACATTAGCTTCCCACTACTGTAATATTCATTATCACTACCAGTCGCAGCTACAGATACCGACACCAGCATTGAAAAAATTGTTAATAAAATAATTCTTTTCATATATTCTCCTCATCATTATATTATATTTATCCTCATATTATATCCACTCCTTGTTTTTCGCACTAGGATTTATGCATAAAACCCCATTTCAAGTTAGCATTTATTTTCGCCTTGATATATTATATATTAATGAATCATAGTAAAAATATTAGCAAAATAATACTACTATCCCTAACCATTTTATCAACGACGGGAAGCTATTCATTCACAAATCTTCCAGGAGTTTACACCTCTAGCAATAATATTCTTACACAAATAGATATTCCTACTCAGGATACGAGCCAAATAGAATCTTTCAATTTCTTAGCCGATGGAAGTATTTGGGAATACGGGGTAAACGGTGGATTAGACACCATGATTACCCACAGTATTACGGTGTCAAAAGATGGGTGGGTTCTTTACCATTCAGATGGGTTTACCACATATTACCATCAAACAAGGGGTAAATTCGAGGCCTTTCACTCAGACATGAAACCAGTAGACTTTCACTTCCCTCTTCTTGCTGGGAAAGACACTAAAGATGTAATTGTTAAAGGATATTCCTACATAACAGTACCAGCGGGAAAATTCTATTGTGTCGAAATTATTACCAAAGGACCGCATCAATGGATTGCCAAAAATTTCGGGGTAATAAAATACACGAATCTGGATAACAGAACCTATTCTCTTCTACGTCTGGTTATTCCGACTTCAAAATAGCTCGATCCCAACCATATTTATTTATGTAGGCCAGCGGTAGTTGCAAACAACTTTCATCCTTACAGGTTTCTTTATATATACATCTGAAGTAATTGTTTTGATATTCTGACCAGAATTTATCATCAATAAATATTTGAGCTCTAGGATACGACTGGCAATAAGCATGCTTAAAATAACACTTTGGGAAGCCATCCAGAAATACTTTTATGTTAAATTTAGAAGCTAATTCAATTGCCGAAAAAAGAAACGGCTTAACCTCTTCATTTTTTACTAATAAATCTAAAGAATCATAAGTAGACATGGGTAAATAGTTTGTGAAAAAGACTTCATGAACCTGCGCCGTTTTGTATACAAGGTCGACAATATTTTCTAAATCTTGATAATTAATAGAAGTTACTACAGTATTAGTAATAATTTTCGCACCTAAAGAACAGATATTTCTCAAGCCACCTATTGTCTGGTCAAAAGAGTGCATAGCCTTGGTTAGAGCCTCGTGCTTAGCAGGTGTTGCCCCATAAACAGAAACAAAAAACTCATCGACTCCTGCTTCAACTATTGACTTACAGTAATCAAAATCAGCTAAAAGCCGACCATTTGTTTGAATGCGAATATGCTTAAAATAATTCAATTTCTTGGCATAGCTAATAAATTTAACTAAATCTGGGGTTAAGGTAACTTCTCCACCGCTAAGGATTAGTGAATCATATATTGCATCTTGCTTAGTTTTGACCAAAATATGTTCATATTCATTATAGGAAATTGGGTCTAGCTTATCTAAACAATTTGCCAACATACAATTAATGCAATTATTATTACACTTATACCCGATAGTTAAGATTATAAAATTATTCATTTATTATGTACTAAAACACTCCATAATATCCACTTTTTACTATTTCCAATTTATCTGCACTCATACGGTAATCAAACCCTACATCAAATTGTAGATAATCAAGTAAATGCTTATTTGCCTCAATAAATGAGATTATTTTAGACTGATAATTAAATTTATTTAGAAAGAATAAAAATTGCTCAATATTTATCCCTGAATAGTATATCGCCTCACAATCTGACTTAAAAGCAGTACAAATCTTTTTACAATTTGTTAATTGAGGCAATAGGATTTCATCTAAGGAAACCAATCTAAAATCAACCATGGCCGAATTTAAAATTTTTTCTTTAATTAAATCTATTTCAAAAGTATTTGGGGCAAAAAAATAATAGAAATTTTCTAAGGAAATAGCATTTTTAGAAAACAAATAACTAATACCATTCATACCACCACTTGCTCGGTTGTTAGTATAAACATGCAAGGAATCTAACTTAGCTCTCTTGAAAAGTTCATTATTAACATCTAAAGAAATCATAAAACAAGGAACGCTTTCACTTATACTGATACCACAATCAAATTTTTGTTTCAATAAGGCAATCAGGTTTTTTACTGATTTTTGTGGAGACAGCGCATTATAATTATAAAAATACAATTCAGTAAAAAGTTGATCTCCAGTTTTTTTTATACCCCAAATAGTTTGATTATTGCCAATATTAGTCTGTAAATAATCAATGAAATCATACTGTTCTGGACAAGCATTCATAAGGGCTAGAGCCTCAAATAAAAGTTTTACTGATTTGAGTTTCCCAATAGGACTTGATTTAAGTATATATTTTAATAAACAATAGTCAAAACCATACTCATCACTTTCATTATTATTAATAAAATCCATTATTCCCACCCTTTAAAGCTAAGAAAAGATTGGCTTCAAAACACCATTTATCTGGTTATTCTTTATGCTTTTTTCTATTTTTTCCATTTTTAAATTTAATTCATCTGGCAAATAGTGAAATTTATTATAATAATCATTGGCTTTTGTCCTTTTATTATTCCCATATATCTGAAAAATATTATAATTAAAAAAAACTGCTAAATCGATACTCTCATTAAATTCAGCTAAAGTTTCAGAAGGAAAGTTTACAATAAAATGTGTTGCCAGCAGTAGTTTGCCATTAATTTTTCGCATTTTGCTTAATATTTTCTTAATATCCTCTATCTCATAATGTCTATTCATAAGTTTAAGAATTCTAGGAGAAGCAGACTGCACTGGTAGTGTCATAAATATTATTTTATTACTTTCAATAAATGGCGCTAACTGCTCAAAGTATTTAATAATAAACATTGGATTAGCCTGAAAAATCTTAAGGCTTATCTTACTATTACTTTCAATAATTTCAGTAATAAGTTTTGGCAAATTTTGACCGATATCTAACCCATAGCTACCACAGTCATCAGCAAGTAAAGTTATTACCGTTTCATTTCGAGCTACAAATCTTTTTATATCTACGAGAATTTCTTTAATTTCCCTACTTTTTAGCTGACCTTTGGCTAAGCGAATATTGCAGTACGAGCATTGGTTGTTACAACCCTGAGATATTTTCACTACACTATCATCTCGTCCTCCAAAATTATTAACGCCTTGGGAAAACAGTAAATTATCAACATTAATATCTTGGAATAAAACTGTTGGATTAAATATTATATTAAATTTATCATACTGTTGATGCGTGATGAACGTTGCTTTTTCTTGGACTATTTCTAAGCCAAGTTCTGCTGCGCATCCAATATATAAAACCTGTTTACTAGGAAATTTAGATATTAAACCCTGCAAGCTACTTTCACTTTGACTTAATATTTGGTCTGTAATCCCACAAGAATCAAGGATAATAATATCAGCATCTTCTCGATGCCATACTATCTGGTATCCATTTTGGACCAGAAAATTATATATTTTTGTCATCAAAAAGGAAGTGTTTGTACACATACCCATACTAAAACTAATAAATATTTTATTATTTCTCGTTGCCACAAACATTTATGACATTGTCCTTTCCATTTTATTTAACCATATAAATGACGTTGTCTTTGTTTTATTAGCTGGACAGTAGTTGTTCTTAACATTCGATGTCTCAATTCGTTCAATACTTTGTACCCCAAGTTTTTTAAAATATTCCAATTGATTTTCATCTGCATTTTTCTCAACATAAATTCTCACATGCAAACACTTTGAAGAACAATTTTCTATGGCAGTAATAACCGACAAATAAGCAGTTTCATCTTTCATAAATTCATTATATTCAGCCATATCTAGTGAAAACATATGGATATTGATTCTACGGATTGCGTAATTAATGAGACCTTCAACCAACCAAATATCTTTCAATAATCTTCCATCTGTATTGATAATTAAGGCAACTTTTTTAGGAAAAGCATCCAATATTTGATTACAATCAACCCTTGAGAATATATCACTTCCCACAATATTTATTGATTGATATAAGGGATTGATACCTTTAATATCAGCTATTATTTGTTCAATTTTTTTCTCTATATTTCTACAGTTCTCACAAAGTCCATCACAAGTACCCGAAAGATTAATAATATTTTCACAATCTATCTTTAAAAAAGGTAAATTCGTACTAAGTTGATTTCGATAATTCTCTATAAACATTGGCCTTCTACCAACACAGCTCTCACCTGGGGAATTAGTCAACGGATGGTCTTGGATTTTTTCAATAATATCTAAAAGCGAACTATTATGCATATCGCCAAACACTAATGGCACATAGGGACAAGGAAATATTAAGCCATTATAAGTAATAATATAGGCCGTTCCTTTGGCAATACAGACATATTCCCCCGACTTCATTACACTTCTAAGCGGCGAACATGAATCATCTCTATATACATAATCATAATATTTCTCATCAATATATTTCATTAAATCCACTTCAGATTCATTAATATATTCAACTCCATCAATCAAGTTCCCGACATAAACTGGCAAAATTATTCTAACTTGTGCCACGCCAATTTCCATGCAATATGAAAGATAATTGTTTATTTCTCCACTAGAAAAATATTCCGAACTTACTGGGACAAAAGACGCATGACACGTTAATCCTATTTCTTGGCATAATTGGATCGCTTTTCTAGCACTGTTAAAGGCTCCTAGGTAATTCCTTCTCGAATCATGGATTACCGATCGATAGTCATCTAAACTAATAAAAAGATTATCCAATCCAGCAACTTTGATGGCTTTTAAATAATCAAAATCAAGTTTTATTCCATTACTCTCCATTGCGACTAACATATTCTTTGATTTTATATAACTTATTATCTGGCATAAATCGTCCCTTAAGGTTGGCTCACCACCGAGGAGATCGATAATAGATACGCCTAACGAATACAGTTGATCAACAATAGTTTTAATTTCAACTAGACTAAATTCTTGTTTCAAATCTAGATTGTGGTATTTCTTAATTCCACAATGCTCACAGTTGCACTGGCATTTCCCAGTTAAAGAAATTGAAGCAATATATGGGTAATGTAAAGGCTTCACAAAACTTATTGTATTACTGTTTATCATTTCATTCTATCCAGCCAAAGCAATTTAGATGTTACCTGTTCCAAAGGAACATACAAAGGGCATTGATTCCTCGAA
>CAIUUT010000062.1 GCA_903902445.1 uncultured Candidatus Marinamargulisbacteria bacterium
AAGTCTTAATCCTTCTGTAAGTATTCGTATATTTTCTTCAGCTACTTTTCTAGGCTGCACTATGACTGGTCAAAAAACCCCTCTTTTCAGGCAGTACAGAAAACGCTCTTGCTAATACAATAACACACCCTGTATTACTCATGTCAAACCCTTATATAATAAGCACTTCAGGCACTTTATCAAAACAACCCTCTCCAGAGCGAAACATTTCTAGTGACAAATTTGGCTAATAACCTCTTTATCCCTAGAAAATATAGACTTCTTCTTCAGGCGAAACGCCTTGCTCTCCAATCACTTCTATCTTCTCAAAACAACTATTGCAAACTTTATACATACGAACATTGTCGCCCAAGGTTATATCTACGACTTTTGTTAATTTAGTTTTTAAAGTCTCAATTTGCGTATTATCTAAATAGGCCTCGAAAACAGATTTTTGTGCACGCTGACCGTACCCCTTTAGTACTTTATTAATATTACGTAGTCTCTTTTGCATAGCACTAACACTAGGGCTTTCTACTATATCAAAGGTAACTATTACAAACATACCCGTGTATCTCCCAAACTCATCTCTCATTGTTGTATAAAAGGCTTATATTCTTCAATACCTCTAATGTGCCTGACAAGCTTTCTGGCTTGTAGCTCAAATACTCTACGATAGGAATGGCTTTCTCCTTCATAGTTAATTACTGTAGCTAAACGTTTCTCATATCTGGCTATTATTTTCTTACGCAAGTCATTCTGGATAAGTATCGGGTAATTGTCGGTTTCTTCGCCTTGATAAAACCCATCCTTAGGAACCATGCCATGATTTACCATGTCTATAACCACTTGGTCGGCAATTAAGGTTCTAAACTCCTCCATAAGATCTAGCGGTAGGGCAGGACGGTTGTCCGTATATTCATGCAGGAAACCAACAGCAGGGTCTAGCCCAGCAGTAACTGTAGCCGTATATACATTATACATAAGCAACGTGTAGAGAAAGCTGAGCATAGAATTAATGGGGTCTTTCGGTGGACGTCTGTTACGTCCAGTAAACCCAAGGTTTTCCTTTAGGATATCTGGAAATACTTTAAAGTAGGCAGCAGATGCACTACCTTCATAACCTCGGATACTATCTAAAGAAGTAGCATCCTCTAAACGCTTTACTATTCCTTGCATGGTAGTCATACAGTCTTTCACCTCGTCAAAGCCACGATAGCGATTTACGTTCTTTAAAATGTAGAGGCAATTTAAGATTTTCCCTTTGATAATAGCTTTAGAGAAATTTAAGCGAAACTCTTTATTTTCCAGATGTTTGTATTGGAGAAGCCTTAGTTCAACACTTTTTGTTTCTGTAGAAACTAACCGTCCGTAATAGCGACCATGGTTAGAAAGAAAGGTAGTTGGGATATCTCGTTCCAGTAACTCGGCTACAGCTTGAGTGGTAACCTGTGCCCCCACAAAAACAACTACGGAGTCTACATTTAGCATGGGAACCGTTTTTCTACTACCATCTCTAGATGAAATTTTAAAGGCATCACCTTCTACACCCATGACAGCATCAGTATCTGATAAGTATAAGGCTGGCATCAGCTGCGTTGGGCCATACCAAAGCCCATGGTTGTTTTGGCGCCAATACCGCACCAAAAGATATAGTGACAAAGCATATTCCAAATAGCCCTATAGGCCGTTTCTTGTTTTTCCAAATCGGTAAACTCCACTTCGCCCACAAAGCCTATATATTTATATTTTTCAAAGTTCCACATGCGTGTTTTTAGTTCGTACCTAGAAACCACACAACGCGTATTTAGCCAGTCTATAAAATCTCCTCTATCCAAGGGAATACCCGACAAAACGTCCCACTTTTCTAAAGTTGAATAGAAAAAAGGTGCTGGTATTGGCAAAACGATCGAGCGATCATCTTGATGAAAAAATGTTGGAGTAAGTATGTGAAATTTAATATAAGGCTCTATGGCTTCTTGCCTAATGATATACTTATCGTAAATTTTTTGGTGACTGGTCATCCCTGCCCACTGATGGTCAGACGAATCCATGGCGATGTCTAAAACTTTCATTTCGTGATTGCCAATAACAAACGTTCTATCCTTGGCCGAGGATAAATCTGCAAGTAGTAATTGGGTTAGGTCGTCAGATAGAGACGTAAAGCGGAACCAATATTTGGAGTTGCTGTTTAGCTCATTCGTTCCGTTACCTGCATGCACTAAATCACCGAAAATGGGGCTTACGGTAAAGGGCTTGGCACGACTGTCCTCATGTAGTTTTTCGGCAAAAGTAGGGTCTATGCTTTTAATAATGTTTAGAAAAAGACCATGTATATAGTTGCCCGTGGAAGTGGGAAGTCTGCACGTTTTTACTGGAGCAAAGGTTATAACTGTAGCTAAAATCATGGTTAATGCCTTGCTATAAGTAGTTGATACATTTCATTATCGTATCTAACTTTTTTGAAGCGATGCACAACTATATGAAAGACAACCAGATAAACAGGAATTGGAGCAGGCCCTGTAAGTGTTACTTCATCTCGTGGCTGTATATTAGATACAATTCTATCAGCATTTTCGCCAATTTTATTCAGAATTTCATCGGAAATGTCCATTGAGAGTTTGCCCCCAACTTTACTAATTTCGACACCTTGATAGAGCTCTGCATTGTGAAGGGATAGGTCTAGTTTCATGGAGTACCAAAGATTTGCTGAGCTGTCTTGAACAATGGTGCTATATCTTTGTGTTGAATATTATTTTTTTCATCTTTCATAATTGGGATATGGGCTACTTCATTGCGTATCTTTGAAAGTTTTTGAAGGAAATCTGAGTTTTTTATATTTTCTTTCCAAGGCAGGCTAAGCAACACGTCCCTTAGGTGCACATTCCTCAGATTTTGGTTGTTATAAATTGACTTTACAACATCTCGTCTAAAAGTATATTTATCATAACATACTCGATACTCTTCCTGGATAAATTTGTTCATTTTCTGAGCGGTCTCACAATAGAAATAGTCAACGGCTTCAGAAAGGCTTGTAACCGCTAAACTGTAATATTTTTTTTCATACATTTTTTTGGAGTATTCGAGTAATTTATTGTATGCAGATTTTGAACTTAAATCCTTATACAAAGTAATTTCTTTATATATGACAGCAAGTGGTTTTTCTAAATATGGTTTATCCTTAATCATATCAATCTGAGCTAAAACTGGTTGGGAATATTCATATATAACGGCAGAAAGATTTCCAGTTAATACAGCTCTTGAAAAATTTGATAAACATCCAAAAAGTTTAACAAGTTCTTCATCTTCTATGTGGTAATGCTCTATTAAAGTATAGTTATTTTGAAACATACTCAATAAAGCACTTGCATAAATAATATCTAAATATTTTTCTATTGAAATATACTCAAATTCTGATGCAGCAATATTTGGAGAGGGGCTACCATCAATTTGGCGAGCATAAACAATATCCTTTACAAAATTATGATGATTAAACCTAGATAAGGTTGAACTAATTAGTGTGCTAAATGGTATAGACCTAAAGGACGCTGTTACGTCTATTATTGAGTCTTCTGTTAATAAGGCAGAGACGATTATAGTAAGAGCCTCTATATCCTCGTCAATATCGATAATATCAATGTTCTTCTGTGTTTCAACTATTACTTCGAGTAATTCTAAATTTTTCTTCTTTGCCTTTTCTGTAACTAAGACTTTTACTTTCTGAAAAGAGTATAGGCTTAAAAGAGCTTCAACAGATTCTTCAGCAGAAACTTCTTTACCCTTAAACTTATATTTGTGGGTATGTTTTATTTCATTTGCCCCAAGAAAAGTAATTAATTGCATAATGTGTTTCTCATAACTTGAAATTCTTTCTTTTCATATGAACAATAGTTACTATCTGAACATCAACTCCCGAAACCTGATAAATTAAGCGATATGAATAGACCGGAATTTCTCGGATATCGTTGTTATGTAACTCTTTAACTCTTTTACCAATTAAGGGAAATTTTACTAATCTTTCAGATAATTCAATAATTTCATCAACAACCTTAAAAGCATATAGCCTTGAGTCATTGGCAATAAAACTGAAAATATGAGAAAGATCTTCCTTGGCAACTTCAGACCAAATTACCATTTACTGATCTCACTTCTAAGTTGTGTAACAGTTAATACTTTGTTTTGAAGAATGGCTTCTTGCCCTTTATTAATTTTGTCCAAAACATAGAGCCGATACATTGCATCTTCTAAGGTTGCATTTTCAGACATACTTTTAACAGCAGTTAATGCTTGTTGCTTAATTTTATTCATTACTAACTCCTTTCATTATCTTTAGATTATTTTATCCTATAGGGTATTACAAAAGCTAGTGCAGGATGGATATAGTCTGGCTCCTTGCGAATTAGAAATGTACTATTCAAGTTGGAGACGCCATAAAATTGCTTTATATTACCTTCCGAAACCTTAAATACGGCTCCAGGTTTTAGCATTACAATTGGACTCTTAAATGGATTTTCAGAAATATGTCCGTTCAATAATGGGGCTGACTCCCCCATTTTCCCGTATTTTGTAAAGGTTTGCCAATAGCCATCGACTGGGTCATCCTCTGCTGGAACAAAACTGGACAGTGACATAAAAGCATTAGCACCTTGCACCTTAGGGAAAAGTAATTCATCCACCTTTTTAACTGTAATCTCAAATTGTCCTTTACCGATATTTTTCTTTTTGCCATAACCTGTTAATAAAAAAGCTTCTAAAAATGGTTGCAATTGTTCAAAAAAATCTTTGTGTATTTTTACGAAAACGGACCAAACAGCTGTACCCTTCTTTTCATTGGCATTGAGCCACATTTCTTCCAGAGGGAATAGTTTCGTATCTTCCTCGCCAGTTCGTGAAACTTGGTTACGCATCTGGGTATTATTCACCACTTCTAGTGGCGTCTTTGGGACAAAATCTTTGGCCACGTTATCAGCTATAATACGTTCTAAATCATCTTTAGTTAACCAGTTTGTCTTTTTTAATTGTTTCATTTCCTTTAGATCGGCAATTCGAAGTGTGATATCCACAGGTGTTGGGAAACAAACCTCTATTGTATTATCTTGTTTCAATAATGAGGGCAACCCATCAGAAAAGATAATTGCAGGTTTTTCATCTTTGTAGCTCTGAATAAAATCGTTAAGTAATTCTGGCTTTGTTTGTGCCAAATAGCCAGTAAAATGCCCCCAGAGAGTGTCTGCTTGCAGAGGGGTACAAAGTCCAGACGTTTGTCTTAATATTAACTGATACTCTTTATAGGTCACTTGATTACCTCCCAATAACCATTTCGAGGCGAACCTTGACGACGAACGTGTCCCGATTTTTTTAATTTACCAATATGCACTTCAATATTTTTTGTGGCAATGTTAAGCATTTTGGAAAGGATTGTAATACTTATAGTCGGATTGTCTCTCATTAATGCAATAATTTGACTTGCAGTTTCACCCACCTTTTCACCCACCTTTTCACCCACCTTTTCACCCACCTTTTCACCAGGTCGGAAAAATGTAACAGTAGTAAATGTTGTATGATAATATTTAACTGGCTCCAACCCTGCCTGACGCATCCATTGGTTTATTTTTTGGATACCAGTACCCATTTTCTCAATTAAATTTGCTCTTAGTAATAAATCAGCAATTCTAGGATTTCTTAATACACTTTTTGTACCAAATTCTTCTATCGTTAGTCCTTTAGGCAAATGACCAGGACTAGAAATTTCAATTCGATCATCAAAGATTTCCACCATAACATTTGCACCTTTTTCAAAGTAATTTCGATGAGCAACAGCATTCACAATAGCTTCCCTGAGTGCTTCATAGGGTATTTCAGGATATTCATCTCGCTGTGGTTTCTCACTGGAAATATGATAACGGACAGCCAAATACCTTCTTAGAAACAATAAGGCACCTTCAATATTACTAATTATATCCTCATTAAAATCCCGTCGATCTGCCACGTTAACTTTTTGAGTTCCTTCGTATAATGCACAAGTAACAACAGTATGCAGAAAATGACTAGCTAGATTTTTAGCAAAGAAAAAAACACCAGTATTATTTAGTAAAAGTTTGCCCTCTTGCTTTTCCGCAACACCTAAATTAACTAAAAGTGAAGCGGTGTCGGTTACTTTGGTTATTCTAGAACGGATTAGAAATTGGGTTAGTTTTTCTTCGGAAAAATCTGATGAGAAATCAAATTTCATGTTTATTAGTTCATCAAACCTAATTTTTCCTTCATTTTGGAAAAATTCCTGAATATCATCCCGGCGTAACTTTTGGCAATTGGGACCAACTCGAGTATAAAATCCACTAGAACAATGGTGAGGTTTATCAACCCCTTCACGTACATTTATTACTAAAACATTTTCGATTTCTTCTAAAATAATGGTAATTGCTGGCTGACAATTACGAGCGATATCTTGTATACGAGACTTTAGTTCATTAGTTATACTAATTCCTTTGATTAAACCATCATCGCTGATCCCAAGAAAAACTCGTCCTCCTGATGCATTAGCAAAGGCAACAAGTTCTTTATCAATTTGAGAGGTCAAGGTTTCCTTGAATTCAAGGAGGTATCCTTCGCCTTCGTTAATAATTTGTTCGAGTTCATTCTTAGTGATTTTCATAGGCTGATTCTGTAACGTCCTTTCGTTATGTTTTAATTTTTGCTGATACTACAATAAT
>CAIUUT010000063.1 GCA_903902445.1 uncultured Candidatus Marinamargulisbacteria bacterium
ACACTCAGCTTCTAGCCCTGCCAAAAACAAGACTAATATTCAAAAATATGGTAATCTTTAGGGTATTATGGAAAATGAATTGCGTATAAAAATCGACGAACTCGCCAAAAAAATTAAATCATATAATAAATATTTTAATTTAGATAAATTTTCTGAAGCTTTTGAATTTACGTTAAAAGCTCATGCTGGTCAAAAAAGAAAATCAGGCGAATCCTATATCTGGCACCCCGTAAACGTCGTGGAAATATTAGCAAGCTATGAAGCCGATGAAACCACCATTATTGCGGCTCTCCTACACGATATTGTCGAAGACACCCCCATAACCATAAAGGAAATTAATCAGCTTTTCGGGGAAGATACTGGGCTGATAGTCGATGGGGTTACTAAACTTGGTCGAATCAATTTCACAAGCGCTGAAGAAGCCAAAGTTGAAAACTTAAGGAAAATGTTTTTGGCAATGGCCAAGGATATTCGCATTATTATCATTAAACTAGCCGATAGGCTACACAATATGCGAACGTTAAAATACTTAGAAGAAGATCGTCGCAAATCTATTTCTCGTGAAACTCTGGACGTCTATGCCCCACTTTCTCATCGCTTGGGCATGTCACAAATGAAATGGGAGCTAGAAGATCTGTGCTTTAGGTTTTTATACGAGGAAGATTATCAAAAGCTTAAAAAAGACATCGCTGAAAAAAGAGAAGAACGAGAAAAGTATATCCTAAGCTTTGTGTTTGACGTAGAAACTATGCTCAAAGAAGAAGGCATAAACGCTGTGGTGACTGGCCGCCCCAAGCATTTCTGGTCTATATACAATAAAATGATCAAGCAACGCACCTCAATAAAAAACTTATATGACTTATATGCCATACGAATTATCGTCGATTCCGTCAAAGACTGCTACGCTGCGCTGGGAACAATTCATACTTTATTTAAGCCCATTCCCGGAAGATTTAAAGATTACATTGCCATGCCCAAGCAGAACATGTATCAATCTATCCATACCGTAGTCATTGCCAAGGAGGGCAAACCCGTCGAAGTACAAATACGTACTACACAAATGCACAAAGTCTCTGAGTTTGGAATTGCAGCACACTGGCGCTACAAAGAAGGCAAGAAAAAGTCTGAACCTTTTGAGCAAAAGTTAGCTTGGCTAAGAGAACTAGTAGAATGGCAAGGTGACGTAGATAATAAGGATTTTTATGAAAATCTGAAAATCGACTTATTTACTGACGAAATTTTTGTTTTTACGCCCAAAGGGGACGTTTATGAGCTGCCGGTAGGAGCAACTCCCCTTGACTTTGCCTATCGAGTTCACACCGATGTTGGCCATCGCTGCATTGGGGCTAAAGTTAATACCCAAATTGTTCATTTAGATGCTGGACTTACCAATGGAGATATCGTTGAAATTATTACCTCAAATAATGCAATGCCTAAACTGGCTTGGCTCAACTTAGTCAATACTTCTTCTGCCAGAAACAAAATTAAACAATGGTTTAGGAAAAATACACAAATTTTTGACGAGAAGAAAACAGAAATAAAAGATGAACACAAACCAGAAAAGAAAACAAAAGACGAGAAACTAGAGAAGGTTTTAGAAGCCATGAGTGATGGACACATGCCCAATCTTAAAAGATCTAATGGGGGCATTATTGTTCAAGGGGCTCAGGATGTTCTGACTTATCTTAGCAGATGTTGTAATCCAGTCCCCGGAGACGAAGTTACGGGCTACATTACTAAAGGACGAGGCATAGCGGTACACAAAAAAGATTGCAGAAACTTAATTTTATTAGACAAAGATCGTCTCACCATAGTTAATTGGGATCAAAACTATAGTGGCTCTTTCGATGTCTCCCTTGAAATAGAAGCTTATGATAGGGTTGGCTTATTAAATGATGTGGTCGCCAAAATTACCGAACAGAAGCTAAATATAATTAATGGCCAGGTTAAAACAACTACTAAAGGAATGGCTTTATTAAATCTTATTATTAATATCAGTAAAGTAGACTTACTAGACAGCGTTATTCAAAAATTGAAATCTGTAAAAGATGTATATGATGTTAGGAGAGTCTGATGGGGAAAATATTTTTTATTTTTTTTCAAGCTGCGTTACTTAACAACTTTATTTTAGTTCGATTCCTTGGCTTAAGTCCTGTATTCAGCATCTCTACAAGCTATGAATCCTCAGTTGGCATGGGATTAACTGTTACACTAGTCTTATTCCTTACTAGCATGGCTACTTGGCTGGTGCACTATTTTATTTTGGTCCCACTTCAGGCTGATTTTCTACAACTTCTTTCTTTCCTACTAATAATAACTGTTATCGTTCAGAATCTCGAAAAATTAATACAAAATAGATATCCGGGATTAAAAAATTTACTCGGATTATATCTCCCCCTTCTTGCTACAAATTGCGCCATATTAGGATTAACACTACTAAATGTTATTTATGAATATAATTTTTTTGAAAGCATCCTCTACAGTCTGGGTTCTGGCTTAGGATTTACCTTGTCACTTATCTTAATGACAAGCATTAGAGAACGTTTAGAGCAATCCAAAGTACCAATTATTTTCAAAGGGTTACCCATCATCTTTATCTCAGCCAGCATTCTTTCCATGGCCTTTGTTGCCTTCTCATCTTTTTAAAGGAGACTAGATGTTGTTAACCATTATTTTTGGAGCATTTGCAGTTCTTCTTTTCGGAGCGATTGTGTATACCCTAAGCCCTTGGCTCATCAACAATGCCACAAGAGGTGTTACCCCCACAATCAATAGTCAATCACGAGATACAGAGCTTATTAAAAATGAGAACAACCAACCCCTCAATAAAAAAACTAAAATCAAAAGAAAAGTTGCCATCATACTTTGCCAAGGTTTTGGAGAAAAACTTTCACAAAATCGTTTTATTTATAAGGGCACAGCAAATTGCCATATTGCGGCAGGTTTAGCTGGAGGATACAAGAGTTGCCAATTTGGCTGTTTAGAGCTTGGTGACTGCGTTAAAGCCTGTATTTTTGGTGCCCTCTCTTTAGACGATGGGCAACCCGTTATCAATCCAGAAAAATGTAATGGCTGTGGTTTTTGTGTTAATGCTTGTCCCAGAAGGCTTATTACACTCGGCCATATCAAAGTGAAACCATTTGTCGTCGCCTGCAATTCTCACGCCACCCTAGACCAAAAAAAAGAATATTGTAAGGTTGGGTGTATCGGCTGTGGGTTGTGCATAAAAAAATGTAATTACCAGGCCATCTTCTTAGAAAACAATTTGGCAACCATCAACCATTCTCTTTGCCAAGAGTGCGGTGAATGCTCAAAAGCATGTCCCAATCACTGCATCCGCTAATTCACCTACGAAATGCATAGACAACATTTTTTTGATGTATTAAAATGTAGCTTGTTCCTCAAGCTTTTCAAGGCTCCTGTAGCTCAGTCGGTAGAGCACCACCATGGTAAGGTGGGGGTCGTCGGTTCGATTCCGACCGGGAGCTCCATTCTATTTTCAATGCTTCGACACGGCGATCCGTGCCGGTCAACCTTATTTTATGGAATCGCAAGACAATAGCTGCTATAGTTTACCAATTTGCTATCATTACTCTGAAGGTATGTTAAAAAAGCAAACAACCGAATAACTTGATTACTCCTACAAAAGAATATCAAAAATAAAGCATACATAAAATTGAGTTATATTGTCGATAAGATAAGTAGGGGGAATTCCTATGAAAAATATTTATGTTGGAGAAAAAGAAGAGACAGGCATTTCTGACAAACACGAAATATCTCTAAAAATAGCCAAAATCAATTCAATGTTAGAAATTGTAGACAAAAGGATTGCTGTTCATGAGAAGAATCTCAATAAATTCTATAAAACTGATGAGAAAGAAAAGACAAGAAGTCAAATTGCCAAATTGACCAATAAGATATTATCAAATTCCTAAGGGGCCTTAATGGATATTTCTGCTAGAAATGAATCGTTCAAAAAGATAGATATTAATACGGATGATATCCAAAAGATTGTGATTAGCTCTTCACAAGACAGCCAAGAGAAAGCTCAAGATACAGCTCCCGCCAAGCCAAAGGAGGGCACAAAATCACCTATTGCGCAAATCATAAGTGGTAACTACCAAGAAGCCAAGAAAAGTATGCTGGGCGATTTTATCCAAAAAGTGGCGTCTATGGGCACTGAAATAATGACCTCCCCAGATAAAGGACAAAAGAATAATGCCGCCATGAATGAAATACGGTTAATCTTTGGTAGTGACAACCTATCTAGCGACAAAGTAACACTCAGTGTAGGTGCTCGGATGGAACAATTGAATAGTAAAGTTAGTGAAAATAAAGCCAATAAAACCAAAAGCAATAAAGATTCCACCGTTAATAAAAGTTCCGCAGACCTCTTAGAAGAACTTGAATCGCATGTATTTTCTGAACGAACCGATACTCGTGGTCAAATGAATAAGCTCGAAGAACAAAATAATTTTCAAAACACACAAATAAATGATGATAAAATCATGGATAACACCGATATAAGTAACGATCTTGTAGACTCCGTCTTAGAAGAAATAAAAAGCAATGAGAAAAAGAAAGATAAAGTTTCCAGTCCCTCTGAAAAGAAGGTCGCGGCTTTAGGCGATACAGAGGAAGACAGCTCAAATTCTGTCGGCCCAGAAAAAGAAGATAGCCCCAACTCTGTTCACCAAAAAAACGAAGAAAGTAAAATATTTAGAGATAAAGGTAACGCTTCAAGCGAAAATAATACGCCAGAAAATGAACAAAACACAGATGGGGACAAAGAACTCGATGATATGCTCAAAGACCCCATTGAAGACAAAAAAAATCGTGACAATGATATCGAAAAAGAAATTGGCGGCGGTCGCATAACACTAAATAATTCCAATGACAGAGGTCAAGGCGAAGGCGGCAATCATAATTCCAGAGAGCAAGACAGAACAACAATCAGGCGCAGCGAGAATACAAGCAAAAAAGAAGAAGTCTTAAGTAAAACAGATGTGATTGCAGCCTACACAAATAGTTTCAAACAAAATATATTGGGGGCAAAAAAAGATATATTTGCACTTAACCAAGCTGAAAACAAACTGCAAAAGGAATACGGCTTAACCTCTGGTCAAATAAAAGACATCCAGCTTTCTGTAAAGAAAAGCATTAAAATGGAAATCAGGGACAACATTAAAGACTCGATTATCCTAAAACAGCTTTCAATTCTTGATAAGTTTGATGCCGCTACGGCTAATGCGAAATTAAATAATTTCTCTGAATACTTTGTAAATAATCTTCTACTTGGCGGTCAAGACTTTGGAAATTTTGATGAGAACTTTCAAGGACTTATCAATAAAGCCATGTACTTTGCAAGTAAAGAGCTTGGCGACTTTGCCATTGGTGATTTGCAAGACTTTGTTACCAGCGGCTCACTAGACCCCAAGCAAGATAAGGTCGCTAAGGTAAAAGCCTTTGAGAACAAAATCAGCGAACTCAATACCATCACCAATAATCCAAAAATCACTGAAGAATGGGCCCAAACTGCCCTAGAATCATTTATGAAAAACATGGGATTAACCAAAGAAAATACTGACTTTAATAATCCTTCCGCTGGCAGTATCAACGTAAACGTTAATACTGGTGGGGGAAATTCTGGCGGTCAAAGTGAAAAACAAAAACATGGCTACGAGTTTGAGTCTAAGGACGAAAAAGACCTATTCATTAACCGCCTTAGAGCACTCTATATGCAACGAGCATTAAATCCCAATATCAAAACAACCATGCAAACTGAATTTAAAATAAGAAGGCTAAAAAATGGTTTATTGAAAATGGGGGTACTTACTGATGTTTTGAATGAAAAAGTAAAAAAAGAAGCACAGCTAATCGCCAAGGATAGGATTAATGACATGCTCCGTGAAGCACTTGAAGAAAGGGCGGCGATGTATGAACTTCAGGGGCCTGCCTATGATTTAGTTGAAAATAAAATAAAGAGCATCCTCAAAAACGCAGATAAAGTTGGCTTAAATATTGATAAAATTGAATTTGAGAAGCTGAAAACAGAAGTTAATAATCGTATGTTTGAAATAACTAAAAAAGAAATGGAAATGCTCAG
This sequence comes from uncultured Candidatus Marinamargulisbacteria bacterium, assembly GCA_903902445.1. GTDB lineage: Bacteria > Margulisbacteria > Riflemargulisbacteria > GWF2-35-9 > GWF2-35-9 > CAIUUT01. The sequence goes on from CAIUUT010000063.1 coordinate 6,107, forward strand.
CGTACGTATGGCCGATGAAGATATGCCAGCCTTAGTTCTAAAACACCGAGAGATGAAAAAATTAACAGACAGGCTAATAAAGGAATCCGATATCCAAGATAACCATAACTCAGACTCAAAATTTAACAGCATAACTATTGCCGAAACAGCTTAAGTGTTAAGACTAAATACCAAAAGTCTTGCCACTTAGTTTATAAATATATGTAAGAATTTCAGCCACTACCGAATATAAATCCGAAGGAATTTCTTTTCCGACTTTTGCCGACTTATATAATGCCCTTGCTACTGGCGGATTTTCCACTAAGGGAATATCATTTTCTCTAGCTATTTCTTTAATATGCTCCGCTACTTTACGTAACCCCTTAGCCACGACCTCTGGAGCCCGCATGCTATTGGCATCGTAGCGAATAGCTACGGCCACGTGAAACGGATTAGTAACCACCACATCGGCCTTCGGCACTTCAGACATCATTCGATGCCGAGACATTTCCTGCTGTCGTCGCCGAATCTCTCCCTTAATTAAGGGATCTCCCTCCGAACGTTTATGTTCTTCTTTAATTTCTTGTTTACTCATCTTCATTTGCTCTTCCATCGTATAGCGCTGAAAAGCATAATCAATAGCAGCAATAATCACAAAAACCAAAACAATCTTATATAAAACATCCATCGCGATAGTGCATAAAATAAAGAAAGACTGTTGGATATCCATATTAAAAAAATTGATAATAACAGGAATATCCTTTCGGATAGTAGAGTAGGCAATATAGCCAACTACAGAGATTTTAGCTAAAGATTTCATTAAGGTTTCAATCGATTTTTTGGAAAATAAGTTTTTAAAACCTTTTATAATATTTATTTTAGTCAAGCTTGGCTTCACGGGCTCCCACGTTACCAAAAGTCCAAATTGCAAAATATTGGCAATAATCACAGCAATCAGAATGGAACCAATCACTGGAGCAGTAAGTAGCAGCGATTGGACCGTGATATTAATAAATATTTGCATCATATTATCTTCTGTAACTTGAATTCGGTGGGCATTTTCGAAGTAATAACGCAACATACTAGAAAATTGTTGATACATATATTTACCTGAAACTTTTAATACCAAGTAGGCAACCAGCAGGATTACTGCTGTATTAACTTCCGTACTTTTTGCTACACTACCCTTCTTACGAAACTCATCTCGACGCCGTGATGTCGCTTTTTCTGTTTTGGAGGGATCACCCATTTATAAGGATCTTAGTACATAAATAATATTATCAAAAGTGAGCTTAGGTATTTTGTTAAAGAAAGCCCCAAAATATATTAAACAAATAAATAAAGAAATAAATGCCACTAGCCCCTTTAAAGGAGCACCCGTCATAAAAACATTCATCTGTGGCACACCTTTAGCGATAACCCCTAAGCTAAAATCTATCAGAAAAAGAATAGCAATAACAGGTGCTGAAAGCTGAAGGCCAACTAAGAAAATATTACTAAATACCTTCAAAAAAGCCTCTGGAGAAAATTTCAAGAAAGTAATTGCCCCTAAGGGAATAATCTTAAAGCTATAATACAAAGCATGAATGATGTAGTGATGACCATCAAAAACCAGAAAAAGCAGGATGGTAAGAATGTACTGGAATTGACCAAGTAGAGATTGCTGTTCCCTTGTTAGAGGATCTAGGATACTTGCCATATGCATCCCTGACATCACATCAATTATGGAGCCACAAAACTGAACAATACCAAATATTAAAAGAGAAATGAACCCTATTAAGATACCCAGCAATAATTCATTTATTAAAATCATAAGAACATTTAAATAGGTAAACTCTTGGAAATTAAAACTCTCACTTCCGACGAAAAGTGAATAAAAAATATAGGCTAAGATAATCGTAAACATTATTTTTACCCTTGAAGGGATAGCTCTTGCCCCAAATATGGGAGCAGAAACAAACACTCCTAAAACTCTAGTGAACAACATCAAGAAAACAACTAGCTGCTGTAAATTTGGTAAAGGTAGTGTCATGCCTAATGAGTAAATACTGAAATAGCGCTGATAAGTTGAATCGAGTAACTCTGGATAATACTCATCATCCAACTACCAGTGGCAAGAAGAATCACGCCCAATAAAAAGAATTTAGGCACGAAAGTAATGGTTTGATCCTGAATCTGTGTAACAGCTTGAATTATAGAAATAACAATACCTAAAATTAAGGAGGATAATAAAAAAGGAGCGGTTAACAGTAGAATAACATAGAGAGTTTCCCTCCCCATATTTAAAATATATGCTTCACCCATAAATTTACCTAAAACTTAATAATAAGGAAGTCACAATAAGATTCCAGCCATCAATCATTATAAACAACAATATCTTAAACGGTAAAGAAATCATGACTGGCGGTAACATCATCATACCCATCGACATCAAGATTGTCGCCACAGTAATATCAATAATTAAAAAAGGGATAAAAATCACAAAACCCATCTGGAAGGCCGTCTTAAGCTCCGAAAGAATAAAGGAAATTATCAGTACATGGGTAGGTATCTCGGCCTTGCTGGTAGGCTTAATATTAGCATATTTAACAAAAAGCAATAAATCTTTTTTACGTGTTTGCTTAAACATAAACTCCCGCAACGGTTCGACCCCTTTTTCAAAGGCCTCCGTTTGAGAGATTTGCTTACGTACATACGGCTGAATAGCGTCGTTATTAATTTTATCGATCACTGGAGACATTACAAAAAAAGTTAGAAACAAAGCAATCCCAACCAGTACTTGTGTTGGCGGTGTTTGCTGAGTTCCGAGGGCATTACGTATAAACCCCAAAACAATAATTATTCTTGTAAAAGAAGTAACCATTATAATTATCGAAGGGGCCAGTGATAAAATAGTTAAAATAATAAGTATTTGTAACGCCGAATTAAGCGTCTGCGGATCCGAACTCTGAGCTAGGGCAATACTAATCTTTGGAATAGTATAATTCAATCGCTAATCCTCATTTCTTATTTAACTCCTCTAAATCCTCGGAATCTTGAATGATACTTTTAAGCGTACTTTCAAAATTGCTAGGTAAATCTGGCTGTAAGGAACTTTTCTTTTTCTTGAGCAAATCAAGAGGGAATGGCAAAGAATTGGAGTTATCTTCTTCCTCATTCTCTGTTAAGATTTGGACTATTTCCTTGGAATCCTTAATAGTATCCATCAACAATAAATTATTATTATTATTGGCCATAATATAAAGTTTTTTATTGATTTTAATATAATAAATCTTTAGGCTTTGGTTTATGTTAATTTCTTTCAATAGATAACTGAAGTGATTGGTGGACCCTTTCATAAAAAATTTAATTGCCAACATGGTAATATAAATTAGCACAACAATAAGAAATATATTCAAAATAAAATGCACAGGGTTAATATTTACTGGATGGAAAGAATGAATATTCGAAGTTACATTTTGAGTGGCTTCTTTTAGGAAATATAAAGGATCATTATTAGACATTAGAGGATATCGTTACTTTTTCGGACTAATTATTTCAGTAACTCTCAAGGCAAAGTTCTCATCAATAACTACAACCTCACCTTTAGCGATTAGTTTCCCATTAGCCAGCAAATCCACCGGCTCACCAGCTAATCGGTTTAACTCAACGACGGTACCCAAGCCAAAATCTAAAATATCAGCAATTGACTTACGAGCCCTTCCCAACTCTACAGATAATTCCAAAGGAACATCTTTTATTAAATCAATTTCTTGTTTGGAACCAGAATTTTTAGAATCACTAAGATTACCAAGACTATGTGGCTCAGCACGAGAAGAATTTATGGTTGCTTGGCTCTGAGGCCTACTTTCAACAGTTGGAGGCGCACTTGTATGGATAGGGGTATCAACCGTTGATGGTCCATTTGCAAACCCAAGCAAAGCATCAATTTCACTCTGACTTATTGCAATTCCATCACCCATGATATACTCCTTTTCCTATTTTATTCCAATGAGGCTATACCCCTTCAATTATTGTATTATAAAGTCGTTAAAATATACATTCAATACTTTATTATGTTTTAGCACCATATTACATTTTAGGATAATACCTTTTCGCAAATTATTTTTTCCCTCAATAGTTTTAATATCATTAAAACTGTTATTGGATAAAATATTAATAATATAATTCCGAAGCATAGACTCCTTCTTTATGAACTCCTCTGGAGGTTCTGGTTCTTTGCCTTCACCACCTTTTTTTATCTTTTCCTCTGTTTCAACTTCTAAATCAATTTTCACCTTTAAGTATCTTCTACCCCCATAATCTATAAGGTTCACAATATAGTCTCTCATCGGCACAATAATTGTCTCAGGTTCTTTTTCTTTGGCGGCTTTTGGCTCTGGCTTATTTAGTAGTACCATACTTATCACTACAGTTAGAATCAACAACACTACAAGCGAAATCCCAGCAATAATAAGAATCGTTATCTTATTTATTGAACCTTTTTTTATAGGTTCAGGAGTCGTTTCTTCATCTTTGTGTTTTTTTCTTTCTTCAGCCATGATTGATTATTACTATAACTCAAGTGTTTGTTTTTTGACAATAACTATAGCGACTCTTCTGTTTCGAGCACGATTTTCCGCTGTAGTATTAGGACTAACTGGCTTAAACTCACCATAACCGTGAATTGAGGTTTTTGTGGGTTTCACAAAAGCAGCATCGATTAGGAATTTTTCAACGGACAAAGCTCTCGCTGCGGAGAGTTCCCAGTTTGAAGCATATATACCATTACTTATCGGTATATTATCCGTATGCCCCTCAATTACAATACTATTATCTATTTTGGCTATTAAAAACCCAATCTTTCGCAACATCATTACCCCCGCTGGCTTAAGACTGGCTTGTCCCGGAGCAAACAGGATGCCATCATTTAAAAAAATTTCAATATTACCATCGCTATTGGTATCGGTTTGGATTTCTTCATCTAAATTATTTTCCTTTAAGAACGCTCCAATTTCATTTTTGGCATTTTCGATTTGCATGCTTTCCACAGAGTCACTTCTCATTTCCCCCATACTTTGCACCATATTGCCTTGATTAACTTCCATAATTGAGGGAGAGCCCTTACCCAAAGCCACTCGCAGAGACTCAGCCATCCTTCCAAATTTTTTCTGATCCATAAGACTTAACGCGTATAAAATTACAAAAAAAGTCATTAGCAGGGTAATTAAATCAGCGTAAGTTAGGAGCCATCGCTCGTGATTGGGAGCCTTCTCAGGCTCTTTATTTTTTTTCATTCTTCTTTTCTTCAAATTCTTTTTGTTCTTTGCCTTCTAAGAAACTTTTCAGTTTTTCTTCAATGAGCATAGTGGTAGCCGCTTCATGAAGTAAGGAAATGCTTTCTATGAGAAATAACTTCTGATACTGCTCAATTTTGTCTATGTTTTTAAGCTTCTGCCCTAAGGGTAA
>CAIUUT010000064.1 GCA_903902445.1 uncultured Candidatus Marinamargulisbacteria bacterium
AATAAATAAAACCTCTATCCTACTTGAGGATATTCTCAAAAGTAAACCAGCTCAAGAAATCAATGAAATAATGAACAGTTGCTTTAATACCTCTATCAAACCCAATATTTATCCTGACTCAACTATTTTCCTTGAAGACTTTCACCACAAAGGCTACGAAATTTACTATATCTCCTCCACTATTAAACCTCTCGCCAATTTATTACAACAACATTTTGGGTTCGGTAATACTATTGCCACAGAGCTAGAAATGAAGAACGGGTTCTATACGGGAGCCATTAAAGGTAAAGTTTGTTATGGAGTTGAAAAGCTAAAACAAATTGAAATCATTGCGAAGCGAGAAAACATTGACCTAAAGAATAGTTTTGCCTTTACAGATCACATTTCTGACATCCCTATGCTAGAAAAAGTTGGGAACCCAGTGGTTGTTAACCCTAACCGTAAGCTGGCAAATATAGCTAAAAATAATTCTTGGGAAATCAAGAACCTTACAATCTAGTATTTAATTTTATATTTTTGGATTTTATAGCCAATCATTCTTTCCGTAATCCCAAGATTCTTGGCAGCAGCCGTCTTTACACCGTTTACCTTATTGAGCATTTCCTTAATAATATCTTTTTCTGTTTTGGAAATCATTTTCTCAAGGTCTATCTGTTCAGGCAATAGTTTGGTATTTAATGAAAAGTAAGTAATATCTTCTTTTTGTGGCCGCTCTACCTTCTCCACAACTTCAACTACTTTAATGTTTTCTGGTGTTGACTTCAGTTTAATAATTTCTGCTTCTTTTGAAAAAATTATTAATTGCTTCGCCACGTACTGCCCTAAAAATGAGCAAAATACTTCTATTTCCTTGAGCTTTTTAAAGAAACTTTTGTTGACGCACAGTATAAGAAACTTGTCCCTACCGCCCCTGAGTGCAAGGCGAACGTAAATCTCTCGAATTTCCTCCACATCAAAAACAAACTCCTTGGAAAGGAGGACATAGTTAGCACTTTTATTTTTTACAATAAGGTTATTATTGGAAAACAAATTTGACTGCGTAATTAAATCATCAATAGCTAAAAACTTAATTTCTTGGAATTTGTAGCGGACAAACAAAAAACTGAGAAACTTGTCTAAAAATTCTTCTTCATCTGCGAAATTATCGAGTTGAATCACTTTGTTAATTTCTTTTATTACTTTTTTACTCACCAGATAGTCCTTTAATTAATAAATTTGTTAACACATCTAAGTTCATTCTATAAAATAAATGATGATTAGGCAAATATTTCTATTTTTTTTGAAGAACCATATATAAAAAGAAAAGGGCTCCCAAAAAAGCTGTAAAAATTCCTACAGGCATTTCCACGGGGGCAAAAACAACCCTCGAGAATAAATCGGCCAAGCTAAGCATCATTCCCCCAAGGAGGAAACTAGCTATAATGAGCACTGAGTGCTTGGCACCCAGCCACATTCTAGCGATATTAGGGATTATTAATCCTACGAAAGCTATAGGGCCCAAAAAAGCAGTAACCGTGCCAACTAAAAGAGAGCTGATAATAATAAATAACCATTGTACTTGCTTCACTTCAACACCTTTACTTAAGGCAAACTCTTCTCCTAAACTAAGTAAATCTAGCTCCTGCCGTTTCAAGAAAATAAAAGGCAAACAAATAATAGCTACCACCAACATAAGCAGAGCCACTTCATAAGAAATATTTTGCATACTTCCCACTAACCAATGCATGATCTTGAAAGAATTTAAATAATCTAATCGAAATTGCAAATACAGAACAATGCTCGTACAAAGAAAATTCAGGGCTATGCCTAGCAATAATATTTTACTCGTCTCAAATATTTTTTGTTGCCTCGAGATCAGATAAAGAATAATTACAAAAATCATAGAAAATAATACGGCCAACAAAACCGGGGAATCCACGATGCCAAGAGAGAATGACAGGTTGAGATATATGGCCAAGATTGCACCCAAAGAGGCCGCACTGGAAATACCAAGCGTATATGGAGTGGCGAGAACATTGGCAAAAATAGACTGAAAAAGCAACCCACCCAAAGCCAACATGGCTCCGGCCAAAAAGCTAATAATAACTCGGGGAAGCCGATAGTGTACAAAAACGTACTGCAACTCGTTCTGGCTAAAAACATCAGAAATACTCACTAATTGCTGACCAAAAAAGGGCAATATAATGAGCAATATAATGCTCCCCAAAAATAAAGTAATTAATTTTGATTTTTTCATAATAAATATTGCGTATTCCCATCTTTTATTTTGTTAAGCTTAACCTCAAAATAATCTTCGAACATGGGCAAAGCCTCTTTTATGGCTCCAGAAAAATATATTTTATTATCTTTTAGCATAAGCACTTTTACCTGAGAAAATATTTTGGAAAAATATAAGCTCTGCCAGTGTTGCATTACCATTACTATGGTTTTTTGTTTTTCAAAATATAGAGTATCTAAAATACTCATCGTAAGCTGCGTGAATGCTGGGTCAAGAAAGTTCAAAGGTTCGTCTAAACAAATGATTTCCGTTTCCTGAATATAAACAGAGGCGAGGAGCAGTCTTTGCAGCTCACCACCACTCAGTTGGTAGATTAAATTATTTTCAAATTTCTGTAATTTGAATAGCTGCAACGTCTCCTGATAGGCGTTAGTCTCTTTATTAATATGGGTATTACTATACATAGAAATTTCTAGAAATTCCCGCACAGTGTAGGGCATGGAAAAAAGAATTTTTTGCGGCATATACCCAATAATGGAGGCTATTTCTTTTTGTTTATAATCATTTAATTTTTTATCATTTAATAAAATTGTTCCGCTATAGCCCTCTAGTTGCTTGGCCATTAACTTAAGAAGCGTGGTTTTCCCCGTTCCATTGGCACCAAAAATAGCCCAAAAATCACACTTATTTATCTGAAGGTTAATATCTTGTAGAATATTTTTATGACCATATCGAAAAAATAGGTTTTGGATGCTTATCATTTGGAGATTTTAGAGGGATTTTTTTCAGGGAGCCCTCGGTTCGTACAGGGGGGGGGAAACGAGAACTCCCTAATATGGATATATATTACCATGATATAGCGATATTGTCTAGCAAATAGTTATTTTTGCTATTTTTCTTGATGTTTATGATTAAAAATGAACGGTTACTAAATTTTCTTTGCAGCTTCATCATAAAGCTTACTGTAGAATAAATGTAGTACATCGTATATATCTGAACGAATGATTGCGTCCTGCAAATTTAGCTCTTTACTGACGCCTTCCTCTGAATATGAAGCACAAAAAGGGGGTTGTTCCTTTAATTCCAAGGATTCTAAAATATTATTCAAATCCTCTGTCTTAAGCTCTTTATTTAAGCCCGCCAAAGTGTTACGAATCTTATCTCTAAATTCTTTTTTGGTTTTTACTTCCTTAAAGAACAAGTTATACACAACTTCAGCAGTAACCGCCTTACTGGCGACACTTTCCGCCTTAGAGTTGGCACCTGACATGGCGTTATAAACTGCTTGGTTGATAAGATTACTAACATTTGGGCCTTGAATGTTTACCATATAATTCCTTTAATATTTCAAGATTAATTGACTAAACCAGATTGGTTATTGCCGCACTAATTTCTCTAGATTGAGTAACGCTTCCAGACCAAACAGAATTTAGTACACATCCCACTTTTAAAAAAAAAATCGATATGCTATAGTATATCAAAGTAAGTATAACTAAGCAAGATAACTATGCTATTCAAAAATAAATCTTCTAATATTAACGATGTCGAATTCATAATCCCAAGTGTTAATCGCAACATTAAATCTCCGCATCCCTACAAAGGAACTTTAATCTCTGTAGAAGGAACTGATGGGTCTGGTAAGTCGACGCAACTTTCTCTATTGAAAAAGTGGTTAGAATCCGAAGGCTATGGAACCGTTCTTACTGCTTGGAATTCTTCGGAGCTGGTTTCTAAAATAATAAAAAAAGGTAAAAAATTAGGTATATTAAACAACACAACCTTTAGCATTTTACACGCCACAGACTTTGCGGACAGACTGAACAACACCATCATTCCCGCTTTGAAAGAAGGGTTAATTGTTCTGGCCGATCGCTACATTTACACAGCCTTAGCCAGAGATGTAGCGCGTAACTGTAATAAAGACTGGGTGCGCAACTTGTACTCTTTTAGCATCAAACCCGATGGTGTATTTTACTTTAAGGTTCCCGTAGAAGTTAGTTTGGAACGCATTACTCAAACCAGAATGCCAAGCTATTATGAGGCGGGTATGGATATGAAACTCAGCAGCGACATCCTAAAAAACTACGTACTCTTTCAGTCAAAAGTCATTTCCGAATATGAATCGATGGCTACGGAGTTTGACTTTGATGTCTTAGATGGCACACACCCCATACCAGTGCAACAAAAGAAGTTTCGAGCCGCCGTTAACAAGATTATCAAAAGGAAAAACGCATGATCAAGCATCCTTATCCTGGAAAGTTGATTGTTGCTGAAGGCTTGGATGGCAGCGGTAAAACCACAAACTTTAATCTACTTAGAAATTGGCTGGAAATTAAAGGCTATGCGGTACTACCCGCCAAACGCAAGCAATCTAAGCTAGTATCTGAAACCATTAATATAGCTAAAGCAGAGAAAACACTAGTACCTATTACCTACAGCCTCATTCATGCGGCTGATTTTAGTGATTTAATGAATCGCACCATAGTTCCTGCTTTAAAAGCCGGCTTTGTTGTGCTGTTTAATAAATATATATATACCTCCATTGCCAAAGATTATTTACGCGGTCAAGATAAAGATTGGGTATTAAAATTATATGAATTTGCACTCCAACCTGATTTAGTTTTTTATTTCAAAGCACCCTTAGAAAATGCATTAGAACGTATGTCTCAAGAAGAGAAGGAAAAAGATTATTACGACAGCGGCATGGATATAGGTTTCGGGCCAAATAATATTCAAGCCCTAAAACACTTTCAAGCAAAACTGTTGGAACAATACGACCTTATGTCTGATATATATAAGTTTGTAGTCGTTGACGCCTCCAAACCCATTGCACAACAACAAGTAAAGATAAAACAAACGGTTGAAGACTTACTGAATGAGTAGGCAAAATCTACAAACGCTTAACTCCACTTTTTCAAACTTATCCTATGAGCAAACCATACAGGAAGCTAATATATGTGAGCGATGCGAACTCTTTGCAACTCGCCATAACGTTGTCTTTTGCCAAGGATCTACTCCCTGTAAAATCATGGTTATTGGCGAAGCGCCAGGCGCTGATGAAGATGCACAAGGAATCCCTTTCGTAGGCAGGGCAGGTAAATTACTTACCCAGATGTTGTTGTCTATTGAGCTCAATCGGCCTGAGGATGTATATATTGCCAACACCTTAAAATGCCGACCTCCCAACAATCGAGAACCTAAACCAAGTGAGATCGAGGCCTGTAGTGGGTTTCTCCTTAGGCAAATAGCGCAAGTTAAGCCTCAAATATTAGTTTTACTGGGCGCCCCTGCCATGCGGACAATTTTAGCTCCCACGGAAACCATTAGCAAAGTTAGAGGTAAATGGTTTGAGTTAGACACCGACTATCAAACAGCTACGCTAAAAGTAATGACACTCTTCCATCCGTCTTACTTACTACGCAACGCATCACCCGAACAAGGGTCACCTAAGTGGCTTACTTGGCAAGACTTAAAGCTAATTCGTCAGGAGTATAATTTATTATGAATAAATTTTTGGTGTCGATTCTTCAGTATGACGTTAGCCATAACTCCTACTCTAACTTTCTAATTTTAGAAAAATTATTCGCCGTGGCTGGAGGGAGAAAATCCAAGTTTGTTCTTTTGCCAGAGATGTTTGCCTCTTCCTTTAATTACACAGAGTTTGAAGAGTTTTCGAAACACAATATCGAGGTGTTGCGGTTCTTACAAAACATCGCCAAAAAGTACGGCTTTTACATCATCGGCGGTTCACTGCCCGTAAAAAATAATCGCGAAAATTCTTTTTATAATCGCTCCTATATAATAACCAGCGAAGGCGCAGTTTCTGGGCATTACGACAAAGCCCATGTTTTTTTTCAAAACGACGAGGATCGTTACTTTTGCGCAGGCAATAAAAACACAACCTTCACTACGGCCTATTGTCCCATTGGTGTTCAAATTTGCTTTGATATTCGCTTCCCCGAAAGCACCCGACAAATGGTAAAAAATGGAATAAATATCCTTTTTGTTCCTGCCCAGTTTCCTAATCCACGTAAAGAACATTGGTTAACCCTCTTAAAAGCCAGAGCCATTGAGAATCAAATTTACGTTATTGGAGGAAACCGAATTGGTAAAGTTAACGAAGATTTAAGTTACTTTGGAAACTCCGTAATTGTTGACCCTTATGGAGATATCCTGGCTAACGGCTATGAAAAAGAAGGCGTCATTTCAGAATACGTTGATTTAGAGTTTTTAGAAGCCTACAGGAAAAGTTTCCCTGTATTAAAGTGGATATAATTTCTATTTTATTCCCTATAGCTTTTTAATTTCTGGGGTTAAGACAAAGACAACTTCCGTCTCCTCTTTTTCAACCGTCTCCGACTTAAAAAGAGACCCGATTAAAGGGATGCTTCCTATTATGGGGATCGTATTTACATTTTTCCTATTACTACTATTGGTTAGACCACCCAAGATTATGCTTTGACCACTCTTGATTTGACACAGCAAATCTACCTCCCTGTTGGATAAAACGGGATACTCTCCATTCTGGAGGGCCTTCCATTCTTTAATGTTGCTAATATTGGTAAATATGTGAGTTTGTACTATGTTTTCAGAAATAACCTTACCTTTTATTTTCATTTGCAAGCCACAATCCATATATTGAAGCTGCCACGAAGACTTTGTGCTGTACTCCACAGGCAAAGAATAGGGTATTTTATCCCCAACTTTAATGGAAGCCTCTTCATCCACAAGGCTTATCACTACGGGGTTCGCTAATATTTTAGCCTCTCCGTTTTTCAATAAAGCAGTCATTTGACTCATTAACTGCTTTACATTTGTTACCTGACCAAGCTTCCATTGCTCAAAAACCTGCTGCCAATCAACACCAATTTTTTGCAACTCATTATGATTTATCTCAATTAAACAAATGGAGTACTCAATTGTTTGTTTGCTAATATCCATATTTTTCACTAAGGATTCTATCTTTTCCAGATCATTTCTATCGCCCAAAAGCATGGCTAATTTTTTGGTAGAATTCACATGAACACGCACATTTGGGAACAATGTGCCCACCATACTCTGTATTTCACTTTCTGCGAGGTAATTATAGGAAATTACTTTTGTAATTGGTCTATTTGGGTTGTAGCTACTTGTGTTCTGGGCTACAGCACCACTGTTTGAGTAGGAAAAAACAGCCTGAGAAGAAAAACTTAACACCATAAAACTTAACACTAAAATTAATCGATTCATTATATTTCCTCCAAGAAAACCGTAGTTTGACGATTATTTATTTTTATATATTTTGCTGCTTTATGGGTACTTGCCCCCAAATAAATTATGAGCTCATTAATATCGGAAATAGTAACTGGGGTTAAGGTGTAGACGTTCTCATTAATCTTCAACCATTTTCCGGTCAAAACCTTTTCTGAGGAAGAAGGCTTGGGGCTAACAGCCGTTGAAAAACTATGTCCACTACTTAAAGAAAAACTATAATAAACGACGATTATCCCGATCATACAAAAGCTAGCTATTATTTTACTCATAACACACCTCTTACATATACTTGGGTATTGTTTTTTGCAGGAAGTTTAGTGATTTGAACGTCTAAACCCTTTAACGTTAACATCTTTTCAAAATAGGCCAAATCTTGGCTATCGATACTGCCCTCTAATTCATAATACTCTGGCTCTATATTTAAATAATTAATACTTAGGGGTAGCAATAAAATTGTATTTAGGCGTCTTACAAATTTTAGGTTCCTACTCTTAATGTCTCTGCTTTTCTTTAAAATAACCGCTTCATGATAGGCTGCATTTCTTTGCCTTACCTCATGTTGACTGCAAATAACTCGAGATTTCTGCGCACTGTGTAATATAGAGATATTAAGGAGATATAGAAAAACTAAGAAAATAATACCTGCAAAATCCTGAATTTTCATAATCCTGAACACTAATATTTTCTGTGGTTTAGGAACCAAAGAGACCTCAATACTTCCTTTAATTACCTTGTAGCGGTAATGTATTTTTGACATATCCGAAGGCAAAATATTAGAAAGCTGTAAGTTGATATACTCCTTCATATTTATGTTTGGCTGGAAGGGGATAATTAGCTTCTCGCTACTGGCTTTCATGTTTAATACTCCTGTATTGTAGTGCCTCTAAAATATGCAATAGTTCAATATTTTCTTTAGCCTCCATATCGGCAATAGTTCGAGAAATTTTCAAGATTTTGTGCACCGCTCTGGCGCTTAGCTTATAGCTCTTTACGGCTTTCTCGAAAATTTCAGCCGAATCTCCAGTTAATGAACATATACTTTCAATCTCCTTGGCACTAATTTGCGCATTACTCTTATTTAATCTTTTCTTTTGTATGTTTCTAGCCGCAGTAATGCGCATTTTCACATCACTAGAGTTCTCCCCTGCGCTTCGTGAAAGAATCTCCTTCTCGGAAATTGGCAACATCTCTACAAACATGTCAAATCTATCCCACAAGGGGCCTGAGATTCTTTGTTGATAGGCCTTCTTTTGTGAGGCATTGCATTTACAAGTGATTGAAGGATGATTGCTATAGCCACACGGACATGGGTTAGCACTGGCTACAAGCATAAAGGAAGCTGGATAGGAAAAAGAGCTGTTGGCCCGTGAAACATGTACCACTCCATCTTCCATGGGTTGCCTTAGCGCTTCCAAAACTTGTCGGCTAAACTCTGGGATTTCATCTAAAAAAAGAATCCCATTGTGCGCTAACGTAATCTCACCTGGCTTGGCTTGCGACGTTCCTCCAATCAACCCCGCATAACTAATGGTATGGTGTGGCGACCGGAAAGGCTGCACGCTAAACAGTGATTCTTTGTTTTTAAGCTTGCCACTAATACTATAAATTTTTATGACTTCAATTAACTCATCTTCACTTAAGTCAGGGAAAATAGAAGGGATCCGCTTGGCCAACATACTTTTTCCACAACCTGGTGGGCCAATCATAAATATATTATGGTTGCCTGCCGCTGCTATTTCTAAAGCACGCTTGGCAAATTCCTGCCCTTTAACATCACTGAAATCCAAGGAAAAACCTTTTGTCTGCGAGCATTGCATGACATTATTGCAAGCAGGTGAAACGCAGCTTAGTTTCTCGATGGCATCGGCCAGTGACGTTACGCTTATTATATTAATGCCCCTAATTAGCGAAGCCTCTCGCACATTCTGCTCGGGAATAATAATATACTCAAATCCTTTTTCCTTGGCCATAATTGCCAATAATAAAGCTCCATTCATAGCCTTTACCTGTCCATCTAAGCCCAATTCACCCGCGAGCAAATATTGCCCATTTATCTTTAAATTAATTTGCTGGGTACTCTGTAAAATTCCAATCGCAATGGGAAGATCGTAGAGGGTACCCACTTTGCGTAAATCAGCAGGCGCAAGGTTGATGGTTAAGAACTTATTTACTGGTACCGAGTAGCCAGAATTTTTTATGGCCGACAAAACTCGCTCCTTACTTTCTTTCACGGCAGTATCTGGAAGGCCTACAATCGTCTGCCCTGCCAACCCATTTCTGCTATCCACTTCAAGGTCTACTAAAACCGCCTCTAACCCAGAAATTGTCATACTATAATTTTTACTTAGCATCTTTACCTCCTACATACATTACGTCCTATTTTTCGTAATTCATTTTGTTGACGTTATGATTATTGCAGACAAATGATTTTACTGTCAAATAATATTTTTTTGGCAAATATTAGCCCTCGGGTTGAGATTCAGGGTAAATTATTGATGTTTAAAATCATTATTTTTGGGCTATAATATATATACAGACTAGAAAAGATTCGTTATGTATAAACAATGGGGGGATCGATTATGACATTTAGCATTGATGATTTAGTGAAAAACATTGATAAGCACGTACAAGAAGATAATGCCAATGAGCCAGAACATGAGGCTCCTGATAGCATATCAATCAACCCCAATACTCCCTTAAAAAGCATGAATGCGGTAAGCGTAAAAGAACTTTTCCTTGGAGTACCGACGGATACGTCTAACCTTTTTGTCAAGTTCTCTGGGAATTGCACCTATTTCCCCTATAACCCAAACAAATCGGTAACTATTCTTCCTGAGCAACAGGATATTCATTTTAGATTCGGCCAAAAAGGAAGACTTCATTTAGTCCTAGTTCCTGCAGGAAGCTAATAATTTGGTGAATAGTGAATGGTGAGAAGTAAATCGTAAATTACGGCGCTTACAGTTGGCTTCTTATTTGAGCAAATTTATCTAAAATTTCAGCAAATCTTGGACCTGGCCTTTTATATACAGCGTCTTTTAAAAAGAATATTTTCTTATTTTTAATGGCGCTAACTTTTATTGACTCATAGCTGTGCACATCTCCGTCTTCTATTACAATTATTGCCTCTGGTTGAAGCGAATACAAGCTCTCGGGAGCAACAAGCGGGTAGCGCATATTCCCCTTATAGACATTCTCAAAACCTGTGTCCTCTAGTAGAATTGAATAGAACTTTTCTTTACCTAAAATGTACAAACCTTGGGCGTTACCACCCTTAAGGACTTGTTCAATCACCACCAACACTTTAATTTTGGGTTTAGGTGCAAAAGTTTTTTGGTGTTGATATAATTTTTCTTTGAGTTTTCCAACAATTCCCGCCGCCACTTCCGACTTATTTACAACATTCCCCACCTCTTGGATCATGCTCAGAATCCCAGAAATTGACTCATTATCAAATTGCTTATAGCTGATTTTGTTATGAGCTAAGAACTTTTGCAAATTATCGTTACCATTAAACAGGAAAACCATATCTGGTTTTAAAAGAAGAATTCGCTCGGCATTATAATCGAGGTACCCCCCAATATTTTCAATACTCTTAGCCTGTTGTGGGTAGTCACAATACTTGCTCACAGCAACTAAGTGGTCTTGAGCTCCTAGTAAGAAAATCGTTTCTGTTATGCTGGGGGCCGTGGATATAATTCTTTGCGAAAAAGCCAAGCTAAGCAGAAGGTAGAGTATTAAAAGCTTTTTCTTCAAAATTTATACTCTAGCATAACCTGAAAATTCCTACTATTTCCAGGATAGTATGTTTGCTTACCACTAGAGTTATTATAGGCCGAGTAAAGTGGATAAACACTGTCCAATAAATTCTCGACTTTTATGCTTAATAACATTGGGTGCATTTCTAAGGAATAAGTCAAATCTATTAATGTGTAAGTGGGGATAATCTTAGCCGTCTGGCCATAATCATTTACTGGCCTCATCTGGCCAACATTTTTAAAGTCTAAAGCTACAGAACTATTATCCATCTTATATTTAACGCTACCCTTTATTGAGTAGTTTGGAATATCTGGGATCTGATTTCCTGTTGTCATTCTTGGATTCTGTAAGCCAGCTTTATCAAGGCAGGCATAATCTTGCTCATAGTTAAGATCGAAACTAATTTTGGCAAACTCATAGGCAAGCCCTACTCGATAGCCCTTATGAGTCGTATTTAAATTTTCATTTTTCATGAGTTCATCATTGTATAGAATTTCATCCTGTATCGTACTTAAGTAGCCAGAGAGTTTAATTTTTAGATTATTCAAATCATAGACTGTTCCCAACTCTATACTTTCATTTATCTGTGCATTAATTGAAGCATTTACATTATATGAAGGAGAAAACACAGCAAAATCCTCCATCGGAGCTGCTTTAAAGGACTTGTTATAATTGGCAAAAAAACTCCAAGACGTGTTGGGGAATATAATAATTCCTAAAGCGGGACTTGAACCTGTGAATGACTTTTCTCCACTTGTATAGTAAGACGTATAGGTGTTCATATCGTAATAATTGAAAATATTTCTGTAACGATACTTGATGTCATCGAAGCGATACCCCATATCCAATAAGAAAATGTCAGAAAAGATAGCTTGATTGGAAAAAAATATTGACTCACTTTTACCTTCGAGAGAAGCAACAGGATCCCCCAATGTATAGTTATCTATAGAACTTTCTGCATGTTCACTACCTAAAATAACCTTGTTTTGCACATTGTAAATGCTAACTGGAATTTCAACCTGAGTAACATAACCGCTTGATTGCATGTTGGCAGTATTTATCCACCCCTGCATATTGGAATCCT
>CAIUUT010000065.1 GCA_903902445.1 uncultured Candidatus Marinamargulisbacteria bacterium
AACCTTTTCGAAACGATTAATGCAAAATCTTTTTATGGGAATTAAAGGTAAATATATAATGAGAAGTTTGGGTGAGGCTAGTGATATGGCAATTGCTGGAGATTTATCCATGATGTACCAAGTCACTGAGCAATTTTCAGTGGGTTGGTCGTTAAATAATGTTATGGGTATGGTTATAGGGAAAACAAATGACAAGCTTCTAAGCAGTAGTACTATAGGTATTGCGCATAAGGAAAAAGACTTAACCTTTACCTTAGATTCAAAGGATAACTTTAATGAATGGCATGTTGGTATTGAGTCTTCGTTTATTAAAATATTGCCTCTTCGTTTTGGGGTTAATAATAATGAATTATGCTTCGGTGGAGGCTTAAATTTGGGAATGATTCAATTTGATTTCGCTTATGTAATGAAGGAGTTAGGCAGTAATATTGGATTCTCGTCCAATATATGTTTTGGGGAGAACATGAATGTTGCTCAGCAGAATAAGATTGAAAATTATATAAAGGAAGCAAAAGAGCTGTTAAGTTATGACTATTTCTATATGGCAAAAAGAAAGTTTGAGAATATTTTAATATTAGACCCCAGTCGTGAAGAAGTTACCGCCATAATAAACAGGCTGAATATTGCGCTTCCTCGCGTAGATTCTTCCTTGGAAAAGGAGCTCTCCACTTGGGATAAACTAAAGCAAGCCCTCGACCTGTATGAAAATAATAAGAACAAGGAAGCCTTAACGATACTGGAAGAAATTCAGAAAACAAATTCAGGTAACAGATTTATTATTAATATTATAGACGAAATTAGGAAAAAAATTAAATAAAGTAATTGCAAGCAGTGTTAATTTTTCTTGTTGCTATTTAATTATTTAGGTTTTGCAAATATAATTTATTGAAAGGCGTTTTATACATCAGGGGAAATCGCTATTAATAGACAGTTACTAAATAGATTATCTGCTTTAATTTTCAGCAGCATGCTTATGCTGTCTGCTTGTGCATTTTCTTTTACCACACCATCCAATCCTTCGCTCCTTATTAATAATGGTGAGAAATATATTAGCGTAAATAACGTGACTTTAACCTTGTTTGCCCAAGATGCTGTATCGATGAATATTAGCAATAGCGGGTATGGAGCCGGAGTTACGGAAGACTATGCTGCCTCCAAGTCTTGGAATTTAGATGGAGTTGATGGCCAAAAAACGATTTATATCTCCTTTATTAATGACTATGGAGAAGTAACTATTAGTGAAGTGATAACTCTTGATATTACTGCGCCGGTAGCAGGCTTTTTCTTTATAAGTGATCAGAGTAACGCAAATCAAGATTACAGTAATAATAGATTGGTTAGTTTAAATATATTAGATGGGACCGATAATTTTGGAATATGGAAGTATTTAGTAACGGAGAGTATAACGGTACCGCTAGAGAGCTACGTAGACTGGGGCAACAAGCCCGTGACGTACAACCTACAAGCGGCAGAGGGAACGGTAACGTTGATGGTGTATGTGAAAGACAACG
>CAIUUT010000066.1 GCA_903902445.1 uncultured Candidatus Marinamargulisbacteria bacterium
AATGCATTTTAACTCTGCAGTTAGGCTTTGATCGGTTGAAAAGTCGTGGTTTTAGCTTGATTTCCAACATTAGATTTGGACTTCTGTAATATTGCATCTCTCTACCACTTCGTTACGCTACCTCATCCTTAGGAACTTGACTTAGTTTTGGTCTTTGTTTGCGGGTAATTACTTCTTAATGATATAATTACACGATGATGCTAACAAACACACAGATACTAGAAATAATTGAGAAAATTAAAAAGTGTACGAAGCCAACTCAAATGTATTTATTTGGGAGCTACGCAAACGGAACTCCTAGGGCAGATAGCGACCTTGATGTAGCTGTTATTTCTAAATCCTTACTCGATAAACAAAAAGAAATGGTTCGAATTAAAAGGGCTATTGCTTCAGCAGATTACTCGGTCGATTTATTACTCTTCTCTGAAGAGGAGTTTAATCTCAAGAAATCCCAAGGCTGGCGCGTAATTGACGAAATTACAATTAAAGGGACTGCTATTCCATGTTAAACGATAAAACCGCTGAGTACTGGTTTACTATTTCTAAGCACGATTCCGAATCCGCGACTTCTCTTCTGGCAATAAATGGATATGCTGATATTATTATTTATCATTTCCATCAAGCTGTAGAAAAATTGCTTAAGGGGTACTGTATTATAGAGACGGTTACCTTTCCCTTTATTCATGATCTAGAGCGCTTGTATTCTATATTATGCAAAAAGGCTACAAAATATATTGGTATCGATGAGAAAATAATTATTTTGAATAGCTATTCGAGTCAACTTCGTTACCCTGAATCCGAAAATCTTGCCTTTGACGATGCTATTACTGCTCAAATACTTTTTAAAGATATTGAAGCACACTTGGCTAGGTGTATTTGCTAGATTTGCTATTTACTTTTCTTTGCCGATTGTTGCATTTAGTTGAACTTTTTGAAAAGCGCAAAACTTAATCTTCGTTTTTCTTGATAAAAAATCTAAATATATTAAAGGGGAAACCTCTACCGGTTTTCCCCTTTATAACCCCATCCAGGTTTTGGCAACCTAGTCTCCAGCATTTGAACGGTTGCGAATCTCTACGTTAACGCTCCAATCGCGCTTCCTGCGCGTGGAGCTGCGAAAACATCCTGTTTTCTGTACACTTCGTTCTTCGACCGTTCTACATCGCTTACGCTAGGCATGCCCTTTAAATTACAATCATTAGTTATATTTCAAACAGCTGAAAAGTCAGTTAAGTATTTTCATTTCCAACAGTAGATTTGACCATCTTTAAGCTTTTGCGGCGCCCTCACCCGACACGCTTAGGCGTGTCACCCTCTCCCAAAATTGGGAGAGGGTTGCTTGGCGGTGGCTTCTCGACTTTCATGAGGAGAAAGATTATGGTCCCACGTTATGGCACCTAGACTCAAACACTGGACTGGACACTGTAATGCTTGACATTACATTTTTGGCTTGTATAATTTAAGCATGAATGAGCTGGCCTTTGATTGGGATCAATGGAATATTCAGAAAAATGAAGAGAAACATGGCATCTCCAGCTTAGAAGCTGAAAGTACTTTTTTCGACAAGGATTTCACTATTTTTGAAGACCTTAAACATTCGGAAAAGGAGCAAAGATGGATTGGCTATGGAATAAGCCAAAATCACAACATATTAATGATTGCTTTTACTATTAGACACAACAAGGTCAGAATTATTTCTGCTAGAAAAGCAGCAAGGAAAGAGAGGGATATATATGAAGGAAATTAATGATTATGATCAAAATGATACATCTTTTTTTATCGATAAAGCTAAACCCAAAACATTGGCCGATTTAGACATAAAACTTCCTGAGGCTGGACCGACCCGAGTTGTTAGCCTTAGGTTACCACTAAATTTACTAAATAAGCTAAAAGCCTACTCTACAGATATCGATATGCCTTATCAGGCCTATATTAAGTATTTACTGAATAAGGGCTTAAAGCAGGATCTGGCTAAAGAAATTAAGAAAGATACTTTGGGGAAAGATTAATTTACTTGGCTTTGCCAATAGCTGCATTTAGATGGACTTTTTGAAAATCGCAAAATACTTAACCTTCGTTTTTCTTGATATTCCTAGTGGGCTTTTGGGTATGCCTAGCAAAATTCAATTTACTTTTCTTTGCCTATAGCTGCAAAGAAAAGGTAATAAAAGAAAAAGCCAGTCCAGTCCAGAACTCGTCTAGACATAACTAATAACTGGTCGCTGCTGTTTGCTACTCTCGTCAGCCCGGGGCTAAAGCCCTCTATATCAGACACAAGCACACATCGACGCAGTCATAAGTTATGTTACCTAGACTCAAACACTGGACTGGACGCTTTAATGCTAATGAATAGCTGAAAAGTCAGCTAAGTATTTTCATTTCCAACAGTAGATTTGGACTTCTGTAATAGCACCATTATCAAGGGGTGGCAGGAAGGACGGGGAATTTATTCCACAGTAGCACACCGTCGTCATACCGGAATGACGATTTTATCAGTTTCGAAACAGTCTCCAGAATCGAGAAAGGAGGCACGTTTTTAAGCTGTCGCTCCTACTAACGTATATTTGTTAGACAATGAAAAAATCACTTAGTTATGTCCTAAATCTCGAGATAATTCCAAATATTACAAATAATATTACCTAAATGAGTCTACAGCATATAAAGCATTATTTAGTGCTATTGTATTTTCCCTAGTTGGGTTTTTTGCAAAAGCAGAAAATGATGCAATAATCGTCCTTTCTTCCGCGGTTGGTGACTTTATCTCCAAAAGTTTTGTTATAGCTTTATTTATTCTAGGTATCATAAATTTTTCACTGTCTTTATTTGAAAATTTGTAATTTTTCAGGTTTTCCGTTGCTTTGGTAAGGATTTCATTCAGAGTTGGTTCTGTTTTTTTAGGGTTAAGTTCATTTTTTGCGGCATCAACTACGGTAGCTGCGGCACTCTTTGCGGCATCTAATGCTGCGTCATTAACAGCGGTTTTTAGTAACTTCCCATAGGAATTTACATCTATTGCAAGGTTTTCTATGTTTGTTTTCTTAGTTGCAAGATTATCTGTATTCTGTGCTAAGTTAGCAATGTAGTCTTTATATTTCTTTAAAGCACGATCATAATTAGTATAAACGTCCGCGTTCTTTATAGTTTCCGGTATAGTTGACTTGCCGTTAGCATCTTTGAAATTATTTTCCATTAAACTAACTTTACTGTCTGCCTCAGTCTTTGCATTATTTAAAGCTTTTGTTTGTATTTCATTATCTACAGCTGTAGATGCTGGTGCGATTAAACTATAAAGTTGTTCTGATGCTTTAATAAATTTAGTTTTTGCAGTTTGGTCACTTGGTGATGCAAGTAAAGAAAGCTCAGCTAGGCCATACGCATTTTTTGACTCTTTATACTTTTGTATATCACCGTTACTACTTAAATCTAATTTATTCTCAGAAATTTTAGAATCGAGAAGATTAGTCTTTTCAGTTATAAAATTCTTTATCCCTGGAATATCAGTCTGGGTATTTGAACCTATCGTTGTATCTTTTGGTATTTTTTTATCATTCTCAGATAAATTGCTTGCCATATTTGATGTTAATTTTTGTTTTTCGAAACTCTCATCGGAAGTGCCAATTTTAGATAAATATCCATCAAGCAATCCTATAAAAGCTGTTATAGCATCTTTTCCGGTTACTGAATTGAGCGATGTCGCTATTGCTTTATAAAGCTCGTTATTTTCACCACCTAATTTACCTTTTAGCTCCTCCAAGTATGCAGCTTTTGCTATGTTTATCGCTTCAGGAGATGATGTGATATCACTAATCGCTGCTAAATATGCAGCCTTTGGTGTTGTTGAACTTGCAGAGCTTTGGTAGTTTCCAGGTAAAAGAACTTTGGGTTGGGTGTTGGTATCCGAACTTGGCGGAGTCTGAGAAGGTCCACGAAGCCAAGAATCCAGTACGAATTTCTTTTGATCCTCTGCTATAGATAAGTTATCCAGAGCCTTTAAAAATACTTGTAGATTGTTGTCGTTGGCAATTTCTTTTCCATCTTTTAATATTTCAAGGGTCGTTGACGCTTCAATACTGCCCCTTTTTGTATAAATCTCAGATGAGTTGAAACGTCCAGAAGAGACAGAGCCATCTAAATTTTTGCAATCAACTTGAGTATCTGCAGTTGTTGATCTCGTATAGGCACTAAAAGAAGTAGCTCTCATACAGGTATTAACCACATCTTCCAGCTCAATGAATCCAGAACCATTTGCTAATAAACCTTCTTGAATTAAGGGTAACTTACTAATAAAATCTTTTAACTGTGCTTCCGTTATGTCTCTTGAGCCACCAAAGTAGGCATCTAAAACACCTTGGTCTATGTCAGTATTAATTTTATATCCGCCAGTCGTTGTTGGAGATATATACTTTTGAAGTGCTGCAGTAATTTCCACTTGTTTTGCAGTTAACTTTGTGTCAGTTATACCAGTAAATAAGGAAGTAGGGGTTATTGTGGCTGTTCCATCATCTAGATCAGTAGTCTTAGTGGGGAATATACAGCTCTTCATGTAATTATCAAAAGAATTGGCTGCAGTAGAGTCTTGATTAGACATATCTATAAGGAACGATGCATCAGTGGGAGGTTGTTCTCCGTCCGCCTTAAAGGCTACGGTTCCTGCATCCGTTAATGCAGCTTCTACTTTTTGCAGAGCAGCTGTTGTTGTTAATGTATTAAAATCTATTCCTCCAAGTGCTGCCTTAAACTTATCAAATCCAGCTTGAGAAAAGGTAATATCATTGCCACTACTTTTTGTAACTAAATCTAATAATTTATCCAGCATACTTACTCCGCCACCAAGACCGTAGTTTTCCATGGCCTTTAGTATATTCGCTGTAAATTTCCCTTCTCCAAAGGTCCCATTCAAATTCTGCGCTAATTTATCTAAAAAAATTATTTCCTTACTATTTAGTCGGATAGTGTTTAACGAAGCGATTGATGCATTCATATTATTTGTTACTCCACTCATTACTTCATCCCTCCTAGATTATTGTTACATTTCTTTTTAAAAGGTCTATAGCTGGTGTCACCTTTGGAAAGAGCCAGTAAAAACTTGGTTAGCATTTCTTTAGAAGCTGGGTTAGCCACATCTATTTCAAAAGTTCCTAAGTTTTGTATTTCTTTTGCCATCTTTACTTGACCTCCAGCTTATTTTATATCGTTAAGCCTTGACGCTTTTCTCAAATATTTATAATTTGTTAAAGTAATGCGTTTGCATCACCTATTAATGGTTGTTCCCAGAAAAAGTTTGGTTTAAACATTCTTGCATTATTAAATTATTATTTTATCGATTTTATTAAATGGGGGGGCTTTGGTGGTTTTAGCTTTTGGGGTTTCCTTCACCCGACACGCTTAAGCGTGTCACCCTCTCCCAAAATTGGGCGAGGGTTGTTTAAGAGTAGCCTTCCCTAAAGTTACGCTTACACGCTATAGGGCTTTAATAATACAAATTGAGACGAGCAATGTTTGCTAAATCTTGATAAGTCTCCATTGCAGGAGAGAAGTCGTATTTACGTTTTTTTCGTTAAAGCGTCAGCACAAACTTATCTTCTTTACTGGTTTCCTTGAGGCGCATTTTGTATTTGTCTAAAAATTGGCCTAGTTTCTTGGAATATTTCTGCGAAACAATGAAGGAATTCTTAATTGGCAAACGCTTAAACAGTCTGTAACCACTGGCTTCTAATATCTGTTGGTATTCCCCTACTGTTTTGTAGGGCTTCTCTGGAAAAAGGTAGTCTTTGTCATAATTGCGAATTTGCCCTAAATCATTTACCCCATGCTCAATAAGCTCAATTAAGTTGCTGTATTGATTTACAGGAACCGTAATATCCACGTCTTCAGGTAACAGCTCTCTGGCTAAACGAATCGTTTCCAGCAGAACCTCTTCGCCTAAAGCAGGGAAAGGATCGCCCGCCCACTCAGGAGAAGTGTGCGCTAAATTTATTTTTACGCTCTGGATGTTGCCATACTCTTCTTGAAGCTCCTTAATCTTGACAAGGGTCATAATACGATCTTCTGGAGACTCTCCGACGCCAAGGAGAACACTGGTTAGTACCGGTATATTTAGTTTCCCCGCACTTTCCAGCAATTTAATGCGGATTTCTGGATCTTTACTAGGAGCTTGAGCAAAAATACCTGAAGTTTGCAAAAAGTCTTTGTTGATATTTTCTAGGGGGATTTCCACAGTAGAAACTATTTCTTGCAAATATTTAAGTTCATTATAGGATAAGTATCCAACATTAAGGTTTACTAGTAGCCCCTCTAAAAAGGCCAACTCCGCAATGGTGTAAATGTATTCGGCATAGCTGTTGAACCCCCAAATATCGAACTTGGCACGGATTACATGATAACGGTCTGGTCTTTCCCCAGAAATAAGATTAGCCTCTCGAGCGCCCATCTTGCGAACTGCCTTGAAGAGTTTTATTGTTGAATAGGGGACAACTAAATCGGCCTTACGACGTGAAAAATGACAAAAACCGCACTGGTTTCTGCAAGCGGAAGATAAAACGATATCAATCGCATTGGAATAGGTAATTATTTCTTTGCTTTCTGTGTAAGGAAGAATATCCTCATTTGCTCCAAACCCAACCTCAGCCGTTATATCATCCAAATGCGTAGCCTCCTAAAATTTTCTAATAATTATGTTGAATATATTAATTATCTGTAATGTAATAAATTCTGTTCTGTTCGCCAAGAATCAATTATACTAATACTAAATTACAATTTCAATAACTATTTATGTGCAATTGCAGATATTCCCTTGTTTATGCCAAAAAATAGCATTAAATAATTTTCAGAAAGCTGAGGAGCTCGAAATAATATGGTAGAAAAGATGATTTGCCCCCATTTTGGGCAATGTGGTGGATGTAGACTCTATGACCTAAGCTACGAAGAGCAACTCGAGCATAAAACACAGCGAGTAAAAGAGCAGCTTAAGAACATAGAAGCCGATATTCTGCCTATTATCCCTTGCTCTCTGCCCTATCGCTTCCGCAATAAAGTGGAGTTCACCTTCTTTTGCACTCCTGAAAACAAAGTGGGCGTTGGCTTTCACAAAAAAGGTTCGTACAACGACTTGGTAGACTTGCAAGAATGTCTCATTACTCCCGCTAACAACCTTGAAATACTTAAATACATTCGCGACTGGGCCAATGAGCAGCAGCTTACCGCCTATCAAAAAAAGAAACGCGTGGGCTTGTTGCGCTATCTCTTAATACGCGATTCCTTCAAAGAGAAAAACAAAATCATCATTATCGTGGCCAATGGTGGCAGCAAAGAGCTTTTTCTACCCTTAGCCAACCAACTTGCCGAGAAATTTCCTCTGGCTGGCCTAGCTTGGTCTAACCAACCCGAGACCGCCGACGCAGTGCTATTGGAAAACTGGGAAATCGTTTACGGGCGCGACTATCTTATCGACGATATCGGTTCGCTAACCTACAAAATACCGCTCAACTCATTTTTTCAAGTAAACACGGTTGCCTCAAACCTTCTCTACGAGCTTATCGCTGCGCAGGTGCAGCCCAATGACAATGTATTAGACTTATTCTGCGGTGCAGGCACCATCAGCTGCTACATCGGCAAAAAGGCCAACTATGTCTTTGGCTTAGAAATAGTTGAGTCCGCTATTATTAGCGCCAGAGAAAATGCTACCCTTAACCAGATTGATAACCTAGAATTCATGTCTGGCCGCGTGCGAGAACGGCTGGCTAATCTGAGGTTTGACAAACATTTTCATACCGTAATCTTAGACCCACCACGCTCTGGAACTGACAAAAAAACCATGGGACGAATTGCGGACTTAGAGCCAGAGCGCATCGTTTACGTGGCTTGTGGTTTTGAAAACTTAGCCTATAATCTGGGAACACTGCTGGAAAACAACTATGTTATTGATAGCATACAACCGCTGGATATGTTTCCACAAACTCCTCACGTTGAGGTTGTTATTACTTTAATAAAGAATGTTAAAGGGGAAACCTCTCATTCAGGCTGTGTCATAATGTCATCCCGCACTTGATGCGGGATCCAGAGCAATAATATCTTTACTAAACCCTTGTATATATTGGGATACACGTGTAATTCCATGTAAAAAATTGATATAATATAAGTATTAATTAGAGGGGGAA
>CAIUUT010000067.1 GCA_903902445.1 uncultured Candidatus Marinamargulisbacteria bacterium
ACGACTATGACAAGAATCTGTATCTGGGTTCCACGCTAAGTCTTTCGAGCTTTTATATCGATTACTTGTTCTCCAACAACGAGCTAGCTGCCGTCCACCAGTTCGGCATGGGCATTAGCTTCTAGCTTTCCAACAGACAGAGTTCTTCTCACTAGATAAATGCCCAGAATAAAGTTATTTTGGATAAATACTTTATTGAGAGCACCCAAGAACTTGTGGATTTGGTTAAATATATAAACTATAATAATACTTGAATCTAAAGTAGGATATTATGGATAGTGTTAAAGTATAATGCTTGAAACAATAAATAATCAGCCAGACGACAGTTCCTATGAGGATATTTTAAGAGAGTTGGTTTTTAAAGTTATCGTAATTAAGGGAATGAATGATTCGAAACAAGGTAAAACTATTTCTCATGTCGAATTAGGAAAACAAATTGCAACAGGGCACAAATAAAATGGACAAATGAGGCAATTTATTGGCTGAGAGAAATATTTATTTATATTTCAATAGATAACAAAAGAATGGCCAATAAAGTAGTTACGGAAATTTACAAACAGGTTGAAATTCTGTCTGTGTTTCCAAGTTCGGGTTATTTATATATGGGCTTAGAAAACAATGAGGAAATATGAATATTATTATATGGTCATTATCGAAAGAAACAGGTAACGCAAAATTAAAATCGAACTATTAAGTCCCGCAAAAAACCGAGAATGCGCGCAAGCAGCCATCAGACATGGAGCAGATGCCATCTATATTGGGGCTGCCAAGTTTGGAGCCCGAGCGGCTGCTGGCAACAGTCTGGAAGATATAACTAAGCTAGTTCAAGAGGCGCACCTTTTTAAGGTCAAGGTGTACGTTACGCTAAACACCATCCTCACCAATGATGCCTTGAAAGAAGCGCAGAAGCTAATTTGGCAGCTTTCAGAAATTGGAGTCGATGGGCTAATAATCCAAGATTTAGGGCTACTTGAATGCACGTTGCCACCAATTCCACTGATTGCAAGTACGCAAACGACAAATCTAACGCCAGAACATGTCCTGTTTTTGGAGAAAGTAGGCTTTACGCGAGTAATTTTAGAACGTGCGATATCCTTAGAAAGAATTAAGCAGATTAGAGCCCAAACCAAGGTAGATCTAGAGATGTTTGTGCATGGTTCCATCTGTGTTTCTTATAGTGGAAAGTGCTACCTTAGTTACGCTCACGGCAAGCGCAGCGCCAATCTGGGAATGTGTGCCCAACCGTGTCGCCAGAGCTATAGCTTGGTTGATGCTCAAAATGGAACGCTGGTAAAGGATCGCTTCCTCTTGTCCATGAAAGATTTAAATCTTTCGCAGCACTTGGAAGAGCTACTCGATGCAGGGATAACCTCGTTCAAGATAGAGGGTAGACTGAAAGAGGACGATTATGTAAGTAACGTTACCGCGTACTACCGGCAAGAGTTAGACAAAATCCTAGTCAGGAAAGGCTTGAAAAAATCCTCCTCAGGGTCAGTAAGCCTAGACTTCGAGCCCAATTTAGCTAAGTCTTTTAATCGTGGATTTACGGATTATTTCATTTCTGGAAAACAAACGGCAGTCGCCAATACCCTTACTCCTAAGTCGATGGGCGAAAAAATTGGAATTATTGGCGAAGTCACTTGGAAGTATTTTACCTTAATTACGCAAGAAACATTGCAAAATGGCGATGGGATTTGTTTTGTTAATGAGCAGGGCCACTTAGTTGGCACCCGAGTGAATGTGGTTGAAGGAGACAAAATATTCCCCGAAGAAATACGCTTCCTAAAAAGCGGTCAGACGCTCTATAGAAACTACGACAATAACTTCTTAAAAGTGTTAAAGAGCCCAAAAACTCAACGTAAGATAAAAATTGATTTGGTTCTGGAAATTACTCAGGAGCTAATGGCTTTGGAAATTAGAGATGAAGATAACCTTCAAACCAAAATTAATCTGGCGGTGCAGGCCTCTCCCGCCCAGCAAAATAACGACTCTAAGTTAGAGGAGAGTTTAGCTAAATTAGGAAACACCATATATGCTGCACAATCGATAGCGATTAACGCACATAACTTATTTGTTCCCATTAAAGAGGTCAACGAATTGCGTCGCCAAGCCATAGAGAAACATAGTCAAAAGCGCTTGCTTAGCTATGAGTTAGAGCGGAAAACGCTCGAAGCCAACCATTATCCCTATTCAGTAAATATGCTGGATTTTTCTGCCAATATACTGAATCAAAAAGCCGTTGATTTTTATAAAAAACATGGGGTGGAGTATCTCGATAAGGCAGCAGAAGTAGGTGCATCCTTAATCAACAAGCCCCTAATGACCATGCGCTACTGTGTGCTGCAAGAATTAGGGTTTTGCTTAAAGGAAAAGAAATTAAGCCTCCCCTTATTTCTAGTGGATGATAAAAGTCACAAGATGCAACTAAAATTTGACTGTAATACCTGCCAAGTACAAATCATGGGTGATATTTAGCCCTTTGAAGCTATTATCCGCAAGCTACTTTTCCCAAAAACAAAAATAAATGGGAATTAATTTACTTTCTCTCGATATATTAACATTAAAACGTAAGGTGTCGTCATCGAGGGGAAATAATGGTAGAAGGAATTAGTAGAAAGTTTGCGCCCGATATTCAAAGAATCAACCTTCAAGAAGCTACCGGTAGTGTAGCTAAGTCAGAAACCACGTTGCCACAGCAAGCTATGAGCCAGATCGGTCCAATCAATAACCCAGTTACTCAGGTCGCCGATTTCAAGGATACGCTGGTGGCGTCAATTGTGGCGGAGGTAACATCCCAGAGGGCGGCAGGGAAGTCCTTTAAGGGTGAAGAGGTTCTCGTGTTACTCAAAAATAAAATCGCCACTAATTTGGCCTATTGTTCCCAGCAAGATCAGGACTATATGGATTATAAAATTAGAAAAGACCTAAGAAAAGTCGTGCCTGACATTAATAACATTCCGGGGCAACTCATTGTGACATACAAAAAGTTAGGTGATGCCCAGAATCAAAACAACGTCCCACTAAAAACATCGACAAACACCTTAAGTGTGCCAACAACCAACAATGATTCGCAAGGAATAGTGTTGCTGAATGTCGACCCTGCAAATACTCACGCCATACTAAATGAATTACTTAAAGAGCCAACCGTCGCGTATGTCGAACCAGATTCCTACGTTTATTTAGAAGATGTAGCGTCTACTAGCCTTCAAGGTGAGCAAGTTGCCTTGCAAACAATGTCAACAACGACAACCATTTCAAAACCTGATAACTTCATTATCGCAGTATTAGATTCAGGAATAGATTTAGCCCAACCCTTATTATCAAACTATTTATGGACAAATACCAAAGAAACTCCAGATGACGGTATCGATAATGATGGTAATGGCATTATCGATGATGTGCATGGGGCTAACTTCATTGATGGTCGGCTGACCATTCAAGACGATTTAGGGCATGGAACCATAGTGTCTAGCGCTGTTACGGGAGTCGCCGATAAACAGGTGGGTTATGGGAGAATTAACTTTCACCCGCAAATAATGCCCCTTAAAGTATTTGATGCTTTGGGCAGAAGTAGCCTGTCGATTATCTCAAAGGCTCTATTGTATGCTGCGGCTAATGGTGCGCAAGTGGTCAACTGTAGCTTTGGGTATGATCAGGCTGCAGCGTTTATGACTCAAACAGTGGCTGACGTAACCGCTAAAGGGGTGAAAATTGCAGCTTCTTCAGGAAATCAAGGAAGCGAAAAAATAGTTTATCCAGCGGGATATGCTGAGCGTCCAGAGTTTAAAGATAACGTTTTTGCTATATCGGCGATAACTTTGAATGGAGACCTTGCTAACTTCTCAAATTATGGAGGCCATATTAGCTTCACGGAGCCTGGCACGGGAATTAAAAGTTTGTCGCTGGGTGGGCAATATGTGAGTGCGTCAGGAACCTCGCTCTCTGCTCCGTTGGCTGCTCGGTTTTTGGGATATTATATGTATACCAGTTCGCTAGCGGACAATGCTCTTATGAAGCAAATTCAAGACCAAGCTAAGGATTTGGGAGATAGTGGTTGGGACAATAAATTTGGCTACGGAGAAATCAATCCTTTGAATATACTTAACGATCCGCAGCCAGTCCCGATTCCTTTTGGACTTGAAAAAGTTATTAATGTTCCAAATCCTGCCAAAGAAAGTACGCAATTTTTCTTTTTACTGAAAGGGTCTCAGGCGGATATTCAAATTAATATTTATAATAAAGAGGGGCGAGTCGTTAATATATTAAATTTCCCCGCACAAACAAATAATGGGGATTCATTCAATAATTTTAATGACGCAGACTTCCCCCAAAGCAGCATGCCTTCTTGGGATTTAAGAGATATGTATGGGGCAAGGTTGCCCAATGGTGCATATTTTTACACTATTACGGCCAGAGCTAATGGTCAGTCCGTAACGAAATCTGGCAAAATGGCCATTTTAAAATAAGAGGGAGTAAGTCAATGACAATAATCGGTTCAACTTCTGGTGCAAAATACAATCCGAATCTTAGTTCGCTTCCTAGCGTAGATGTCAGTAGTAAAAAGTTGGCTGAAAAAACACAATCAGGGCAACAAGTTAATACTCAACCCATTGCCCCTTTGGAAGTTTCTCAAATTTTTCCAGCACCGATCGGAAAAGATGGTGTTATTTTTCTTAACCCAGCCTATATTAGCATGACAAAATGTCCAATTGTCAGTTATTGGGCTGAGGACCGATTCGAGGGTGCCTTACAAAAGATGGTATTTACCCTTATAGCCCCACTGAATGGAAAAGATACATTAAGTTTGGGGTACAGCCAGACAAGCGTAGCCGATATCCCTCTTACAGCAATAGATAGTTCTGGAAAATTTATACAAACGGGTTCTTTTTCAGATGAAGACAATACGTTGTCTCTTGGCTTTTCCATCAAGCCGCTCCATGGAGTAACCATGGCAGGTGGTTTGAACTATCTATTTGGACGAATATATGATTCTAGTTACAGTGCAAGTAGTTTTGATTTAGGGGTTTCTTGGTATCTCCCCTTTTCCTCCAATGAATTTGGTTTGATGATGGACGCAAGTATAAATAATGTTGGGGGTACTAAAATTCCTTGGAGTACTGGAAGTATGGATACAGTTCCCATGACGACCAGTTTGGGTGGTTTATTTGCTGCAAAAATATACGCAGAGGATACGCTGTATCTTTCAGTACACAATAATTCAAATTCCCCAATTGATAATTTATCGGTAGCAGCGAAGTATGTGATGAGGGGAATCCTCTCATTAAGCGCTGGGTATGATACTGGCGGCGGCCTTACTTATGGGGTGGGGCTAAACCTTAATAAGTTGAAGCTTGATTATAATTATAGGTTGCATCCAGAATTAGGTGGAACCCAGCAGGTAGGATTTGGAGTTGAGATATAATAAATAAAACATAATAATTCGATGGATTAATTAAATTTCCTTACGATATATTAATATAACAAGTAAGGGGAGGAAGATTATGGGAAAAGTAATTTGTTTCGAGGTATTAAAGAAAGTTGAATACGCAAATCCAGACATCTCAATAGTAGATGTATACAGCCAGGATAAGGCCATGCACGATGATTTTCTAGACAATCTGATGCTTTTATTACAGAAACAGGACGCCATTGCAGTATAATATTTATTGAAATAATAGCTCAAGACGTTGCGAATAAATCAATAAAGTACGCTAGATAATCCCTATTTTAATAGTAAAAGATTATGGTATTATAGCCAGCTATGAGCTCTAAGAAAAACCAAAAGATCCTAATCAGCATATTGGTTGTTTGTAGTTTATTGCTGTTAATAGGCTGTAACGACGTCATGTTTTCCAACCGCTCTAGGGTTCTTTTAGTTTCGGAAGGGGAGATTGCGCAAATGAGTGCCCAGTCCTACTCCGAAATAAAAGCTGCCGACAAAATTATCACGAACAATTCTCAATTCGCTATGGTCAAACGTGTTGGCGAGAGGGTGGCGCAGGCCGCCAATAACACTCTACTCGAGGCCAAGAATACCGATCTATTGAACACTTTTAAGTGGGAGTTTGTGCTAATTGATTCTCCCAATGTCGTCAATGCTTTTTGCATGCCAGGGGGAAAGATTGCGGTTTATACGGGGATTTTGCCGCTCACCAAAACGGATGACGATTTAGCGGTCGTCATGTCTCACGAAGTCTCGCATGCTTTAGCCCAACATGGCAATGAACGCATGTCTCAGCAGCTATTAGTGGGGATTGGAAGCTCAGTCCTAAACAAGGTAATAGAAAATAATTCACCAGAAGTAAAAGATGCTTATAATACTATATATGGAGTAGGCACAACGTTTGGGGTCATGCTTCCCTACAGTCGCTTACATGAAACCGAAGCGGATAAAATAGGGCTGATTCTTATGGCCAAAGCGGGTTATAATCCGCAAGCAGCCACAGGATTTTGGGAAAGGATGAGCAAACTCGGTCAGTCTAAACCGCCAGAATTTCTATCCACCCATCCTTCCGATGAAACCCGTATAAAGGACATTAAAGCCTATATTCCAGAAGCAATGAAGTATTATTCAAAGTAAGAGCTAAAGCTTCTATTGGCAAATTCCTCTCACCATTCACTTCTCACTATTCACCAATTAAACTACTGGACTAAGTTTTAACAGAGTATCGCAATGTTCTTTTAATTGTGGAGAACAGTCGGAGCTTAAAATGTTGAGCATTACCTTCAGCCCTTCTCTTCTTGCGAATTTCATGGCGGGAACGAAGTCAGTGTCGCCAGTAATGAGTACTAAATTGTCTACTATTTTCTTGCTAGCAATCCAGGCAATATCCAGCCCAATCTTTACATCCATCGTTTTTTGCTTAAAGTCTTCTTTAATGTCAAAATCCTTGATGCGTTGATTGCCTTTAATTATATTTTTTAGGCGCTGTTCATTAATGCGCCACCCATTTAGCTGCAGTGTTCCTTGGCGAAAAGCAATGTTTTCCATTACCTTGAGCTTATCAAAGAAGTCCATATTGTTTTTATATTGGTCTGTTTTAGAGTAGTCTACAATTTCACCTGTAAAAGGGTTTTCTAACTCTCCATCGTAAGGTAAGCAATCATAATAGAATATCCGTAACAGTTCTTTTTTTAGTAGTTTAGTATGTTTCAGAAGTCGGTTGCAATGATCATTCACATCTTCTGGTGTTGGTGGTGTTTTGTGGTGCTGATAAAAACATTTTTTAAAATATCCACCATCAATTAATATAGCTATTTTATCCATTTTTTTCTCCTATGTTATGTTTTAGTATAATCGGGAATTAACTAATAATTAAATGTTATTAACTGGGTAGATCCCAACCAGTAATTCATATAGATTTTTTTCACTTCCAATAAGTATTCTTTTGTTTACGTCTAACTTTAAAAACTCGTCCAACCAAGAGGCATCGAGTTTTTCCGATAATAGAATAATATATATTTCTTTATTAAAGGTTTGTATTTTAGCTACGATAGCCTCTATTTCACTTTGCTGCTCAATGGAAATAATAACAACATCAAGTAAATCCTTTTCTTTCTCTAAGCGGGAATAGAGCGGGAGGCCATATTCATAGGTGACGCCTACTATTTTGCAGCCAAACCAATCGATAATGGTATGTAAACTTTTTGATGAATTTTCATCCTTTTCCACCGCAAAAATACTAACTACCTCAGAATTATTGTTTAGTATTTTCCTTTGGCCACTATTAATCTTCTTTTTTTGATGTAGCACAAAGTCAAGGATTCTATTTACGTTATCTTCTGAGAAAGGTTTTATGATGAAATAGTCGGCTCCCATTTTAACGAGCTGTTTTATGGTCTCAATTTTCCCCATGGCGCTTATGATAACTACTTTAACCTGAGGCGTTATGCCTTTTATCATGGGCAGTAACGATACGCCATCAAGCTTGGGCATAGTAATATCAAGGGTAATGATATCAACTTGGTCGCTTAGTTGCTTCAGCTTTTCCAAGGCGTCAAAACCATCTTCGGCAGTGCCAATTACGTTTCCTGAGTTGTTTCTAATAATATCCGAAAGAGATTTTATCATAAATTTAGAATCATCTATGACGAAAAAATTGTAAGGCTTCCCCTGTTCAGAGATATAGGGTCTTATTGCTGCGTCTACCATATAATAAATATTCTAACGGATTATTTTAAATAAATCCATATAATTAAAGTAATATTAGCTTAGGGCGA
Source organism: uncultured Candidatus Marinamargulisbacteria bacterium (assembly GCA_903902445.1). GTDB lineage: Bacteria > Margulisbacteria > Riflemargulisbacteria > GWF2-35-9 > GWF2-35-9 > CAIUUT01. The sequence continues at coordinate 8,221 of CAIUUT010000067.1, forward strand.
AAAAAGCGTTCCACAAAACTCACCCCGTTTTAACTATTTCTTAGCTATTGCTGTGGGCTTATCCTTACAAATAAGACTATAAAAGCAAGGAACCACAAATAGCGTTAATGCAGTAGAGACAATTACGCCCCCGATTACTGCTGTAGCCATAGGAATACGGGTTTCAGCCCCAGGCCCAAGCGCAAGGGCGGACGGCAGGGCTCCAGCAATGGTGGCTAGAGAGGTCATCAGTATCGGCCGTAGGCGTATCGGGCAGGCTTCAAGTAGTGCTTCTTTAACGGGTCTGCCTTTTTCGCGCACTTGGTTGGTAAAATCAACCAACAGAATAGAGTTCTTTTTCACAATACCCATTAGGAGGATAAGTCCAATCATACTGTAAAGATTTAGCGATTGATTCGTTAATAATAAAGCTAAAAACGCACCAGTAACACTGAACGGAAGTGCGATAAGCACAATTATCGGATGTTTGTAGCTGTTGAATTGTGAGGCCAGAATCATATAGGCCACGGCTATTCCAAGTAACAGTGCTCCTAGCAGACTTGCTGAAGATTCTCTTGAGGCTTGGGCATTACCCGTCATTACAATTCGGTATCCAGCTGGAAGAAGTTTTGCGGCAACGACTTCCACTTCCTTAATGGCTAGGTTTTGTGAGTAGCCAGTTTTTACGTTAGAGTATATGGTAATAGCTCTTTCGCGATCTATTCTAGAGATGCTTTGTAGGGCAGGTTGTTTGGTGATTCTAACAACTTGAACTAGTGGAATTAGCTCCCCTCGATTATTCCTAACATTTAGGCCCTCGAGCATGTTGTTCTTATTAATATCATTTTCTGGAAGTTTTACAACTATATCGTAACGATGGGTGCCAGATTGGTAACGCGCAACTTTTACACCACCAATGAAAGCTTGAATCGTTTGTCCAATAGTAGCCATACTCACTCCATAGGCAGATGCTAGTTGGCGATCGGGCACAATAGCGTATTCTACGTTACCCAGTAGATAGTCTGTTCCTACGTCTGTAAGATGAGGGTTTTTTTCAAGTTCCGAAAAGATCTTTAGCGCACTTTCGCCTAATACATCCCAATCTGGTCCTCTTACAGTAAATTCAATTGGGAAGCCAGATCCAGAGGAAAAACTTCTCATAGATAGGTCTGCAAAAGATACCTTACAACCATTAATCTTTTTTTTCATGGCTCCGCGCCACATGTTCATTAAGTCTTGCTGAGTAGGAAATTTCTTTAATTTGGTATTGAATCCACGTTGAAATTTTGGTTTTAAGGTTACAAAAATCATACCAGCAGTAGGATCATTTCCCCCATTGCCGCCAATAGTTGCAAAGTAACCCTCACATTCCTTTTTCTTTAGCAGGAAGGCTTCCACTTGTTTTACTTTTTCGTTTGTATAATCAACCGAGGAACCTGCCGGTGCTTTTACCCGAATTTGAAACATACTTTGATCTTGAGCTGGAACAAATTCTTTGCGGATATATTTAAGACAAGAAAAACTTAACACAAAGATAATAAGGGTAGATACGAAAACGAGAACACGATGATTTAGCGCTATCTTTAAGAGGAAAGAATAGCCATCTCTAATTCTATTAAAGATAACGTCGACTGCTTTTCCGAAGCGAGTGGTATGTCCACTATCATTTAAGAACTGAGAACAACGCATGGGTGTTAGTGTAAGAGCTTCAAAGAGAGAAAGCAGTACGGCTACCGTCATGGTTACACCAAATTGAAAAAAGAACTTACCGATGATTCCTTTCATAAAGGCGATCGGAAGAAAAATTGCAATAATAGAAAAGGTAGCAGCTAAAGCCGCGAAAGTAATTTCTCGTGTTCCGACTTTGGCACTCTCCATACGAGTTTTACCTAATTGATGATGGCGAATAATATTTTCTAAGACCATAATGGCGTCATCGACAACAATTCCTATAGAGAGGCTTAAGGCCATAAGCGTAAAAGTGTTTAGTGTAAAATGTAGAAAATACAGAACTAGAAAGGTTCCTACGACGGATGTAGGTATAGCTAAAAGGACATTGAGCGTGGCAGACCAAGAACCAAGAAATAACCAGCAAACTAAAGAAGTAAGGAATACAGAAAGAATTAGTGTAAAAAGTAGATCCTTAATTGCCTCATTTATAAATTTGGTTGTATCAACTCTAACACTTAAATTCATTCCTGGTGGTAGCGCCTTGTTTATTTCTGCAAGACGTTTTTTTACTTCATTACCGACTTCTACAGCATTTGAGCCGCGTTGTTTTAGGATGGCCATTCCGACAGCTGTTTTTCCATTAGCACGGCTAAACATGTTTACATCCGCGAGTCCAGACTCAACGGTAGCCAGCTCTTTAAGGTAAATAGGAATATAGTTAGGTTGTCCACCTCTTGAGTTAATTCTTATTTTTTCAAACTCATGAAGGTCTTTAGCTTCTCCTAGTGTGCGGATAGTATATTGCTTTTTAGGGTCATCAATTTTTCCAGCAGGAATTTCAATATGTTCATTTTGAATGGAGTTGATTACATCTTGTACGGTAAAGGCATATTTATTTAAAGCATATTTGTTGACCCACACCCTAAGGGCAGGATCAATATAACCGCCAAGCATAATGTCTCCAACACCAGGCAAGCTAGAAAACTTATCTTTGAGAGTGTCTCTAACATATGTCATTATTTCTGGTCTACTATGCTTGGTACTAGTTAGTGCCAGCCAAATGATGGGTTGGTCCTCAGGGTTAGATTTGCTAATTACTGGAGGGTCAATGGTTTGTGGCAAAAGACGTTGTGCTTGAGTAACCTTGGTTTGAACTTCCTGCAGTGCTGCATCAATTTTTCTATTTAGTTCAAACTCAATAGAAATACGAGCTGACCCGTTTCTACAGGAAGAAGAAATAGACTTAACCCCCTCAACGCCCATAACGGCATTTTCTAGGATATTAACTACGTCCGACTCAACAATTTCTGGGGCTGAGCCAGGATAGGCCACGCTAATAGAGATGGTTGGAAAGTCTACGTCTGGCATTTGGCTGATGCCTAAACGAGAATAGCCGACAAACCCAAAGAAAATAAGTGCGGCCATGACCATCCAGGCCATTACTGGTTTGCGAATTGCTACTTCTGTAATTCCCATTATTTAGTTCCTCCAACGGACGGAATATCCACTACTAAAGAGGCTAATTTTGCTGCATCTGTTTTATAAGCATAGCGTAATTTATTGAGACTTCTTTTAATATCAATAGCGGCGTTAAGCGCTTGTAGTACATCTAGGTTATTGCTTAAGCCATAGCGATAATCAGCCAGCACAGTTTGCACATTTGTTTCAGACAGCTCCACCGCTTTGGTGAGGGATTGTATTTGTGCTTTTTCGGCGGCCAAAAGGTTATAGACGTCTTCAATATCTTGAGCCGTTTTGCGTTGCAGTTTAGCTAGGGCAATTTCTGCTTGGCGTTTTATAGAAGTGGCTTCATCGGTTTTCGACTGTCCGTTATATCCAAAGAACGTTGGTAAGGTAAATAAGATTTGGGCGTCCCAAGCGACATTTTGATTAGGGGCTGCATGTTGAACGTAAAAGTTGCCATTTAAATCAACCGCGGGTAACCATTGGCTGCTTGAAGCAAGCTCAATTCCAATTGCAGAGCCTGCCAAGGTACTTTGTGCCGCTTTAATGTCGGGCCGTAAAGCCATTCGCTCTTTGTAGTAGGCTAAATCTTTTGTTGGTGGCAGTAAGGCGCTATTCTCTTCCGAGAGACTAATAGTTGCTTCAACGCCTAAGAGAAAGCCTAGATAGGTTTTAGCTGCCAAAATTTGCGAGTCTATTTGAGAAATCGTTGTTTTTAGGAGCGCCATAGATACTTCGAAGCTTAGTATTTCAGTTTTGCGAGAGCGCCCAATTTGCAGGCGCTCGTTAAGTTCTTGCAGACGCTTTTCGTATAATTTTTGCTGTTCCTCGAGGAGCTGCTTGTCTTTTATTGCATATACTAGTAAATAATAGGCCGTAGAAACATCGGAGTATATCTGGAGGTATGCCCATTGGTAGGCTTCTTGTTTGGTCTTTAGTAGTTTTTCATTTTGCTTAATGGCGTTAATAATGCGAAAGCCATGAAAAAGAGGCTGTGAGGCCGTAAGTTTTATGTTCGTTAAGTCAGTGCCTTGGTCTTGCTTGGTGTAAGAAAAGAGGCCGCTAATGTTGGGCAGATTGCTGCTTTGGGCCTGCTTAAAGTGTTCTTCTGCTTGGATCACTTGTTCTTCTTGGTCAGCCAGCGTTTCGCTTCTGGAAACAGCCAGTTGGAAACATTTACCTAAAGTGTAGTCTTCCGCCAAAGTGAAGCTAAAAAGACACAATAGTATCGCCGCTAAAATGAGTTGAGTAAATATTGATTTATGCATAGATTCTCCTTCTAGTTTGTCAACTTAAGTATATCATTTTTTCTAATTCTCAGAATATTTATTGTATTACATTCATATTACAACTAACACTTTCTCTAAGAAATTAATTCCCAAAATAGCTAAATTCTTTTGGTGGAGTGTTTCTTCTTCTTTTTCACAGGTTTTTTAACGGAGAAACCAAAGTGTCCAAGCTGTTGTCCCAGCTGGTAGTAGTGGCCATGCGCGTAGCAGATGGACTCCGTTTTATGAAAAGCAAAAGCCCCGTTTTCATTAATATAGGAATCCTCCACATGTACCCCCATAATCTCAGCCGTAAACATATGGTGAGAGCCAAGCTCTTTTATTTCCAAGACCTTACATTCAATATTTACGGGGCATTCCTGTATAAGTGGGGCTTTCACAAAATCTGCTTTAAGCGGGGTTAATTTCTGAGTTATAAACTTATCCTCGTCTCGGCCCGACTTTACGCCACAGTAGTCAACCGCTTTACATATTTTTGCTGTTGGCAAGTTTATGACAAACTCTCCTGACTCTTTCAGAAGGTTATAGGAAAACCGCTCGGGCCTTACGGAAATATAGGTAAGTGGGGGATTGGTGCAAATAATGCCTGTCCACGCTATGGTGAGAACATTATGTTCCCCCTCAAAATCTCCGCAGGTAATAAGCACCACCGGTAAGGGGTTAAGCATATTTCCAGGTTTCCATAAAATCTTGGTCAAAATAATCTCCTCAATTATACTTATTCATGGCTTTATCAAAACCTTCTTTTAGTAGACAGCTAATGACCTCAGGCATCAGGTCTAAGGTAGCTTTAACTTGTTGCAGCTCTGTTTTGTTAAAGTTATCCAAAACGAAATTGGCTAAATTGCCAACAGGATGTTCGGGCAGAATGCCCAAACGTAGTCTGGCGAAATCTTGTCCGATATGCTCAATAATCGACTTTAGGCCATTGTGTCCACCCGCCGATCCATTTTTACGAAGTCGCAGAAGACCAAAAGCAATGGCGATGTCATCATAGATAACCAATATGTCCTCGGTTGGAATTTTATAGAAAGTTTGTATCCAGTTTACGGCTTGTCCGCTATTATTCATAAAGGTTAAGGGCTTCATTAAGTATACTTTGGTGCCCTCGATACTAATAGTCGTGTGTTCGCAGATACCTCGTTCGACTTTATACTTTCCAGTGCCACATTGACTGGCAAGTTTATCGACAACCATATAGCCGATGTTATGGCGTGTAAGTGCGTAATTATTTCCGGGATTGCCTAAGCCAACAATAAGTAAATGGTTCATAATCAATTAATAGTCCATGTGTCGTTTATTATACCTTATCGTGATGCCAGAGCTTCGTCAAGCAGTCAAGGAAGACAGAAACTTACTTGAAGTGGATAAACACTCTCCCAAAATTATTGCTATCTTTCTCTAGCCGATGATATAACGCCTTGATCTCGGGGCGATTCAGAAAACGGAGTACGGTCTTTTTCAACTGTCCGCTGCCCTTGCCAGGAATAATCTCCACCAGCTCTATTTTTCGCATAACGGCTTCACGAATGATGCTGTGTAGCTCCATTTCAATCTCATTGCCTTTATTATAGATATCATGCAAATCCAGTTTCAGCTTCGCCATAAAAAAAGTATAACAATTTAGCGCTAATATGCAATAATATCTTCATTAAAATTTAAGGAGTTTTCTATGGAGTACAAATCCTACAACAACCGTAATAATTGGCTTTGGATAGTGTTGATGCTGGTTTTATTTCTTTTTGGTTTTAGGATATTTTTCGTAATATTGGGTCTGATTTTTGCTTTTTTCCCACTACTTATTTTTATCTTTATCGCCTCATCGATCTTCAACATCATTACTAAGAATAATAATATTTATTCCTATATGAACACTCAGTCCCCACAACACAACCATTTTGTAGAGCTCTTAACCAGAATTAGCGCTCAGTTAATAAATGTGGATGGCAAAGTGGAAACCGTGGAGATTCAAACCTTTAAGAATTTCTTTCAAACCAAACTTAATTTTTCCAACAGTGCGCTCTTGTGGGTAGAGGATCTTTTGCGAAGTGAACTTAAAAAAGAGCATAGTCTAGAGGAGCTAAGCCAAGAGATAAACAATCAGTTTTCCAGCGAATTAAAATTAGTAATGTTGGAGTTACTCTACCAAATTGCACATAGCGATTTTGAGTTTCATGCTAAGGAAGAAGAGTTCCTTAATAAAGTGGTGAAACTACTAGGAATTAGCTCGGAAGATCAGCAAACGGTCTATAATCGCCACTCAGGCACCTCTTCGGCGAGTTCATCAGGGAATGGTCAGTATTATAAAGTTCTTGGTTTAGCAGAAGGCGCCAGCCAAGAGGAAATAAAGAAGGCTTATCGTGAGTTGGTGAAGAAGTTTCATCCAGATGTCGTTGCGCACCTAGGGGAAGAGTTTAGGCGCCTATCGGAAGCTAAGATGAAAGAAATTACACAAGCTTATGAAAAGCTAAAAGTGTAACTTAGAATCACGCTCTAAGTTGACTCTGCATACAGAGAAACATAAATCTTAGGGTAAATGAACGTCTTTTATTGACTATAATTTGTATTTACTGCATCATTTTAAAGTAGTCATGCAAAAAATATCTAAGAATCGAAACTTTCTAACTTTAAAAATTTCATCAATATTTCTTCTAATTATTACTGGCTGGGCTTTTTCCTCCAACAACTTGATTCTAAATGATACGCAAAATAAATATGCTTTGGGAAAAACTTTCCAAATATTAAGTGATAAAACCAGCAAATTAACGATTGATGATGTTCTAATGACGGAATACCAATCAAAATTTATACAATCTACGGATGATGTGCCAAATTTTGGTTACGACAACTTTAGCTATTGGTTTAAATTATCCATAATAAATAGATCAAGTAATTTGCTTTGGTATCTTTACGTAAATTATCCTCTTCTAGATGACATTTATGTTTATTATGTCGATAATCAAGCACATTTAGTGGGGGAAGCTGGGAAGAAGCATCCAAACAGAATAATCCAACATCAAAATTATGTCATTCCAGTACAACTAGCTAGAGAAACAACAATAAATATATATTTTAAGGTAAAATCCGTTGATACGCTTGTATTCCCAGTTGCCTTATTAACCCCTAATAAAATGCTAGAAACTGATCATTTTGATCAATGGGTTAACGGTATGTTTTACGGAATAATTATTATTATGATTTTGTATCACTGCTTCCTATATATTACGACAAAGTATCGGTTTTATTTAACCTATGTTTTCTTCATTTTTGCGTATCTTTTGATGCAATCTCAAATAGATGGGTACACGATGCAATTATTATGGACAAAGCAAGCTGTTTTTGATTCTAACTATGAATCTTTTACTATTATGCTAACTATAATTTTTGCCTTGCAATTTACTCAAGACTTTCTAATGGCCTCTAAAAATATTCCTAAATTCAATATAATAATTAAAAGCATTATTTATTCGGCGTTTATTAATGCTGTTCTTTGCTGGATTATCCCTTTTTATTATCATATGACTATCTCAACTATCTTAGCTATTTTTGCTTGTGTATCAGCAATTAGTGCTGGGGCACTTGTGTTGAGAAAAGGATATCAGCCAGCGAGATTATACTTATTTTCATGGGTATTTTTCCTAGTCGCAACAATTATCTATGCATTTAGAGGCGCCGGCCTTCTACCCAGCAATCTCTTTACTGAAAAATGCATGCAAATTGGTATAGCGGGTATTGTCCTGATATTATCGCTAGCACTTGCTGATAAGATTAATGATTTAAAAAAAGAAAAAGAAGACGCCCAAGCTGAATCATTAAGTAACCAACAACGAGCTCTTGATAATCTTCATAAAGCCGACAAACTAAAAGATGATTTTCTGGCTAATACCAGTCATGAACTACGCACACCGCTTAACGGCATTATTGGGATAACGGAATCACTAATTGATGGAGCTAGAGGGGATCTGCCAGTTACAGTTAATCAAGATTTAGGATTAGTTGTTTCAAGTGGGAAACGCCTATCGGCCCTAGTTAACGATATTTTAGACTTTTCTAAACTTAAAAACAACGAACTAACCTTACAGCGTAAGTTAGTTGGATTAAGGGAAATGACCGACTTAGTATTTGCCCTCTCTAAGCCTCTATTAGCTGGGAAGAATGTAGCGCTCAT